>NZ_SMJX01000083.1 GCF_004348535.1 Actinomadura sp. KC216
GGGTTCGGAGGGTGTGCATGCGGCGGCGGCAGGGTCCCGTCTTTCCCGGGTACCTGATGATTCTGCTGGTGGCGTTGCTGGGGCTGGCATTGCAGGTTTCGCCACAAACAACGCATGTAGTGCAGAAGTGGGCGCTTCCGGTCATCGTGCTGTGCATGCTGCTCATTCCGCTCGTCCTGGCGTGGGAGAAGGGGCAGGAGCGGCGGAACCTGGCGCGGCCGGTGTGGAAGGGCGACCGGTCGCCGTATCCCGGGCTGGACGCGTTCACCGAGGACGACGACGCGGTCTTCTTCGGGCGGGACGCCGAGATCCAGGATCTGGTCGAGCGGCTGAGGGGCGAGCGGCGGGCGATCGCGGTCACCGGGCCGTCCGGGGTGGGGAAGTCGTCGCTGCTGCACGCCGGGGTCCTGCCGAGGGTGGCGCAGCTACGGCGGTGGATCGTCGTGCCGTCGATGACACCGGAGGACGACCCGTTCCGGTCGCTGTCCTACTGCCTTGCCGACGCCCTGGACGCGGACGCCGAGGACATTGCGGCCGGTCTGCGCGCGGACGGCCGGGACGCGCTCGGGCGCAGCCTCGACGCGCTGCGGAAGGGGCGGCGGAACCGGGCCGTGCTGATCGTCGTCGACCAGGCCGAGGAACTGCTGACGCTGAGCGGCGACGATGATCGTGACGCGTTCCTGGACATGCTCGAGGGCGCCCTGGACGGCGACCCGAAGCTGTGGGCCGTGTTCGTGTTCCGGGCGGAGTTCCTGACCGCCTTCCTGAGCGGCGAGCACGCCGACCTGTTCCGGCACCCGTTCACGGTCACGGCGCTCGACCGGGCGGCGCTGCGGACGGTGATCCGGGAACCGGCGGAGCGGGTCGGGATCGCGTTCGAGCCGCCGGAGCTCGTCGCGCAGATGGCCGACGACACCGGCGACGGGACGGCGCTGCCCCTGCTCGCCTACCTGCTGCACGAGCTCTACCTGCACGTCGGCCGGAACGGCACCATCACCCTTGAGGACTACCGCAGGACCGGAGGCGTCGACGGGGCGCTGACCCGGCGCGCCGACCGGCTGATGGCGGAGCTGGAGGCGCTGGACCCCGCGCCGCCCGTCCTGCCGACGCTGCTGAAGTTCGTCAAGTTCACCGAAGGGCGGCCGACGCGGCGGCGGGTCCCGGGCGGCGAGCTGGACGGGCCGGGACGCCTCGTCGTGGACGCGTTCGTCCGCGAGCGGCTGTGCACCAGCGGCCGGGACGGCGACGGCGCCGTGTTCGAGGTGTCGCACGAGGCGCTGTTCTCCGCGTGGGCGCCGCTGCGGCAGACGATCGCGCTGCACGCCGAGACGCTGCGCCGCATCGCCGACCTGGAGCAGTGGGCCGCGGAGTGGAACCGCTACGGCCGCCAGGAGGCGTACCTGCTGCGCGGCGACCGGCTCGCCGGGGCCCGCAAGTGGATCGCCGAGGCGGACGGCCTGGCGGCGATCGAGCCGCTCGCCGTCGAGTTCGTCGAGGTCTCGCACCGGTCGGACGGCGTCGCGATGCGGCGGCTCGCCGACTCGATCGCCCGGCAGGCGCTGACCGCGTTCCAGACCGACCCGGAGCACAGCCTGCTGCTCGCCCTGGCCGCGCACGAGGAGTGCGCGCCGACCCCGCTGGCGCGGCGCGCGCTGTCGGCGGGGTTCGCGGTCTCCCGGATGCGCGGCGTCCTGCGCGGCCACGACGACCGGGTCTGGTCGGTGGCCTGGTCGCCGGACGGTTCGCTGCTGGCGAGCGCGTCGTCGGACCGCACCGTCCGGCTGTGGGACGCGGCGTCCGGCGCCGCGACCGCCGTGCTGCGCGGCCACGAGGAAGCGGTCGCGGCGGTCGCCTGGTCGCCGGACGGGTCGCGGCTCGCGTCCGCGTCCTACGACGGCACGGTGCGGATCTGGGACGTCGAGGCCCGCGCCCGGGTCGCCGTGCTGCGCGGGCACGGCGACATGGCGTGGTCGGTGGCCTGGTCGCCGGACGGCTCGCGGGTCGCGTCCGCCTCCCGCGACGGCGACATCAGGATCTGGGACGCGGCGGACGGGACGACCGTGTCGACGCTGACCGGCCACGACGGCTGGGTCAGGGACGTGGCGTGGTCCCCCGACGGCGCCCGCCTCGCCAGCGCCTCCGACGACCGGACCGTCCGGATCTGGGACGCGGCGACCGGCGCCGAGCTGTCGGTCTGGCGCGGGCATGAGGACACCGTCCGGATGGTCGCCTGGTCGCCGGAGGGTGACCGGGTGGCGAGCTGCTCCTACGACCGGACGGCGCGCGTGTGGGACGCCGCGACGGGCGCGTCCGGCATGGAGCTGCGCGGGCACGCCGACCTGGTGTGGTCCATCGCCTGGTCGCCGGACGGCGACCGCCTGGTCACCGCGTCGCACGACCGGACGGTCCGGCTCTGGTCGGCCCGGGAGTGCGTCGAGCTGGCGGTGCTGCGCGGGCACGCCGAGAACGTGCGGGGGGTGGCGTTCGCGCCGGACGGCGCCCGGGTGGCCACCGGCTCCGACGACCGGACCGTCCGGCTCTGGGACACCGAGCGCGCCGCCGAGCTGGCCGTGCTGCGCGGCCACACCGGCTCGGTCGCGGCGGTCGGCTGGTCCACCGGCGACCGGCTCGCGTCCGCGTCCTATGACGGCACGGCGCGGATCTGGGCCGATGGCGTGTCCCTGGTGCTGCGCGGGCACGCCGACGAGGTCTGGGACGTGGCCTGGTCGCCGGACGGGGAGCGGGTCGCCACCGCGTCCCGGGACCGCACCGCCCGGATCTGGCGTGCCGCGGACGGCGCCGAGGAGACCGTGCTCGACGATCACACCGACTGGGTGCGGGCCGTCGCCTGGTCACCCGGCGGCGACCTGCTCGCGACCGCGTCCGACGACCGCACGGTCCGGATTCGCGAGTGGCGCGGCGGCGCCGAGCCGCTCGTGCTGCGCGGGCACGAGGACACCGTCCGCGCCGTCGCCTGGTCACCGGACGGGGAACGGGTCGCCAGCGCGTCCCACGACGGGACGGTCCGGATCTGGGAGCGCCGGACCGGTCTGCAGGTGATGCTGCTGAACGTGCCGCAGAGCGCGGTGCGGGCGATGGCGTGGTCGCCGGACGGGCGCCACATCGCCGCCCTGTCCAAGGACCGCGACGTGCGGGTCTGGGACGTCGCGGAGGGAGTCGAGGCGGCGCTGCTCACGGGGCATGAGGGCTGGGTGTGGTCGATGGCGTGGTCGCCGGACGGCCGGACCCTGGCGACGGCGTCCACGGACCGGACCGTGCGCCTCTGGGACCCGCTCGCCGGACGGGAGCTGTGCGTCGCGGGCGTCCACCGCGACGAGGTGTGCTCCGTCGCCTGGTCGCCGGACGGGACCCGGGTCGCGTCCGCGTCGGCCGACCGGACGGTGCGGGTGTGGGAGGCCGTGACGGACGGTGAGGCGCTCGTCGCGCGGGCCCGCAGCCGGGTGTTCCGGCGGCTCACGCGGGACGAGCGCCACACCTTGATGATCCCCGCCCCCCGGACCGCGCCGGAGCCGGAGGGCGAGCGGTCACCCGCCTGAGCGGGTCACCGGCCTGAGCGGGTCACCGGCCCGAGCGGGCGTACAGGCGGAAGGCGGACGTGCCGAGGCCGGCGGGTTCGGGGACGCCGGGCGGGGCCGGACGCTCGTCGTAGCGGTCGGTCTCGCGGTGCCATTTGAGGATCCCGGCCATCCAGTCGCGGAGCTCGCCGAGGTAGGCGCCGAGGGCGGTGCGGGCCGTCTCGTCCAGGTCCATCTCGTCGGCCAGGGCCGGGAGCTCGTGCTCGGCGAGGTACTCGAACTGGCGGCGGCGGGACGTGATGAGGTCGTTCACGATGGGCAGCGCCTCGTCGCGGCCGCAGCCGAAGAAGTTCTGCACGGCGAGGATGCCGTTGTTCACCTCGCCCTCGTACTCGATCTCCTTCTGGTAGGAGAAGCAGTCGTTCATGAGGCAGGCGACGTCCATCACGGAGGCGTCGATCTCGCGGAGGGTGCGGGTCGCGAAGACGTCGGCGGGGATCTCGTGCGCGTGCTCGATCCGGGCGAGGGCCATCGTCATTTCGGAGCCGAAGGTGTGGCGGCGCATCTCCAGGTAGTCGACCGGGTCGGGGATGCGCGACTGGAGGTGGTTGTTCAGTTCCCACAGCCAGCTTTCGACCATGTGCTCGACGGCGGCGCGGAATTCGCGGCGCCCGGCCTCGTTCATGGGGGTGGCGGTGCGCCGCCAGAGGTCGCCGAGGGCGGCCTCGAAAGGGTTCTCCGGCTCGGGCGTGGGGCCGCAGTCGAGCGGCATGAACGCGGGGACGCGGGCGTTGAAGTGCTTCGCACCGGCCATGTCGCGGTCGCGGTTGAAGACGGCGGGGAAGTAGTCGTCGCCGTAGGTTCCGCAGGCCAGCCACTGGGTCGCGAGGTCGAGGGCCTCCGGGCTCGCGTCGGGGTCGAGGGACGCGGAGCATATCTCCAGCGCCATTCCGGTGACCCTCTCCTCGGTCCAGACCGGGTCGGGAAGGCGCGGCTGCGGGTCGAACATTCCCATGTCGCGGCACCAAGCGACGGTGTTGGCTCCGGCGCTCGCGCGGTGCGGGTTGACGCGCGCCGGATAGGGGATGTCGAACTCGGGCAGCGGCGTCGGCCCCACCTTCTGGTAGGGGACGTGCGGGAGGCTGATCCGGGCCGACCGGATCAGCGCGGGAATGCGGGCCGCGGACATGCCCAGCGATTTCTTGTTCATGTAGCGGCCGGAGCGCGTGTGCCATTCGTGGCAGCCGGACTGCCAATCCTGGAGCGCCTTCACATAGCCGGACACGTTCGCCCGCTCGACGGGGTCGAGGGCGCGGTCCTCGAAGAGCTGCGGCAGTTCGGTGAGGGTGGTGTTCTCGAACTGGCGGAGCCGGGACGTCAGTAGATCGTTGACGGTGTCGGCCGCGGCCTGCGGGGCGACGCCGAGGAACCGCTCCATCACGAGAACGGAATTGTTGATCTCGCCTTCGGACTCGGTCTCGCGCTGATACGAGAAGATGTCGTTCCGGAGATGGACGGCGTCCGAGAACGTGTCCTTGAGGACGCGCAGCGGGCGGGTCCGCACCACCCGCCAGGGGACCTCGACGCCCGCCGCATGTTCCGCCAGATCGGCCGACCACGGCGCGCCGCCGACCTTGCGGCGCATCTCGATGTACTCGACCGGGTTCGGGACGCGCCCGGTGCTGATGTTGGACAGCTCCCACAGCGACTCGCGGAGCAGGTTCAGGGTGCTCTCGGAGAAGCGGCGCCGCCACGCGTGCGACTTCGACGGGACGGTCCGCGCCCACAGGTCGGCGAGCCCGCGCTCGACGGCGTTCGTCGGCTCCGGCGGGTCGAGCGACATGAACAGCGGGAGCCGGTCGAGGTAGGCCTTCGCGCCCTGCTGGTCCTGCGTCTTCTTGAAGACCTCCAGGAAGTGGTCGTCGAAGTAGAACACCCAGACGTACCAGTCGGTGATGAGGTCGAGCTCTGGGGCGTCGCAGTCGGGATGGGTGTAGGCGCACAGCAGGGGGTAGTCGGCGGATTCGAGCTTGGCCTCGTCCCAGACGTCGGGGGTGCCGGGGTCGCGGTTCTCGTCCAGCATCCGCATCTCGCGCGCCCACGCCATCGTGTGCGCCCGCGCGCCCTCCAGATGCGGGTTGAGCCGGGCCGGATACGGGACGTAGAAGTCGGGCAGCTCGAACGGTTGCATCGACCGGCCTCTCTCTCGCGGGGTCCGGGACAGGTCCAGAACGGTCCGCTGGGCAACTTACAGCACCCGCAAAGTTACCGACGGTGACATATTGCTCTCCCGGTTTCCATGCACGCTCATGGGTAAGGCGGGGTCATGACCGAGTCGTATGAGCCCGCGGAGGTCGGCGACGACTCGCTGGCGCAGAACCTCCAGCTCGCCCGGCGGGTGGCCGACGCCGCGCAAGAGGAGATGCTGGACAAGGCGAGGCGGCGCGTCCCGGCGCTGCGGCTCGGCGCCGTCGCCGGGGTCTTCGGCGTGCTCGCGACCGCCGCCGTCCACCGGATGAACCTGCGGTTGCTGGAGCGGAAGCTGCCGCCCGAGCTGGCGGCGTTCGTCGCGGCGGCCGTGTACGGGGGCGGGGCCGGTGCGGCGGCGATGGCCGCGTCCCGCAAGTGGCGGGGCCTGCCGCCGCCGCTGCCGACCGAGACGGCGCGCCAGGTCGTGGAGATCCTCGCCGACCCGGACGGCTCTGACGGCTCGGCGATGCCCGATCGTTCGGCGTGAACGACATCCCATGACGGACGTCAGCGGACGCGACGCCGTCCAAGGCGGTCCGGTCCAGGGCGACGCCGTCCAAGGCGGGGGCGTGCGTGCCGGCGACCTCACCGGCGTGCGGGCCGCGCGGCCCGGGGCGATCGCCGAGGCCGCGGCGGCGCGGCGGCGCCGCGAGGGGCCGCCCGGCGCGGCCGGGCGGCGGTTGATGCTCATCGCGGCGGACCATCCGGCGCGCGGCGCGCTCGGCGTGGGCGGCGACCTGACCGCGACGGCCGACCGCCGCGAGCTGCTCGACCGGCTCTGCGCCGCGCTCGGCCGGCCCGGCGTGGACGGCGTCATCGGCACCCCCGACATCCTCGAAGACCTCCTCCTGCTCGGCGCCCTGGACGGGCGGCTCGCGATCGGGTCGATGAACCGGGGCGGCCTCGCCGGGACGGCGTTCGAGATCGACGACCGGTTCACCGCCTACGACGCCGCCGCGATCGCCGCGTCCCGGCTGGACGGCGGCCGGCTGCTGTTCCGCGTCGACGACTCCGACCCGGCGACCGCCCGGACGCTGGAGGGCTGCGCGGGCGCGGTGTCGGCGCTCGCGCGGCGGCGGCTGCTGGCGCTGGTGGAGCCGCTCGTCGCGCACCGCGTCGACGGGCGCGTCCGGAACCTGGTGACGCCGGAGGCGATGATCCGCGCGGTGTCGGTCGCGTCGGGGCTCGGCGTCACGTCGGCGTACACGTGGCTGAAGGTGCCGGTAGCCCCGGAGATGGCGCGGGTGCTGGCGGCGACGACGCTGCCCGCGCTGGTGTCGGGCGGTGACGACGGCGGCGACCCCCGCGAGGCGATGGACGGCTGGCGGCGCGCGCTGCGGATCCCGGGCGTCCGGGGCCTGGTCATCGGGCGGGCCCTGCTGTACCCGCCGGACGGCGACGTCGAAGGCGCCGTGGACGCCGCCGCCGCGCTCCTCTGAACACGCGCCCCTCTGAACAACTAAGGCTCTTGTGAACAGCCGTCGATCCAGGGTAGGCCCGGAATCATGGACAGCGAATCCACCCCGGTGCACGCCGACATCAGCCTCGTCGTGAACGGGCGGGAACACCGGCTCAACGTCGACACCCGCGCGTCCCTTCTGGACGTGCTGCGCGAGGACCTCGGGCTGACCGGCTCGAAGAAGGGCTGCGACCACGGGCAGTGCGGCGCGTGCACGGTCCTCATCGGCGGACACCGCGCGAACGGGTGCCTCGCGCTGGCCGTCGCCCATGACGGAGAGGACATCGTCACCGTCGAAGGGCTCGCGCAGGACGGGCGCCTCAGCCCCCTCCAAGAGGCGTTCATCGAACAGGACGCGTTCCAGTGCGGGTACTGCACGCCCGGCCAGCTCTGCTCTGGGACGGCGATGCTGGACGAGGTCGGGCAGGGCTGGCCCAGCGCGGTGACCGGCGACCTTGGGGCCGACCCCGTCCTGGACGACGACGAGATACGCGAACGCATGAGCGGCAACCTGTGCCGGTGCGGCGCCTACGTCGGCATCGTCGCGGCGCTGAGGGAGGCGGCGCGCCGCGAGGAGGAGGCCCGCAAGGAGGCGGCGGAGGCATGAGGCCCTTCACCTACGAGCGCGCCACCAGCGCCGAAGACGCCCTGACGCGGCACTACGGCCACGACGGCCACGGCGGCGCGACCTACTACCTCGGCGGCGGGACCAACCTCGTCGACCTGATGCGGCTCGGCGTCGAGACCCCCGCCAGGCTCGTGGACGTCGCGCACCTCCCCTACGACCAGATCCAGCTGACCCCGGGCGGCGCGCTCCTCATCGGCGCGGCCATGACCAACAGCGCGCTCGCCGCAGACCGGACGGTGCGTGAAGGGCATCCCATGCTCGCGCAGGCCGTCCTGGCGGGGGCATCCGGGCAGATACGCAACAAGGCGACCGTCGGCGGCAACCTTTTGCAACGCACACGCTGCTCCTACTTCCAGGACACCGCCAAACCCTGCAACAAGCGAGACCCCGGCAGCGGGTGCCCGGCACGGGAAGGGGAGCATCACAACCTGGCGATCCTGGGGCATTCGGAGGCGTGCGTGGCGACGCACCCGTCCGACATGGCGGTGGCGCTGTCGGCGCTGGACGCCTCGGTGCACGTCCTGGGGCGCGGCGGGGCGAGAACCATCCCGATGGACGAGTTCCACCGGCTCCCCGACAACGAGCCAGAGCGCGACACCGTCCTCGAACCGGGCGACCTTGTCACGGCGGTCGAGGTTCCTCCGCTCGGCATGCGGTCCCGCTACCGCAAGGTCAGGGAACGGGCGTCGTTCGCGTTCGCGCTGGTGTCGATAGCTGCGGCGCTGGACGTGGACCCGGACAGCGGCGCGGTGCGGGACGTCCGGCTGGCGCTGGGCGGCGTCGCGCACAAGCCGTGGCGCGCCTGGTTCGGCGAAGAGGCGCTGCGCGGGGGGCCCGCGACGCGCGAGTCGTTCCTGCGCGCCGCCGAGGCCGAGCTGGACGCCGCCGAGCCGCTGCGCGACAACGCCTACAAGGTGCCGCTCGCGCGCAACCTGATCGTCCGGACGCTGACCGAGCTGGCCGAAGCGGCCGGGGTGACCGAAGCGGGGGAGGGGACGGCGTCATGACCGAACGGCTGGAGAGCCGCGAGAAGGTCACGGGAGCGGCGCGTTACGCGTACGAGTACCCCGTCGAGAACGTGGCGTACGCGGCGGCCGTCCAGGCGAGCGTCGGGCGCGGTGAGATCCTCGCCGTGGACGCCGACGCGGCGCTGGCGCTTCCCGGCGTGCTCGCCGTCCTGTCGTGCGAGAACGCGCCGAAGCTCAGCGATCCGCCGGACGGCGAGCTGGCCCTGTTCCAGTCCCGGACGGTCTCCTACCGGGGCCAGTTCGTCGCCGCCGTGGTCGGCGAGACGCTGGAGACCGCGCGGGAGGCGGCCCGTCTCGTCCGGGTCGAGTACGCGTCGGAGGCCCCGGACGTGCGGCTGCGCCCCGACCACCCCGGCCTCTACCAGCCGGGCAAGGTGAACCCCGTCTTCCCTGCCGACACCGAGCAGGGTGAACCCGAGGACGTGTTCAACAATTCAGCAGTTCGCGTGGACGTCACGTACACGACGCCCGCCGAGCACAACAATCCGATGGAGCCGCACGCCACCCTCGCCCTCTGGGACGAGCACGGGCACCTCATGCTCTACGACTCGACCCAGGGCGCGTCGAACGTCAAAAGCATGCTGGCCCAGACGTTCGGCCTTGACCCGTCCCATGTGCGGGTCGTGGCCCCGCACGTCGGTGGCGGGTTCGGCTCCAAGGGAATCCCTAAGCCGAACGTCGTCCTGGCCGCGATGGCCGCAGGCGCCGTGCGGCGTCCCGTGAAGTTCGCCGTCCCGCGCCAGCAGATGTACGCGACGACCGGCTACCGGACGCCCACCATCCAGCGTCTCCGCGTCGGCGCGGACAACGACGGGCGCCTGAACGCGATCCTCCACGACGTGGTGGAGCAGACGTCCACCGTCAAGGAGTTCGCCGAGCAGACCGCCACGCCGACCCGCGTCATGTACCAGGCGCCCCACCGGCGGACGACGCACCGGCTGGTCCCCCTGGACGTCCCCACACCGTCCTGGATGCGCGCCCCAGGCGAGACACCCGGCATGTACGCGCTCGAATCCGTCATGGACGAGCTCGCCATCGCCACCGGCATCGACCCCATAGAGCTGCGCATCCGCAACGATACCGACCGGGAGCCGGAGAGCGGCCTGCCCTTTAGCTCGCGCAACCTCGTCGCATGCTTGCAAGAGGGCGCCGCCCGCTTCGGCTGGGCCGGACGCGACCCCGCGCCCGGTGTCCGCTGGGAGGGGCGCAAGCTCATCGGCACGGGCGTCGCCGCGTCCACCTATCCCGCCTACATGAGCCCCAACCGCGCGACCGCCCGCGCCGAGCCGGACGGAACGTTCACCGTCCGCATCGCCGCCGCCGACATCGGCACCGGCGCCCGCACCGCCCTCGCCCTGATCGCCGCCGAGGCGCTGAAGGCGGACCTCGGCGACGTGACGGTCGAGGTCGGCGACAGCGCGTTCCCGAAGGCGTCGGTCGCGGGCGGCTCCTCCGGGACGGCCGGGTGGGGGACGGCCGTCGTCCGCGCCTGCGAGGCCCTGCGCGGGAAACTGAACGGCGAAGTCCCGCCGGAGGGCCTGGAGGCGGAGGCCGACACGACCGCGGAGGTGAAGGCGCGCGAGAAGTACGCCCGGCACGCGTTCGGCGCGCAGTTCGCCGAGGTGGAGGTGGACGCCGACACGGGCGAGGTCCGCGTCCGGCGGATGCTCGGCGTCTTCGCCGCCGGGCGGATCATCAACCCGACCACCGCCCGCTCCCAGTTCATCGGCGGCATGACGATGGGCATCGGCATGGCGCTGATGGAGGAGAGCGTCATGGACGAGGTGTTCGGCGACTACCTCAACCGGGACCTCGCGCAGTACCACGTCCCGGCCTGCGCCGACATCCGCGACATCGAGGCGACCTGGGTGGAGGAGTCCGACCCGCACCTGAACCCGATGGGCTCCAAGGGCATCGGCGAGATCGGCATCGTCGGCGCGGCGGCGGCCGTCGGCAACGCCGTCCACCACGCGACCGGGATCCGCGTCCGGAACCTGCCCATCACCCCGGCCAAGCTCCTCCCCGATCTCTGACCCGCCCGGGGGGCGCCCCCAACCCGCGAGGTGATCGCCGTGTACCAGCAGGTCCTCGATCCCGTCGCCGGCTCGCTCGGCTGGAGCTCGCTCGTCGCCGCGCTGCCGCTGGCCGTGCTGTTCGTCCTGCTCGGGGGCGTGCGCATGCGGGCCTGGCCGGCCTCCCTGATCGCGCTGGCCGTGTCCCTGGCCGTCGCGGTCTGGGCGTACGGGATGCCCGCGAGCCAGGCGCTCCTGGCCGGGACGGAAGGCGCCGCGTTCGGCTTCCATCCCATCCTGTGGATCGTCATCAACGCCCTGTGGGTCTACAACATCACCGTCACCACCGGGCACTTCGACGTGCTGCGCCGCACGTTCGCGCAGGTCAGCGACGACCAGCGGCTGCAGGCCGTGCTGATCGCGTTCTCGTTCGGCGCGCTGCTGGAGGCGCTCGCCGGGTTCGGGACGCCGGTCGCGGTCACCTCCGTGATGCTGATCGCGCTCGGCTTCCCGCCGCTGAAGGCCGCCGTCCTCGCGCTCACCGCCAACACCGCGCCGGTCGCGTTCGGCGCGATGGCGACGCCGATCCTCACGCTCGGCAAGGTCACCGGCGAGTCCAGCGACACGCTCGGCGCCATGGTCGGGCGGCAGACGCCGATCCTGGCGGTGTTCGTCCCGCTCGTCCTCGTCGCCATCGTGGACGGGCGGCGCGGCTTCCGCGAGACCTGGCCGGTCGCGCTGCTGTGCGGCGCGTCGTTCGGCGCCGCGCAGTACGCGACGGCGAACTTCGTCTCGGTGCCGCTCGCGGACGTCGTCGCGTCGCTGGTGTCGGCGGCGGCGGTCGTCCTCGCCGTCCGGCTGCGCCCGGCCGCGCCCACGGTCCCTGCCCCGGTCGCGGGCGGCGCCGCCGACGAGCCCACCCCCGAGTTCGCCGCCCGTGTCGAGGGTGACCGTGCCGAGGGTGATCGGCGGGCCGCCCCGGTCAAGGATTCGCGCGCCGAGATCGTCCGCGCCTACGCCCCGTACGCGATCATCATCGCGGTCTTCGTCGTCTGCCGGCTCGGCCCGGTCAAGGACGCCCTCGACCGGGCCACGGCGACGTTCTCCTGGCCCGGCCTGGACCTCACCGATCCGGCCGGCGAGCCGCTGTCGCTGCCCACGTTCACCCTCAACTACCTGACCACGCCGGGGACGCAGATGCTGGCCGCCGGGCTGATCACCATGGCCGCCCTCCGCGTCGGCCCCGGCCGTGCCGCCGGCGCGTACTGGACGACCCTCGTCCAGCTCCGGTGGGCGATCGTCACGGTGATGGCGGTGCTCGGGCTGGCGTTCGTGATGAACGCGTCCGGCCAGACGGTCACGCTCGGCACGTGGATGGCCGGGGCGGGCGGCGCGTTCGCGCTGCTGTCGCCGATCCTCGGCTGGCTCGGTACCGCCGTCACCGGGTCGGACACCTCGTCGAACTCCCTGTTCGGAGCCTTGCAGGTCACCGCGGCGGGCAAGGCCGACCTGTCACCGGTGCTGATGGCGGCGACCAACAGCTCCGGCGGCGTCCTCGGCAAGATGGTGTCGCCGCAGAACCTCGCCATCGCGGCGGCGTCCGTCGGGCTGGACGGGCGGGAGGGCGACATCTTCCGCCGCGTCGTCCTGTGGAGCCTGCTGTTCCTCGCCGGAATGTGCGTTCTGTCCGGGCTCCAATCGACCGGTGTCCTCGGCTGGATGGTGCCCTGACGGGCGTCCCGCCAAGGAAGGCGGCGCGTCCGGCAAAGGAAATCGCGCCCGATCGTTGTTTTCCCGCCCGGTTGGGGCCACAAGCCGCCGACAGATGAGAGCCTGGGATATACGGGACCGCGACGGCAGCGGCACCCCCGGTCCTAGGCGAGGAGCGGATGACGGTCTGGCGGATCACCGACGGTGAGGACGGCGTCGAGTCGGGCGAGCGGGCGTCGCCCGCCACCGGCTCCGGCATCGGCTCCGGGCCCGGCTCCGGCGACGGACCCGGCGGCGACATTGTCGAGCTCGACACGGCGCTGCTGCACATCACCGCCTCGCCGGCCGCGGCACGGCTCGTGATGAACGGCGAGATCGACGTGTCGAACGCCGGTGACGTGACCCGCGCGCTCGACGCAGCGCGCGGCCGCGTTCCCGGCTGCGACGTCCACGTCGACCTGACCGCGGTCGACTTCGTCGACGTCGCGGGGCTCCGCGCCTTCAACCTCGCCGCCCGCGACCTCCACGAGGACGGCCGGATGCTCGTCCTGCACGCTGTCTCGCCGCACATCGACAAGCTGTTCGCGACGATCGGCTGGAGCTCGACCCCCGGCCTGCAGATTCACTGCGGCCCCCGCGCCTGACAGCCTGCGCCCGGCCCGCCGCCTGGGCCCCCGTCATTAATCAATACGCCACGTCCGCCCCTTCGCGCGGCAAACAACCCCCGCCACGCCCGAGATGTCATTGAGTATCTGTTCCGAGGCAGTTTGACCCTGAATAGTGCGGTTAGGGGGTTTTTATAGCTCTCCTATTTCAGAGGGGGATCTCATGGCAAGGCGTAGAGAACGTGCGGAAGAGCAGCGTGCGGAGGCGCCTATGGCCAGCGAGCGCACCGAAGCGGCGGCGCCGGCCCATGGCGCCGCGGCGGCCGCCCCGGGCAGGGGCGCCGACATGCCCGGCGAGCACGCGCTCTGGGAGGACCGGACCCGCATTTCCCTCCAGCCCATCGCGGCACCGTCCATCCTCGGGCTGTTCGGGTTCGCGGGCGCGACCGCGATGGTCGGGGCCTGGCAGGCCGGCTGGTACGGCGACGCCGGCACCCCGCTGGTCCTGTGGCCGTTCGTGCTGACGTTCGGCGGCCTCGCCCAGCTGCTGGCGGGCATGTGGGCCTACCGGGCGCGCGACGGCCTCGCCACCGCGGTGCACGGCATGTGGGGCGCGTTCTGGCTCGCGTTCGGCCTGCTGTTCATGCTGGTCGGCATGGGCGCGTACCCGGTGGAGCAGGCCCCGGTCCTCGGCGGCCTCAGCGAGGGCTTCGCGTTCTGGTTCATCATGCTGGCGGTGATCACCGGCCTGTGCGCGATCGCCGCGCTGGGGGCGAACCTCGCCATGGCGCTGATGCTGGCGGTCCTCGCCGCGGGCGCGGGCTTCACCGCGGCCGGCTTCTGGGCCCCGTCCAACTGGTCGCTGGACGTCGGCGGCTGGCTGTTCGTCGCGTCCGCGGTCCTCGCCCTGTACGCGGCGGCCGCGATGATGTTCGAGAACACCTTCGGCCGGACGATCCTGCCCACCTTCAAGATGCGGACCAAGAGCGCGACGCCCGCGCGGCGCGGGGCCCGGCCGATGGAATACCGGCACGGCGAGCCCGGAGTGAAGATCGGCCAGTGAACCGGCCGGGCCAGGCCGATCATCCCGCCGACCTGGCGATCTTCGGTGTTTCGTCTTGACATTCCCGTTGCCCTATCCTGTGCCGATCCAGCACGACCCGGCTCGGAGGGGAGCGGGAATGTCATCGGCCGTCCGGCGGACGTGGCGGCGCCTCGTCCAGACGTACCACCTGCTGTGCGCGCGGGACGACGCCGCCGCGCACGGCTACAGCGTGCCCAGCGGCGTGTGGGCCTGCGTGCGCTGCCACCAGCCCCACCTCGAGCTCTCAGCCCTCCACCAGCACCTCCGCACCGAACACCCCTGACGCGCTCCGGCACGTTCTGACACGTTCCAAAGGTGCGGGGGCGCGTCGTAGGCTCGGGAGTCGACGGAGGGGCTGAACATGAACGAGCCGATGCGCACCAACACCGCCGCCTACGAGCAGACCGTCCGGTCCACGCTCGCGCTCGCCGCGACGCTGGGCGACGCCGACTGGCACCTGCCGACCGAATGCCCCGGCTGGACGGTCAAGGACCAGTTCGCCCATATCGTCGGCGTCGAGCTCACCCTGCTGGGCGAGCCGGAGCCCGAGATCGAGGTCCCCGAGTTCGACCATGTCCGCAACGACTTCGGCCGGTGGCTGGAGACCGCGATCCACGTGCGCCGCCCGGTGCCGGGCCCGGTCGTCGCCGAGCAGCTCGCGGACGCGCTGGAGCGCCGCCTCGTCCAGATCCCCGGCCTCGACCCCGACCACATCGTCATGTGCCCGGACGGGCGCGAAGGCGCCTACAGCCGCCTGATGAAGTTCCGCGCCATGGACTGCTGGACGCACGAGCAGGACATCCGCCGCGCGGTCGGCCGTCCCGGCAACCTCGACGCCCCGGCCGCGCACTCCTTCTGGGAGCTGATGAGCGTCGCCCTGCGCCGCATCGTCGCCCGTCCCGGGAAGGCGGAACCGGGCCAGTCCGTCGCGTTCACGATCAACGGCCCGCCCGACTTCCGCGCGGCCGTCCTGGTGGACGGCGACCGGCGCGGCCAGTGGGCCGAACCGGACGACCCGACCGCCGCGCTCTCCATGGACCTGGAGACCTACGTCCGCCTCACCGCCGGGCGCTGCACCGCCGACGCCGTCGAGGTCAAGGTCGACGGGGACGAGGAACTGGCCGGACGGGTCCTCGCGAACATGGCCATCACGCCCTGACCCGGAGGCGGCGCCGGACGGTGCCGCACGGCCCCCGGGAAATGGGCGCGCCACCACCGGCGTGACGATGCCGACACCCATCGCTGCTCCCCTCGCAGGAAAACGTTCTATCATCCGGCGGCGGACGTGCCAGGCGGCGGGTGGGGTCCCGCAAGCCCTGCTGAGCATGCGTTACCGGCCCTCTTCCCAAGAGACCAGGCGGTTGCTAGATTCCAGCTAACAAGAATTCATTTCAGTCGCGCTCCGGGAGGTGCGATGACCGAGGTCAGGACGGTGGAGGACCCGGCGGCGTCGGCGCGGCGGGAGTCGCCGCCGTCCATGATCGAGCGGATGACGCTGATCCTGGACGCCTTCAACGGCCCGTCCGCCCGGCTGACCCTGGAGGACGTGGCGCGCCGGACCGGGCTGCCGCGCTCCACCGCGCACCGGATCCTGGACCAACTCGTCCGGCAGCGCTGGCTCGCGCACCACGCGTTCGGCTACGGCCTCGGCCGCCGCGCCCTCGGCCTCGGCGGGCGGGACGGCGGCCACGGCAAGATCCGGGAGGCGGCGGCGCCGCTGCTGCACGGGTTGCAGGTCACCACCGGGCTCGTCGCGCACCTCGCCGTCCTGGACGGCGCCGAGGTCTACTACCTGGACAAGCTCGGCGGGCGGCTCGCCACGTCCGTGCCGTCCCGGGTCGGCGGGCGCGCCCCCGCGCACTGCACCGCGCTCGGCAAGGCGATGCTGGCGTGGCTGGAACCCGAGCGGGTGGACGCGCTGCTCGGCCCCGAGATCACCCGGTTCACCGACCGGACCATCGGCGAGCTCGGCACCCTCCACCAGGAGCTGCACCGGGTCCGGCAGCGCCGCGGGCTGGCGTTCGAGCGCGGCGAATCCTACCCCGGCATCGCGTGCGTCGCGGCGGCGCTCCGCGGCGCCGAGGGGCCCGTCGCCGGGATCTCCCTGGCCGGCGACATCCGCGCGCCGCTGGAGAACGTCGCGCCGCTGGTCGTCACCGCGGCCCGCGAGGCGTCGCAGATCCTGTTCCCCGGCTCGGGCTCGGCGGCGTCCGGAACCCGCGCCCGGCGCCGTGGCGGCGCGGCGGCACCGGCGACCTGGTCGCCGGAGACGATGAACCGGCTCCTCGCCGTCGACGGGCGGGGCGACTGGATGTAGGGCGCGGGCCGGGCGCTCCGCCGGGCCCGGTCAGCCCCAGCCCCACCGGTCGCCGATGCCCCACGGGTCGGGCGCGATCGGCGCGTCGGGCTCGTTGATGCCGAACCGGCTGCGGAAGAACACCATCGGACGCCGCCAGGCGCCGTCCCGGATGTCGTGCCGCTCGATGCCGAGCACCCGCCCGACCACGATCTCGTGGTCGCCGGCCTGGTGCACGTCGTGGACGGCGGCGTGCACGCACAGCAGGACGTCCGGCAGCCGAGGCGTGCCCCAGGGCGACACGTCCCAGTCCAGGCCCTCGAACTTCGTGCCGTGGCGCGACCCGAACCGCTCGCACAGCTCCCGCTGCTCCTCGGCCAGCACGTTCACGCAGAACCGTCCCGCCGCCCTGATCCGCGGCCACGAACGGCCACGGCGGTCCGCACAGAAAAGGATCAGCGGCGGCTCAAGCGACACCGAGGCGAACGACTGGCACGCGAAGCCGACGGGCTCACCGCCGTCGAGGGCCGTGACCACGGTGACGCCGGTGGCGAACTCCGCCATGGCCGTCCGGAACTCCGCCGGGTCCAGGGCCGTCCCGGGCCCCGGCAGGGCTGCGGCGTCTTCTGTGAGCGCTGGCTCGGCTGGCATCTGTTCACCTCGGGGGCTCATAACGGGTTCCTCTTCATTTCTAACAAGTGATGCTGAAGCGGCATTCGTCCATGGTCGCCCGGCGTCCCGATCAGTGGAAGCGGGCACGGAGCGGCCCCCTCGGGCGCGCGGCGCGTCCCGCTGATCGGGATCGGCGGGACGGCCCGCCCGCCCGGCCGATTACGTTCCGGGCAAGCCACCCTCGGAGGACTGAGAGATCATGCCCACGGAGTTGACCTACGAGTCGACACTGCGCGAGCTCGCCACCGATCAGGGCGTCCTGCGCTACCACGAGGCCGGCGAGGGCCCGCCGCTGCTGATGCTGCACGGCTCGGGCCCGGGCGTCACCGGGTGGCGGAACTTCCGCGGCAACCTCGCGCGGTTCGCCGAGCACTTCCGGTGCCTGGTCCTGGAGTTCCCCGGCTTCGGCGTCAGCGACCCGACCGACGAGCACCCGATGCTCGCCGCCGGGGCCGCCGCCGTCCGGTTCCTGGACGGCCTGAACCTCGCCCAGGTCGACGTGATCGGCAACTCGATGGGCGGCATCGTCGGCACGCAGGTCGCGCTGGGCCACCCGGACCGGGTGCGGCGCCTCGTCACGATCGGCGGCATCGGACGGAACGTCTTCAGCCCCGGGCCCGGCGAGGGCATCAGGCTGCTGATGGAGTTCACCGACGACCCGACCCGCGAGCGCCTCATCCGGTGGCTGCACTCCATGGTGTACGACCCGCGCCTCGTCACCGAGGAGATGATCGAGGAGCGCTGGCGGCAGGCCACCGACCCCGGCACGCTCGCCGCCGCCCGCCGCATGTACGGGTCGAAGGCGATGGCGGCGCGCGCGAAGGCGATGGCGCGATCGGACGAGCCGCCGTACTGGGCGATGCTCCACAGGCTCAGGGCCAAGACGCTGATCACGTGGGGCCGGGACGACCGTGTCAGCCCCGTCGACATGGCGCTCGTGCCGATGCGGACGATCCCCGACGTCCAGGTCACCATCTTCCCCAACTGCGGGCACTGGGTGATGATCGAGCAGAAGTCCGCCTGGGAGAGCGCCGTCCTCGCGTTCTTGACCATGAAGGACGACTGATGGCCGCGATGCCCGCGTGGGACCACGAGTACGACCTGGTCGTCGTCGGCAGCGGAGGCGGCGGGATGACGGCCGCGCTGACCGCCCACGACGCCGGGATGAGCGTGCTGGTCGTCGAGAAGGGCTCGAAGTTCGGCGGCTCGACCGGCATCTCCGGCGGCGGGATCTGGATCCCGAACAACCCGGTGCTGAAGGCGCGCGGCCACGACGACAGCCGCGAGTCGATCCGCCGCTACCTGGACCTCCTCACCGAGGGACGTGTCCCGGCCGCCCGGCTCGACGCGTTCGTCGACAACGGCCCGGCGGCGATGGAGCTGATCTGCAAGAGCCGGTGGATGCGGTTCTTCTGGACGAAGGGCTACGCCGACTACCACCCGGAGCTGGAGGGCGGCCGTCCGCTGGGCCGGTCCATCGAGGCCAAGCCGTTCGACACCCGCAAGCTCGGCGAGGACGAGAGGCACCAGCGGCCGAACAGCATGAAGGGCCCGCTCGGCCTCTGGATCACCGCCAAGGACTACCACGACCTCGCGATGGCGAAGCGCACGTGGGCGGGACGGCGGGCCTCGCTGGTCGCGGCGTGGCGCGTGTCGTCCAACGTGATCCGCCGCCGCCACATGGCGACCGGCGGCCGTGCGCTCGTCGCCCGGATGCGGATGGCCCTGAAGGACGCCGGCATCCCGCTCTGGCTGAAGACGGCCATGACCGAACTCGTCACCGACGAGGCGTCGGGCCGCGTCACCGGGATCGTCGCCACCGGACGCGACGGCAGCCCGATACGCATCGGGGCCCGCAAGGGCGTCCTCCTCGCGACGGGCGGCTTCGACCACAACCAGGAAATGCGCGACAAGTACCTCCCCAAGGGCGGCCAGGAGGACTTCGCGATGGGCGCCCGCGAGAACACCGGCGACGGCATCCGCGCGGGCGCGAGCCTCGGCGCCGCGCTGGACCTGATGGACGACGCCTGGTGGATGCCCGCCGTCCGGCACCCGGCCGGGGCGACGATCCCGCTGGTGTCCGAGCGCGCCATCCCCCGGCAGGTCATCGTGTCGCAGGACGGGACGCGCTTCACCAACGAGGCGGCCCCGTACGTCAACTTCGTCCACGACCAGCTCGCGGGCGGCCACGTCCCCGCCTGGTTCGTGATGGACGCCAAGGCCCGCGCCCGCTACCCGTTCGCGCAGATCCTGCCCGGCGCCCCGATCCCGAAGGCGTTCTACGACGAGGGCATCGCGGTCAGGGCGGACTCCCTCGCCGAGCTGGCGGGCAGGATCGGCGTCCCCGCGGCCGGGCTGATCGAGACCGTCCGGATGTTCAACGGGTACGCCCGCGCGGGCAAGGACGCCGACTTCGGCCGCGGCGACTCCGCCCACGACCGCTACTACGGCGACCCGAACCTGAAGAACCCGAACCTGGACGTCCTCGACACCGCGCCGTACTACGCGTTCCGGCTGGAGGTCGGCGACCTCGGCACCAAGGGCGGCCTCGTGTCGGACGAGCACGCCCGCGTCCTGCGCGAGGACGGCACGGTCATCGAGGGCCTGTACGTGACGGGCAACGCGTCGGCGTCGGTGATGGGCAACGAGTACGCGGGACCGGGCGCGACGATCGGCCCGTCCATCGTGTTCGGCTACATCGCCGCCCGCCACGCCGCCGCGGCCCCACCGGCGGCGGAGCGGCGATGACGGGACTGAAGGCGCGGGTGGTCGACGTCGTCCACGAGACGGCGGACGCGCGCTCGCTCGTCCTCGAACCCGCCGAGGGCGACCGGGACCGGTTCTCCTACCGTCCCGGGCAGTTCCTCACCGTCCGGGTCCCGGCCGAGGACGGCTGGGCAGCGCGCTGCTACTCGCTGTGCAGCTCGCCGCTCACCGACGACCGGCTGAAGGTGACGGTGAAGCGGGTGGACGGCGGTCTCGGGTCCAACTGGATCTGCGACAACGTCACGGCGGGCGACGTGCTGGAGGTGCTGCGCCCGGCCGGGACGTTCACGCCGTCCTCGCTGGACGACGACCTCCTCCTCGTCGCGGGCGGCAGCGGCATCACCCCGATCATGTCGATCCTGAAGTCGTGCCTGGTGGGCGGAACGGGCAAGGTCGCCCTCCTCTACGCCAACCGCGACGAACGATCCGTCATCTTCGCCGACGAGCTGAGGGCCCTCACCGAGGAGCATCCCGACCGGCTGACGGTCGTCCACCTGCTGGAGTCGGTGCAGGGCCTGCCGACGCCCGCCGCCGTCCGGTCCCTGGCCCGCCCCTACGCGGGCCGGCAGGCGTTCGTCTGCGGCCCCGAGGTCTTCATGGACCTGGTCACCGGCACGTTCACCGGCCTCGGCATGCGCGTGCACGTCGAGCGCTTCTTCTCCCTGGAGAACGACCCCTTCGAGGAACCCGAGGCCGTCGACGCCCCCGGCGGCGAGGCCGGCGAGGCCGGTGAGATCGAGGTCGAGATGGACGGCGAGACGCGGACGGTGCCCTGGCCGAAGTCCGAACGGCTCCTCGACGCCCTGCTGCGCGCCGGGGTGGACGCCCCGTTCTCCTGCCGGGAGGGGAACTGCTCGGCCTGCGCCTGCGTGGCGCTGGAGGGCGCGGTCACCCTGGACGCCAACGCGGTCCTCGACGAGCAGGACCTCGCGGACGGCCTCATCCTCGCCTGCCAGGCGAGGCCGGTCACCGACCGGCTGAAGATCACCTACGACGGCTGACGAGACGGACACGGGAACGGACACGGGAGAGGCGATGGCGAACCGCGTGCTCGACGCGATCATGGAGAGGGCGGAGCAGATCCGCGAGCTCGGCCCCGTCAACGAGGCCCTCGGCAGGCTGGACGACAAGGCCGCGCGGGCGCTCCGCGAGACCGGCGCCATCCGGCTGCTGCAACCGGAGGCGCACGGCGGCCTGGAGGCGCACCCGCGCGAGTTCGCCGAGACCGTGATGGGCATCTCCGCGCTGGACGGCTCCACCGGCTGGGTCGCCGGGATCGTCGGCGTCCACCCGTGGGAGATGGCGTACGCGGACCCCAAGGTGCGCGAGGAGGTCTGGTCCGGCGACCCGGACGTGTGGATCGCCTCCCCGTACGCCCCGATGGGCGTGGCCCGCCCGGTGGACGGCGGCTACGTGTTCAGCGGCCGCTGGCAGTTCTCGTCCGGCACCGACCACTGCGACTGGATCTTCCTCGGCGGGATGCTCGGCGACGCGGACGGCAAGGTCGCGCAGCCGCCCCGCTCCCTGCACCTGATCCTGCCGCGCTCCGACTACGAGATCGTCGAGGACTCGTGGGACGTCGCGGGCCTGAAGGGCACCGGCAGCAAGGACGTCATCGTCAGGGACGCGTTCGTCCCCGCCTACCGGACGCTCGAATACACCAAGGTCGTGGACGGCTCCGCGGCCCGCGACGCGGGGCTGGCCAACCCGTCCTACCTGATGCCGTTCTCGTGCGTGTTCCCGCTCGGGATCACCTCCGCCGTCATCGGGATCGCGGAGGGCGCGCTGCACCACCACCTCGCCTACCAGCGCGGACGCGTCCAGATCACCGGCACGAAGATCAAGGACGACCCGTACGTGCTGTACGCGATCAGCGAGGCCGCCGAGGAGATCAAGGCGTCCCGGACCGCGCTGCTCGACAACTGCTCGCGCGTCTACGACCAGGTCGCCGCGGGCCACGAGCCGACGTTCGCCGAGCGCGCCGCGGGCCGCCGCACGCAGGTCCGCGCCGCATGGCGGGCGGTGCGGGCGATGAACGAGATCGTCGTCCGGTCGGGCGGGAACGCGATGCGCAGCGACAACCCGATCCAGCGGTTCTGGCGGGACGCGCACGTCGGCCTCGCCCACGCGATCCACGTCCCCGGCGCCGTCTACCACGTGTCCGCCCTCACCGACCTGGACATCGAGCCGCCCCAAGGCCCCATGCGCTCGATGATCTGACCCGAACACGACGAAGGGAGTGACGATGGCGACGACGCAGATCCGAGGGCTGGGCTACCTGAAGGTCCAGACCCGCCACATCGAGCGCTGGCGCGAGTTCGCCCTCGACGGGCTCGGGTTCGCCGAGGGAAGCGGCCCCGACCCGGACGGCCTCTACCTGCGCATGGACGAGCGCCGCGCCCGCCTCGCCGTGCTGCCCGGCGACGGCGACAGGGTGCTGGCCGTGGGCTGGGAGGTCCGCGACCAGTACGCGCTGGCCGCCGTCCGGGAGGCCGTCGAGAAGGCCGGGACGGCGGTGACGGCGCTGACCCCGAAGGAGGCGGCCGAGCGCGACGCCGAAGAGGTCATCGCGTTCACCGACCCCGGCGGAACCCCCGTCGAGGTGTTCTTCGGGCCCGTCCTCGACCACAGCCCCCTGCGCACCGGCTTCGCGCAGAAATTCGTCACCGGCGCCATGGGCATGGGCCACGTCGTCCTGCCCACCCCGAACTTCGCCGAGACCGTGACGTTCTACACCGAGGTGCTCGGGTTCCTGCCGCGCGGCGCGATGAAGGTCGGCGGCGGCCCCGTCCGGATCCGGTTCATGGGCGTCAACCAGCGGCACCACAGCATCGCGATCTGCCCCGCCCCGCACGACGGCGACCCGGGGCTCGTCCACCTGATGGTGGAGGTCGACACCCTCGACGCGGTCGGCATCGCGCTCGACGCCGTCACCGCGAAGGGCTTCTCCGTCTCCTCGACGCTGGGCCGCCACACCAACGACAAGATGGTCTCGTTCTACGTCCGGGCGCCGGGCGGCTGGGACATCGAGTACGGCTGCGAGGGCATGCTCGTGGACGAGGCGTACTACACCGCCGAAGAGATCACCAAGGACAGCTACTGGGGCCACGACTGGTCGGGCTCGGAACCGCTGGCCGCGTTCGTCCCGCCCGGGAAGTGAGCGTGAACGGCCGTTCCGTCGAGCCGTTCGCGGCCCGCGACATCGCAGCCTTCGACCACGAATGCGACGTGCTCGTCGTCGGGTTCGGATGCGCGGGCGCGGCGGCGGCGTTCGAGGCGGCGCGGGCGGGCGCGGACGTCATCGTCCTGGAGCGGGCGAGCGGGCCCGGCGGCACGTCGGCGCAGTCCGGCGGCGAGCTGTACCTGGGCGGCGGCACCGCGATCCAGAAGGCGTGCGGCTTCGACGACGACCCCGGCGGCATGTACGCCTACCTGGAGGCGGCGCTCGGCCCGAACGCCGACACCGCCAAGCTCCGCCTGTACTGCGACGGGAGCGTCGAGCACTTCGAGTGGTTCCGGAAGCGCGGCGTGCCGTTCAACCCGACCTTCTACGACGCGCCGACGTGGATGCCGATGTCCGAGGACGGCCTGATGTGGCTGGGGGAGAACTCCTGGCCGTACAACACGATCGCCAAGCCCGTCCCGCGCGGGCACCGTCCGGCGGCGGGCGGGTTCGGCGGCGGCATCCTCATGGAGAGGCTGTCGGCCGCCGCGACCGGGGCGGGCGCGGTCACGCACACCGACACCCTCGCGACGAACCTCGTCCTGGACGGCGACGGACGCGTCACCGGCATCGTCGCCCGCAAATACGGCGACACGGTCACCTACCGGGCCCGCACGGCGGTGATCCTCACGACCGGCGGGTTCGTGGACAACGACGCGATGCTCGCCGACCACGCGCCGCTGCTGCTCGGGCACGGCAAGGTCAGCGACGGCCTGGACGACGGCTCCGGCATCCGGATGGCCACCGCGATCGGCGCCGCCACCCGCCGCATGGCGGTGGTGGAGATCGCGCTCACCGCCCTGCCCGCGATGGTGTGCCGCGGCATGCTCGTGGACGGTCTCGGCCGCCGCTTCCTCAACGAGGACGTGTACCCGGGCCACTGGAGCGTCCACGCCGTGAAGCACCAGCCCGGCCCCTACTGGACGATCATCGACGAGGAGGGGTTCGAGGACGTCCCCGAGCCGGACCGCTGGGGCATCCGCCCCGAACACGTCACCGAGACCCTCGCCGAACTCGAAGAATCCCTCGGCATGCCCGCCGGCTCCCTGGAAACGACGGTCGAGACCTACAACCGGCACGCCGCGAAAGGCGAGGACCCGTATTTCCACAAAGACCCGAAATGGCTCCGCCCCCTGACATCGCCGTTCGCGGCCATCGACCCGCGCGCCGGATTCTTCGGCACCGGCGGGACGGGCGGCGGCGGGACGGGCTCCGCGACGGGCGCGGCCGGATTCACGCTCGGCGGCCTGCACACCACCGTGGACGGCGAGGTCCTGAACAATTCGGGCGTCCCGGTACCCGGCCTGTACGCGGCGGGCCGCGCCGCGTCCGGCATGCACGGCGAGGGCTACGTCAGCGGCACGTCCCTGGGCGACGGCACGTTCTTCGGCCGCCGCGCAGGCCGGGCCGCCGCCCGGGAGGTCAGCTGACCGTCAGGACGACCTTGCCGCGCCCGTGCCCGGTCGCGACCTCGCGGTGCGCGTCCGCCGCCCGCTCCAGCGGGAACACGCCGCGCACGTGGATCTTCAGCCGTCCCTCCTCGTAGAAGCGGGCCGCCTCGGCGACCCGCGCCGCCGACCGCTTGTCGGGCGTGAGCCGGACGCCGAGCTCCGCCGCCCGCTCGTGCTCGACCAGCGTGATGATGCGGTCCCTGTCCTTGACGAGCGCGAGCGAGACGGCCAGGGCGTCGCCGCCGGCCCCGTCGAGCGCGGCGTCGACCCCGTCCGGTGCGGCGGCCCTGACCCGCTCCTCCAGCCCGTCCCCGTAGGCGACCGGGATCGCGCCGAGCGACCGCAGATACTCGTGGTTGCCTTCGCCGGCCGTGCCGATCACGGTGGCCCCGGCGATGCGGCCGAGCTGGACGGCGACCGTCCCGACCGCGCCCGCCGCCGCATGCACGAGCAGCGTGTCGCCCGGCCCGACCGCCAGCTCCTCGACCGCGATGTGCGGCGTCATCACCGCCGCCGGGAAGCCGCCCGCCACGTCCCACGGCATGCTCGCGGGCTTGGCCACCAGCACCTCCGCCGGGACGACGACGTACTCGGCATAGGCGTTGAGACGGCAGTTCCCGATCACCTCAGCGCCTGGCTTGACCCCGGTGACGCCGTCGCCGACCTGGACGACCACGCCCGCGAACTCGTTGCCCGGCACGCGCGGGAAGCCCTCCGGCGTCCCCGGCGGCGACCACCCCTCGCGGACGGCCAGGTCGAACGGCTGCACCCCGGCCGCCCGCACCCGGACCCGCACCTGTCCCGGCCCGACCTCCGGCACGGGCACGTCCAGGATCGTCAGCACCTCCGGCCCGCCCGGCTCGCGGAACCCGGCAACCCTCATGATCGCCCTCCCTCATCGCCTCACGATCGGTCGGGAAGGACGCTATGACCTCAACCAAACTTGAGGTCAAACCGGTCACGAGGGGCCTATGGGCCGTAGCGGCCGGTCACCCGGCCACCGTGATCGCGCCGTTCAGCGCCGCCTCCTGGATCGCCGACCGCAGCGCCGGGCAGGTGCCGAACGGGTCGTCCGACAGGCCCGCGCACGCGGCCCGCGCGCCCGCGTTCCACTGGATGCTCGTCTGCTCCCAGCTCGCCTTGCGCACCAGCACCTCCGCCGCGCAGCGCCGGCACCGGACCGGCAGCAGCGGCCCGTCCAGCAGCCGCTCGTCCTGCCGCGCCGTCACGCCGAGGCCCCCTGGGCCTCGCGCCGCGCGAGGTTCTCCTCGACCTCCTTCTGCCACGACTCGACGGGACGGGTCGTGTCGATCTCGAACTCGAACCGGTCCGTCATCTCGGGCCTGATGTCGGCGACGTCCACGTAGAACTGCTCGTACCAGCGGCGCAGCTGGTAGACGGGGCCGTCCTCCTCGCACAGCAGCGGGTTGTCGATGCGGGTCTTGTTCCGCCAGATCTCGATGTCCTGCTCGAACCCGGTCAGGATGAACGTCGACAGCTTCTCCGCCGTCGCCTCCGCCGCGTCCGCCGGGAGCTTGTCGCTGTGCTGGACGATGATCCCCGAATGCAGCGAGAACGAGTTCTCGTCGATCGGGTAGTGGCAGTTGATCAGCACGGACCGCAGGTCGAAGCCCTCGTAGTGGTACGTCAGCTCGTCGATCATGAAGGAGGGCCCGTAGTAGGACGCGACAGAGCTGTTCCCCAGCATCTGCGGCCCCTCACCCTTGCCCGCGGGCCGCGCGTCCGGACGGCTCTTCCCCTTCATGATCTGCGTCGCGACGTGCCCCTCGAAGACGTTCTTGAAGTACGTCGGGAACGAGTTGTGGATGTAGAAGAAATGCGCCATGTCGACGACGTTGTCGATGACCTCGCGGCAGTTGGTGTGGACGATCGTCTCCGTCCACCGCCAGTCGGTCCAGTCGTCGCGGCTCGCGCCCTCGATGACGGGGATCGTCACGTCCTCCGGGGGCTTGCTCCCCTCCGGGTCGTTCCACACGAACAGCAGCTTGTCCTGGACCATCGTCGGCCACGCCGCCGTCCGCGCCCGCAGCGGCACGCGCCGCGCGTACGGGATCCTCTTGCAGCGGCCGTCGCCGCCCCACCGCCAGTCGTGGAACGGGCAGGCGATCTCGTTCCCTTTGACCGTGCCCTGCGACAGGTCGCCGCCCATGTGGCGGCAGTAGCCGTCAAGTACGTTGGTCTTGCCGTCCTCTCCGGTGAAGACGACGAGTTTCTGGCCGAAGGCGTTGACCGTATGGGGTTTGCCGTCCTGGAACGTCTCGGCGATCCCCAAGCAATGCCATCCCCGGGCGAAACGGGAGGAGATGGCCTCCGCCTCGATGGCGCGGACGGCGTCCGGCTCGGTTGCGGTCACTGTGGATCATCCCTTCGGCGAAGAATGGGGTGATTGAACGGTGGGGGTGATTGAACGGTAGGTCGCGGGCCGCCGCCCGGTCCGGCGAGTCCCGCTGGCCGGGACGTTCCGGGCCGGGGCGGCACCCTGACATGGTGTCCTTCAGAGGCGCTGGCGGGAAGGCAGGAGCAGGGATGAGCAACGAGGTTCTGGAGACCGTGCGCGGGCTCCTGCCCGGGATCGCGGAGCGGGCCCGGTCCGTGGACGAGAAGGGGCGCATCCCCGCCGAGACCGTCCGCGACCTGACCGCCGCGGGTGTGTTCCGGATGCTCCAGCCCACCCGCTACGGCGGCGCCGAGGACGATCCCGTCGCCTTCTACGAGGTCATCCGCGCGATCTCCGCCGCCTGCGGCTCGACCGGCTGGGTCGCCGCGGTCCTGGGCGTCCACTCCTGGCATCTCGGCCTGTTCGCCGACGAAGCCCAGCAGGAAGTCTGGGACTCCGGCCCGGACACGCTCATCGCGTCGTCCTACGCCCCGATCGGACGCCTCACCCCCGTCGACGGCGGCTTCGAGGTGACGGGCCGCTGGTCGTTCTCGTCCGGCTGCGAGTTCGCCGACTGGGCCCTGCTCGGCGCGCTCGTCGTCGGCGCCGAGGGCCGCCCCGTCGACTTCATGACCGTCCTGGTCCCGCGGACGGACTACGAGATCCGCGAGGTCTGGGACTCGATGGGCCTGCGCGGCACCGCCAGCGACGACATCGTCGTCGAGCGGGCGATCGTGCCGTCCCACCGCGCCATGCGCAACTTCGAGCAGGCGCAGCTCCGCAACCCGGGCCGCAAGGTCAACACCGGCCCCCTCTACCGGATGCCGTTCGGCACGATCTTCACCAGCACGGTCGCCGCCAGCGTGATCGGCATGGCCGCGGGCTGCCACGACCACTACGTCGCGCGGATGCAGGACAGGATCCGCCTGAGCCTCGGCGGCGGCCGCTTCGTCGAGGACGAGTTCGCGCAGGTGGCGGTGGCGCGCGCCGCGTCCGAGATAGACGCCGCCATTCTCCAGACCGACCGGAACGTCCGCGAGATCCACGAGTACGCCGCCCGCGGCGAGAAGATCCCGATGGAGCTGCGCCTGCGCGCCCGCCGCGACCAGGTCCGCGGCACCGAACGCGCCATCCAGGCGATCGACATCCTGTTCAAGACGGCGGGCGGCAACTCCCTGCACCGCGGCAACGTCATCGAACGCGCCTGGCGCGACGCCCACGCCGGCAGCGTCCACGTCGCCAACGACGTCGAACACGCCCTCTCCATGTACGGCCGGGGCGTCTTCGGCCTGAAGGTGGAAGACAACCTCGTCTGACCGTTCACCGAGCCGCCCCGGCGGTCGTGAACGCGGCCTCCGCCGGGGCGGGGCGGCCGATCCCACTGACCGGTATCGGTGATCGCGGCGGCAGCCTGGGCCCCGGATATTGTTCCTTGTCAGCACCGGAACGGACGTGGGGGAGGACCGTGGCGAGGATCGCGTCGGCGAGGCTGTCCGCCGAGCCGAGCTCACCCGAGCAGCACGACCGCCGCCGCCGCATCCTCCGCGCGGCGGCGCGCATCGGGGCGGAGAAGTCGCTCGAACGCGTCCAGATGCACGAGGTGGCGAAGGAGGCCGGGGTCGCGATCGGGACCCTGTACCGGTACTTCCCGTCGAAGGTCCACC
>NZ_SMJX01000084.1 GCF_004348535.1 Actinomadura sp. KC216
GCTGGAAGGGGTCGGGCGCCTGCTGGTACTGGCCGCCGCCCTGCCCCGGCGGGGGGCCGTACTGCGGCTGGCCGCCCTGCTGCGGGCCCGGCGGTGGCGGTGGCGGGTAGCCCCGCTGCTGGTCGTCGTAGCCGCCCGGGCCCTGCCGCTGGGCGCCGC
Source organism: Actinomadura sp. KC216 (assembly GCF_004348535.1). Classification (GTDB taxonomy): domain Bacteria; phylum Actinomycetota; class Actinomycetes; order Streptosporangiales; family Streptosporangiaceae; genus Spirillospora. The sequence continues at coordinate 160 of NZ_SMJX01000084.1, forward strand.
CCGCACGGGCGAGGTTGGCCCCGCAGCTCATGCAGAGCAGATCACCCTGCTGGAACGGTTCGTCACAGACAGGACATTTCAAGGTCGCCATGACACATCCCCCGAGCGCACCCCGGCGCGGTCGAGCCTCGACGTGAGGTGATCCATATCACCCCTTCGCGGGATCCCGATGTAGTACACCCGCCTTCCCTCCGGCCCTTCGTCCACGGACACCTGTACTCGGGGCCCTGTATCTTCTCCAGTCTTCCCGATGTCGGCCAGTGCCCCGTACCGCTCGCGCCCCAGCGGGGACAGCGGCACGACACGCTGGTTGGCCGACCCCCTCCAGAGTAGAGAGCCACCCCTGGAGTGTCGCCCCCCCGGGTTGAGCCGATCGACGTACGGCCCTGCGATCACTGCGTCGCACATGTCCAGGATCTCGCGCGTCTCAGCGGTGCGGGAGAGCCGAGAGTAGACATATCCGCTGTAGACCAATATGTCCAATGCCATCGTCTCACGGTCGCGGCGGTCCCGCCACGCGCGGACCCCGCGCAGCAGCGCCGCCAGCGCGGCGGGCTGCTCGAACGGCTCACCTCCGGAAACGGTCACGCCGTCCACCGGGCCCGGCAGCGATTCCAGCCAGCCGAGCACCGTCTCGACGGGGACGGCCCTGCCCGGGTCGGCGTCCCACGTGTCGCGGGAAAGGCAGCCGTGGCAGTGCAGCGTGCAGCCCTGCGTCCAGATGCCCGCGCGGGTCCCGGGGCCGAGTGTGGTCACCGGGTAGTGCGCCTTGGCGAGCAACAGCTTCGGCGGGAGGCCGCCTTCGGCCACCCTCCGCGCCCGAGGTCGTGCCGGGGTCACTGGAGATCCAGATGGACGATGCTGCCCTCGCGCCGGATGCCCGACACGGTGACCTTCTCGTCCGGGACGAGCTCCCGGTCGAACAGCGCGCGCGCCAGCGGGTTGACGAAGAACGACTCCAGCGCCATGCCGATGCCGCGCCCGCCCTTGGCCAGCTCCTCGGTGCACCACCCGCGGAGCGTCTCCAGCGCGTCGCCCTTCACGGCGAGGACGAGCCGGTGCTCGTCGGAGACGCGCCGGCAGATGTTCGCGAACTGGAGGTCGAATATCTTGTGCGCGGCCTCGCCGGAGATGAAGTCGAACACCACGATGTTGTCGCCGAACCGGTTGAGCAGCTCCGGCCGGTTCAGGACCTCGGTGAAATGCTCGGCGACGGCGGCCTTGATGCGCTGCTCGACCTCGTCGTAGGCCATCCCCGGTGTGATGTTCTGCACACGGCTCGCCGGACCGTACGGGGACGCGTCCCGGGTCGTGAGGTCGCGTCCCGGGACGTACATCCCGAGGTTCGAGGTGAAGATCAGGATCGACTCGGAGAAGTGGACGGTGTTGCCGCGCCCGTCGGTGAGCCGCCCGTCCTCCAGGATCTGCAGGAACTTGTCGAGGATCCGCGGGTGCGCCTTCTCGATCTCGTCGAACAGCATCACGCGGAACGGGTCCTCGCGGACGGCGTTGGTCAGCTCCCCGCCCGCCTCGTGGCCGACGTACCCGGGCGGCGACCCGATCAGCCGGTCGCCGGACCCCTCCCCGGAGAACTCGCTCATGTCGAACCGCAGGTAGGCGGACTCGTCCCCGAACACCAGCTCGGTGATCGCCTTCGCCAGCTCCGTCTTGCCGGTGCCGGTCGGGCCCGCGAAGAACAGCACCCCGCGCGGGCGGCTGCCCGACCGGGTCGCCTGCGCGCCGGACAGGCCGAGCACCGCCCGCTTGAGGATGTCGAGCGTCTTCGTGACGGCCTGCGGCTGCCCGATCACCCGCTCCGGGACGCGCTTCTCGCCCTCCAGCACCCGGCGCCGCAGATGGCCGCGGCTCCACGGGTTGTCGAGCACGCCGAGCTTGTAGGTGCGGACGGCGTCCGGCAGGTCGGCCAGGTCGACGCTGCGCTCCTTCGCCAGCCGCGTCACCTCGATCATCGACTGGAGCGTGAGGCCGTCGGCCTGCTCGGCGAACGCGTCGCACGCGGCGGCGGCGACCTCGTCCGAGCCGACGTCGCTGACCCCGAACGCGCGGGCCAGCAGCCGCGCCGTCTCCTGCCGGTCACCGAGATGCGGGCGCGGGATCGTGATCTCCCGGATCGTCTCGTTGTCGGTCGTCAGCCACGGCGGCAGATCGCCGGGCCGCTCCACCAGCCACACGATCGGGTTGTAGAGCGGCTTCGGCCGCGGCCCCGTCACCCGGACGGGCCGGGCGCTGCGCGACAGCTTCGCGCAGAACCGGAAGAAGTCGCGCTCGGACGGCTCCAGGTCCGTCGGGGTGCGGGCGATCCGCGACGCCGAGTCGATCACGAACGCGGCGCGGATGTTCTCCTTCGGCCGCGCCACCGCCGCCAGGTGCCGGGTCAGCGCCTCCAGCGACGGCTTCTCGTCCGCCTTGATCTTGCCGAGCAGCGCCGCCGCCGACCGCGCGGCCTCGTCCCCGAGCTCGTCGCCGGCGTCCGGGTACACCTGGAGCCCGTCCACCGGGTCGTACACGATCATGCAGGACGCGCCGCTGGAGCGCAGCGTCTCCCACAGCAGCTCGCGCAGCGGCAGCAGCCGCGCGGGCCCGGCCGCGTCCAGCGGAGGCGCGAGGAAGCTGTCGTAGAGGTTGCCCGACAGGACGTACTGCGAGTGCACCGAGAGGGTCGCGTCCAGCTCACGGATGAACGGCGGCCACCCCTGCAGCCGCCCACCGAGTGTCGGCGATTCAATGCTCATCCGGCTTGCTCCACTCCGCTCTCACACGCACCCCTGGGACGCTACTTTGGACGCTCCCGACTGCGCTCGCGTTGGCCCGCACGGGTCCTAGTGTGCCGTGACCCGGCGGAAACCGGCAGCTCGCGGACCCCGGGGTCGAGGCGCCACGACACGTCGGAGCGGATTCCGGCGGCCTCCAGGCGGGCCCTCGCGTCCTCGAACGCCTCGCACCACTCCCGCTCCCGTTCGACGTCGACGCGCCGGTCGTCCTCGCTCTCGGCGGGCCGCTCGCGCACCATCGACGCCCGCACGTGCGCCGCGTCGTCGACGCGCATCCGCACGCTGTGGTCGGGCCAGGCGCCCTTCGTCAGCGTCACGGTGCCGTCGCCGGCGGTCAGCGTCTCGAAACCGGCCTGGACCTCGTAGCCCAGGTCCTCGAACGCGGCGGTGATCGAGTCGAGCACGTACCGGCGCTCGGCCTCGGCCTGCTCGGCGGCGTCGCGCTCCGCCGCCCGGCGGCGCTCGTCCTCCCTGCGCTCCTGGACGCGGCCGTTCGCGTCCTGGATCCGGAGGCGCACCTCGTGCAGGACGCCTTCGGCCTCGTCCGCCGTCGTGATCCCCGCGAGGAGCCGTGCCGCGTCCGCCACCGCCCGCTTCTCCGCGTCGGACGCGTCCGGCAGCAGGCGCGCCAAGATCCGCGCGAGGCTCTGCTGGACGGCGGCCCGCTCGTCCTCGTCGGTCGCGGGCTCGGGCCGCCGGGTGGTGTCGGTCCGGAGGCCCTCGGCGGGGGCGGCGAAGACCTGCGCGGTGACCTCCGCCGCCAGGTGTTCGGACAAGCGCCGTTCGGCCTCGTCCAGGAGGCGGTCGGTGGACGTGCACCACTCGGTGAGCTCCTCCACCGGACGTTCGTCAGGCCGCAGCTCCGCCGGGAGCGGCACGTCCGCCGCGCCGAGCCTGTCGCGGGTCTCGGCGAGGGCCTCGATGCGCGCGTTGCGCGCCACGACTTCGCGGAGCGCGCGCTCCTGGGTCTCGACTTCGGCGAGCGCCGCCGCGCGCGCTTCGGCGCGTCCCTCCGCGAGCGCGGCCAGCGCCTCCGCGCCCCGGCCCGCGATCCCCGCGCCGCGCCCGAGCACGCGGTTCATCCCCAGGGTGAGGACCACCGCCATGTCCAGGACGATCTCCGCCTCGACGCCGCTGCTCACGCTTCCCCTCCACTGACGCTGCTCACGCTTTCCCTCCGCCGCCGACCCTCGACTCGCGCCACCGGTGCAGCCGCATGCCCGCCATGATGGCGTGCGCGAACGCGCCCGCGGCCATCAGCAGCAGCCACAGCAGCGTCCCGAGCGGCATCACCGCTCCCATCAGGATCAGGACGATCAGCAGCGGAAGCGTCCCCGCGAGGAACAGGAGCCCGCAGCCGGGACGTCCGCCGCGCCGGGCGGCGCCGCGGGACACCCTGGACACGCCGGACAGCATCCGCCCGACTCCCGCGAGCACCTTGGAGAACAGCGACCACGGCCCGCCCGGCAGGTACTCCGAGCCTTGCGCGCGGGCCAGCATCACCTCGCTGCCGCACTGCACCGCCCCCGCGACCACCGACGCCGCGACCAGGAACCCGAGCGACGCGCCGGACGACCGCTGGAACCCGCCGACGGTGCTGGTGCCGGTGTCGTCGCCGCCGAACAGGGTGTCGACGATCCAGCTTCCGAGCAGCCAGAACGCGAGGAGGGGCAGCGTCCAGAGGAGGGCGCGGGCCGTCGCGGCGCCGCGTCCGGCGAGCCGCTGCCGTTCGCGGCCGGCCCATTGCGCGCGGAGCGCCTCGTCCTGCCGTTCGGCGGCGAGACGGTCGCGCGCCCGCGCCTCGGTCTCCACGACCGCCTCGGGCGCCGCCAGCGAGACCGCGAGCTGCCGGAGCGGATCGTCGCCCGTCCCGTCCGCCATCCAGGTGAACCACGGCGGGGGATCGGCGACGGACGTGCGGGCGCGCTCTGCGCCGTCCGCGAGTTGCGGTCCGGCCTGTGCGGGGCGTGCGGCGAGGGCCAGGAGGGTGAGGAGGACGACGGGCGGGTCGTCCGCGCCGGCGTCGGGGAGCCGCGCCTCCAGGCCCGGAGGAGTCGCCTCCTGTGTGCGCAGCCAGCGGGCGAGGTCGTTCCAGGCCGTGGTGTAGGCGCGCCACTGGTCGTCGATGCGGGCGAGTTCCCCTCCGCCCGCGAACCCGGCCAGCACGCGCAGCAGGCCCCGCTCCCACAGGTCCCGCCCGATCCGGCAGGCGAGGTGATGGTCGGGGTGGCGGCGGTCCTCGGCGAGGGCGGCGAGGTTCGGCAGGTCGTCGGCCGTCGTCCGGCGGCCCAGGTAGTGGGGCGGGAGCTCGGGGTCGAGCCATCGCACCAGGTGCAGCAGCTTCACGTCGGACGGCAGGCGCGTGGTGAGATGGCCGTCCACGAGGTCGATGAGGCCGTCGTCGTCGGGCAGCTCCGTGAGCCAGTCGCGCAGGCTCCGCCACGCCTGCCCGGACTCGCTGCGCTGGAAGAAGTACTGCGCGGCGTGATCCCAGTCCTCGACGAGCGCGCGCGCCAGTTCGTCCCGGCGGGTGAAGCGGCGGCCGTTGAACGGGAGCCCGGTGCCTTGCCGGGGGCCTTGGTCGGCTTCTTCGGCGACCGGCGGCGAGCCGCCGTCCAGCCACTCCCTGACCTGCGCGCCCGCCCATCTCTTGCGCGGGTCGCGCGTGAGCAGGCCCTGGCACAGCAGCCGCAGCCTCGGGTCCGGGACGTCGTCCGCGCGCACCGGCCGCGTCGCCAGATGGTCGACCACCACGGTCTCGCTCAGCCCCTGGAACGGGGCCCGGCCCGTCGCCGTCTCCCGGACGATCATCCCGAGGGACCACCAGTCACGGGCGGGCGACACCTGTCCCGACAGCGATTCCGGCGCCGCGTACGCCAGCGTCCGCGACGACGACGCGAACACGACGCTCTGATCGAGCACCTTGCTCAGCCCGAAGTCGGCGATCGCCAGCCGTACGGGGTCGGTGCCCACGACCAGGACGTTCTCCGGCTTGAGGTCCCGATGGACGATGCCCGCCCGGTGCAGCGCCGTCAGGCCGTCCGCGAGCTGCGCGGCGAAGTCGGCGGCCGTCTCCGGCGGCAGCGGTCCCTGCCGCAGCAGTGACCGCAGGTTGCCTTCGGGCGCGTAGGCGGCGACCTCGTAGTCGCGCCCGTCGGCGTGGCCGGTCTCCAGGATCCGCAGGACGTGCGGCGAGTCGAGCGCGGGCAGCTTCGCCCAGACCTCCCGGTCGGCGCTGTACCCGCGGCGGAATATCTTCGCCACGTACTCGTCGCCGCGCGCGTCCCGGACCAGGAGCAGATCCGACTCGGCGCCCTGGACGGGAAGCTCCGCGACCGCCTCGTACCGCTCGCCAAGCACGGCCGGGAGCCGCATCAGCGATTCGCCCCCGGCTGCCGCCGCCTCGCCGTCCCGTCGCGTCCTCGACGCCGGGTGCGCGCCCGGGTGCGGGCCTGGGCGCGGTGCCGGGACGCGTGCGTCGCGCCGGGTGGAGCCCGCGTCCGGCGCCGGATCCGCGGTGTCGCGCCGCGTGTCCCGCGGCGGCGTGCCGCTCCCGGGCCGGGTCTCGTCGAACTCGCCCACCAGCAGCCCCGTCTAGTCCTTGTCCTTGATCGCCCGCAGATACTCGCTCATCTTGAACTGGTTGATCACGAATTCCAGGATCGTCCGGATCGTCAGCACCTGGAACAGCCACACGAACGGGGACGAGACGAGCAGCAGGAGCCCGAACGACGACCCCTGGTCGAGCCAGTCCAGCCCGTACCCCGCCATCAGCAGCGACACCATGGTGATCGGGACCAGCGAGAGCGCGTAGACGATCTTGACCAGCTTCGCGGTGACCATGTGGTCGAAGTTCATGTCGAACAGCGCCCCGAACACGCCCTTGCTCGACGGGTCGCGCGGCGGGGGCGTCCAGGCTTGGGGCTGGTCCTGCGGCCCGTAGGGTCCTGGCGTGTAGGGCCCGGGGGCCGGTCCCTGCCCTTGTCCTTGGTGCGGCCCTTGCGGCGGTGGACCTGGCGGCTGACCCGGCGGCGGACCGTAGGGGGCTCCCGGGTGACCGGTTGCGGGCTGTCCTGCGCCGGGGCCCTGCGGGTGCGAGGGGTGACCGGGGTCCGAAGGGTGCGTCATCGCCGTCGTCTCCAGTGTGGGGCCGCCTACAAGAAGACTCTAGAGCCTGCACCCCCGCCCGCGCCGGGACGAACCGCGCTCGGACAGGGCCTCCCGGCACGGCCGGGCGTACGGTTGTGATGCTTGTGGTCGAGGCGAAGTCGGATCGGGCGAGGGGTCAGGCGAGGTCCAGTGGTCGCGTTCGTGCTGCTTCCCGTCGGGCTCGCCGTCGGGCTGCTCATGGCGCCGCTGGCGGCACCGTTCAGCGGCGACGTCCCGCGCGGTCGCCGCGTCCTGATGGGGCTGGTCACGGCCGCCGTCTACGGGGTGCTCGGATGGCGCGCCGGGCCCGAGCCCGTCCTGCCCGCGCTGCTCTACCTCGCCGCGGTCGGGACGCTCCTCGGGTTCATCGACATCAGGGCCAAGCGGCTTCCCGACCGGTTCACCCTGCCGTCCTACGGCATCGCGGCGGCGCTCCTGGCCGGGGCCGCGCCCTTCACCGACGACGGCCTGCGGCGTTTCGAGCACGCGCTCCTCGGAATGGCGCTGCTGTTCGGGCTGTACTTCGTCCAGGCGTTCCTGGTGCCGTCCGGCATCGGCATGGGGGACGTCAAGCTGGCCGGTGTGCTCGGCCTCTACCTCGGCTGGTTCGGGCAGGACGCCTGGATCCTGGGCCTGCTGGCGACGTACCTCCTCGGCGGCGTGGCGGGCGTCGGGATCATGATCGTCCGCCGCACCAGGAAGGGCGAGTTCGCGTTCGGCCCCTGCATGCTCGCCGGGGCGCTCCTCGCACTCCTCGCCTACTCCGCGCCCACGGCCTGAGGCCCGGACGCCCGTCGCCCCGCCGTCAGTCGCAGAGCTTCTGGCCGCCCTTGATCCCGCCGCCGATCTTGTTGATGGCGGGCGGGGCGAGCCGCAGGCCGTTCCTGCCGATGACGAGCCGCACGCTGCTCGCCGGCGCGCCCGCGTCGGGGGTGAGCAGCGCGTCCGGGACGTCCCGCGCGAGCGCGGACGCCTGCGCCTCCGCCGACGGCGCGAAGACGATGCGGCTCTCCGGCACCACGGCGCCCTTCTCGACCTTCTTCGCCACGGTGAAACCGCGCTGCCTGAGCTGCTTCACGACGCGTTTCACCAGCTCGGGCCGTCCGCCCGCGGCGACGACGGTGACGCTCACCTTGCCGGGCGGCGGCGGCGCCTGCTTCGCCTGGACGGGCCCGGCCGGCTCCGCGGGCAGGTCGTTGTCGTGCCGGATCGCGTCGAACAGCGGCCTGGCCAGGTCCTCGTTCCACTGGACGCGGTTCGGGTCCGGCGCGTACCGCTCGACCGGGACGGTCACGAACCGCACCTGGCCCGCGCTCATGCCCTTGAGCCCGTCGGCCAGCTTCCGCATCGCGGACAGGTCGAGCTCGTCGTCCGTCGTCACCGACTTCGTCGCGGCCTTGAGGAACTTGTACGTCTTCGCCGGGTCGGTGAGCACCCGGCCGCTGGTGGCCTTGTCGACGACCGCCGCCATGAACTTCTGCTGGCGCTCGATCCGCTCCAGGTCGGACCCGTTCCCGAGCGAATAGCGGGCCCGCACGTACCCGAGCGCCTGGTTGCCCTTGACGGTCTGCTTCCCGGCCTTCAGATACAGTTCCGCGCGCGGGTCGTTGACGGGCTTGTCGACGCATATCTCGACGCCGCCCAATGCGTCCACCATGCGCTTGAAACCCGAAAAGTCCACCTGGACGAAATGGTCGATGTGGATTCCGGTGAGCGACTCCAGCGTCTTCCACGTGCAGGTCGCGCCCGCGAACGCGAACGCGGTGTTCAGCATCCCGAACCGTGCCGGGGCCGTCCCGCCCTTCTCCTTCTCGCACTCGGGAATCTTCACCATCGAGTCGCGGGGGAAGCTGATCCCGACCGCCTGGTCCCGGTTGGGCGACAGGTGCAGCAGGATCGCCGTGTCCGACCGCGCGCCCGCTATCTCGCCCGCCCCGCCGTACCGGGCGTTCTCCCCCTCACGCGTGTCGGACCCGATCAGCAGGATGTTGAGCGACTTGTTGAGCTTCCTCGGCCGGTCGGTGCCGAGCTGGTCGGTGACGTGCTTCGTCCTGATGCCGCCGACCAGATCGTGGTACAGCCACGCCGCTCCCGCGCCCCCGAGGAGCATGACGACGACCAGGCTGAACGCCACCCGCCGGAGTACCTTTCGCCGGCGGCGCGGTTCGCCTCCTCCGCCCGCGGCGGCCTTCTCCTCGTCCTTGCCCTCCGGCTCCGCGCCTTCATCTTCATCCGCCGCGTCCGCGGCTTCTGATGCCTCTTTCTCCGGTGCCCCATTGGCACGGTCCTGTGGCGTTTCGGCGGTTTCGGTGACCTCGGTGGCTTCCGGCTCGTCCGGCCCGGGCTCGCTCACGCCGTCGTCAGCGTCATCGTCAGCGGGTGCGGTCGTGCGCAGGCGGGTCTCGTCGAAGACGATGTCGGCGGTCTTCGAGGGGTCGGCCGGTGGGCCGGGTGCGGCCTGGTCCCGCGCGAGATCGTCGCGGCCGGAATCGTTGTCGCTCATCGGTCCCGTCTCGGCGCGCGCCCTGGCAGGGCGCGTGATTTTGCGTAGTCCGTCAGTCTATGAAGGCGGCGGGAACCACGGGGGAGCGTGCACCTCCATCTGTTGGATGCGCGAGACGTCCGTTTTGTTGACAAGAGCACCGAAAACCCGGCGTTGTGACGGTGCGGTGCCCGTTCGAGGCTTTCCGTCACCGACGGACCGTCCGGGGTCCGCTGCGGTGTCGCGTTCGCCGACCCGGTCCGGGACGCCCGCCGGCGATGCCCTAGCGCGCTCGTCTCCATTCCGCTGGGCAATAACAACTGGTTATGGATGACGGGCGGTGCCGGGACGCCCTTCGGCGGATAAAGTCTGTGGTCAGACTCACATATGGGTTCTCGCTGTTATGTATGTCACAGCTCCCGTCAGGTGGCGTAAGGTCGCTTCGCTAGAAGCGCACACGAGGCGTCACCGCCCGCATGCGGCACGGCCCGCGGCCGCCGTCTGCGGTTCCGGCCGGGACGCACGACAACGGGCCGAAGGCTCGGATCCAGGACGACGGCCGGGCGCGGACGGACGCGCGGGTGCGCGCAGACCGTGATACGGGACACGACGACCCGAGCTCAGGAGAGCGATCGATGAGCACTGTGGAGGCGCCGGCGAAGTCGCGCGCCCAGATCAAGGAACGCACGCTCCGGAAGGACAACTGGCGCCTGTATCCGGTCACGACCTTCGTGATCTTCACGGCATGGGTGGTGTACGCGACCGTCCGGGCCTTCTGGGGCTCGGCGTTCTACGTCCCGGAATTCCACTACCTGACGCCGTTCTACTCGCCGTGCTTCAACGAGATATGCAACGACGTGACGGTGAACGGCCACACTGGCAGCGCGGCGGAGTTCGGGACGTTCCTGCCCGAGTCCACCCGGGGCTGGATCCCGTTCGCGGCGATCTCGCTGCCGTTCCTGCTGCTGTTCCGGCTCACCTGCTACTACTACCGGAAGGCGTACTACCGCTCGTTCTGGGCGTCGCCGTCCGCGTGCGCGGTCAAGGAGCCGCACGGCAAGTACACCGGCGAGCGGCGCTTCCCCCTCATCGGGCAGAACCTGCACCGCTACTTCTGGCTCGCGGCCGTTCTCATCTCGCTCGTCAACACCTACGACGCGATCCTCGCCTTCCACGGCAAGGACGAGGACGTCGCAGGGGGGTTCGGCATCGGGCTCGGCACGCTCATCCTGGTCGCGAACGTCGTCCTGCTGTGGCTGTACACCCTGTCGTGCCACTCCTGCCGGCACATCGTCGGCGGGCGGTTGAAGAACTTCTCCAAGCACCCGTTCCGGTACCGGATGTGGGGCTGGGTGTCCAAGATCAACGAGCGGCACGGCATGTACGCGCTGATCACCCTGGGCTCGCTGGTGGTCGCCGACCTGTACGTCGCGCTCGTCGCCAGCGAGACCATCTCCGACCTGCGTATCTTCAACTGAGGCCAAGGAATCATGACTGAGATCGAGAGGCACTCGTACGACGTCGTGGTCATCGGTGCCGGCGGCGCCGGGCTGCGTGCGGCGATCGAGGCGCGCCTCCAGGGCAAGAAGACCGCGATCATCTCCAAGTCGCTGTTCGGCAAGGCCCACACGGTGATGGCCGAGGGCGGCGCCGCCGCCGCGATGGGCAACGTCAACGCCAACGACAACTGGCAGGTCCACTTCCGCGACACCATGCGCGGCGGCAAGTTCATGAACAGCTGGCGCATGGCGGAGCTGCACGCCAAGGAGGCCCCGGACCGCATCTGGGAGCTGGAGCACTGGGGCGCGCTGTTCGACCGCACCAAGGACGGCAAGATCAGCCAGCGCAACTTCGGCGGGCACGAGTACCCGCGGCTCGCCCATGTCGGCGACCGGACGGGCCTGGAGCTGATCCGCACCACCCAGCAGAAGATCGTCGCGCTGCAGCAGGAGGACCACGCCGAGCACGGCGACTACGAGGCCCGCCTGAAGGTCTGGGCCGAGACGACCGTGACGCGGCTGCTGAAGGACGCCGACGGCCGGATCTGCGGCGCGTTCGGCTACGTCCGCGAGACCGGCAAGTTCGTGGTGTTCGAGGCGCCCGCCGTGGTGCTCGCGACCGGCGGCATCGGCAAGGCGTTCAAGGTCACGTCCAACTCCTGGGAGTACACCGGGGACGGGCACGCGCTGGCCCTGCTCGCGGGCGGGACGCTGCTGAACATGGAGTTCGTGCAGTTCCACCCGACGGGCATGGTCTGGCCGCCGTCCGTCAAGGGCATCCTCGTGACCGAGTCGGTGCGCGGCGACCGCGGCGTCCTCAAGAACTCCGAGGGCAAGCGGTTCATGTTCAACTACATCCCCGAGGTGTTCAAGAACCAGTACGCCACCACCGAGGAGGAGGGCGACCGCTGGTACGACGACCCCGAGAACAACAAGCGCCCACCGGAGCTGCTGCCGCGCGACGAGGTCGCGCGCGCGATCAACGCCGAGGTCAAGGCGGGCCGGGGATCGCCGCACGGCGGGGTGTTCCTCACCGTCGTCGACCGGATGCCGGGCGGCGCCGAGGAGATCAGGCGGCGGCTGCCGTCGATGTACCACCAGTTCAAGGAGCTGGCGGACGTCGACATCACGGCCGAGGCGATGGAGGTCGGCCCGACCTGCCACTACGTGATGGGCGGCGTCGAGGTCGACCCCGACACCGGGGCCGCGCTGGTGCCCGGCCTGTTCGCGGCGGGCGAGGTGTCCGGCGGCATGCACGGCTCGAACCGGCTCGGCGGCAACTCGCTGTCGGACCTGCTGGTGTTCGGGCGGCGCGCCGGGCTCGGCGCGTCGGAGTACGTGGACGCGCTGGACGCGCGGCCCGAGGTCCCCGACACGGAGGTCGAGGCGGCGACGGCCGAGGCGCTGGCGCCGTTCGAGCGGGAGGGCGGCGAGAACCCGTACGCCGTCCACGCCGAGCTGCAGCAGACCATGAACGAGCTGGTCGGCATCATCCGCAAGGAGGCGGAGCTGGAGCAGGCGATCGCCTCGCTCGGCAAGCTCCGCGAGCGGGTCGCGAACGTCAGCGTCGACCCGGTCGCGGTCGGCGACGGCCGCGGCTACCACCCGGGCTGGCATCTCGCGCTGGACCTGCGCAACATGCTGCTGGTGTCGGAGGCCGTCGCGAAGGCGGCGCTGGAGCGGCAGGAGAGCCGCGGCGGCCACACCCGCGACGACTACCCGCAGATGTCCGCGGAATGGCGGAAGGTCAACCTGGTCTGCTCGCTGGCCGGTGACCCGTCGTCCCCGCACGTCGAGCTGAAGCGCCAGCCGATGGAGCCGATGCGCGACGACCTGCTCGCGCTGTTCGACAACGACGAGCTGAAGAAGTACCTGACCGCCGAGGAGCTGCCGGCGGGCCTGGCCAAGGACGACGGGCCGGCCAAGGACGACGAGGAGGACGGCCGATGAGCTACGAGGCCAAGTTCAAGGTCTGGCGCGGCGACGACGGCGAGGGCGAGCTCACCGACTACACCGTCGAGGTGAACGAGGGCGAGGTCGTCCTCGACATCATCCACCGGCTGCAGGCCACGCAGGCGCCCGACCTCGCCGTCCGGTGGAACTGCAAGGCGGGCAAGTGCGGCTCCTGCTCCGCCGAGATCAACGGCATGCCGAAGCTGCTGTGCATGACCCGGATGTCGACGTTCGACAAGGACGAGACGATCACGGTCACGCCCATCCGCACGTTCCCCGTCATCCGCGACCTGGTGACGGACGTGTCGTACAACTACCAGAAGGCGCGGGAGATCCCGTCGTTCGACCCGGGCGACGCCAAGCCCGGCGAGCTGCGCATGCAGCAGGTGGACGTCGAGCGCTCGCAGGAGTTCCGCAAGTGCATCGAGTGCTTCCTGTGCCAGAACGTCTGCCACGTCATCCGCGACCATGAGGAGAACAAGGCCGAGTTCGCCGGCCCGCGCTTCCTGATGCGGATCGGCGAGCTGGAGATGCACCCGGCGGACGTCGCGGACCGGCGCGAGATCGCGGCGAAGGACCACGGGCTCGGGTTCTGCAACATCACCAAGTGCTGCACCGAGGTCTGCCCCGAGCACATCAAGATCACCGACAATGCGCTGATCCCGATGAAGGAGCGGGTCGTCGGTCGCAAGTACGACCCGGTGGTGTGGCTCGGCACCAAGCTCGGCATCGTCAAGAAGGGCCAGGACACGCCGTCCGCCTGACGGCCCCGCACCGAGGCTCTGGTTCTCGCGAGCGTCCCCCGTCGCCCCGCGCAACGGGGGACGCTCGCGTTCCGTCACGCGGGAACGTCGCTCTGGCACGCGGCGTCCCGTCCCGTGACGGGCGGCGTGCCCCCGGGCCGCCGCCCGTCGTACCGCCGTTCCCCTGAACGCGGTGGACGCTGGGTGGCCTCCCGGCCGCACACGCCATGAGCAACCCTCGCCCACGCCCGGCGAATCGAATAGGGATTAGTGCACACAACGCGTGATTGAACCGTGATTGTTTTCCGGGGCCCGTGGAAGCCCGGGTCCCTTTAGCGTGGTGGGCATGAGCGCCCTCGAACCGGGCTCGTTCCTCGCCGATCTCACCCAGGCGGAACGCGAGGACCTGGAGTCACGTGGCCGCGTCCGCGAATTCGCACGGGGGGACACGCTCTTCGTGGAGGGCGAGCAGCCCGGCTGGGTCGCCGTCCTGCTCAGGGGCCGGGTGAAGGCGTTCTCCTACCGGGAGCAGGGCGGTGAGGCGCTGCTCGCGGTGCGCGGGCCGGGCGCGCTGCTCGGCGAGGTCGCCGCGATCGACGGGCAGCCGCGCTCCGCGTCGGTGGCGGCGCTGGAGCCGGTGCGGGCGCTCGCCGTCACGGCGGACGAGTTCATGGCGTTCCTGCAGGCCCACGGGCGCGTCTCCATCATCATCATGCGGATGCTGTGCCAGCGCTGGCGCGACGCCGACCGCAAGCGCGCCGAGTTCGGCATGTTCGACGCGACCGGACGCGTCGCGCAGCGGCTCGTCGAACTGGCCGAGCGGTTCGGCGTGCCGTACGAGCGGCGGACGGGCCCGGGCGCGGGCGGGCAGAGCGTCCGCATCACGCTGAACCTGTCGCAGGAGGAGCTGGCGAGCTGGGTCGGCGCGTCCCGGGAGGCGGTCAGCAAGGCGCTGCGCACGCTGCGCGCGCACGGCTGGATCGAGACGGGACGGCGGCGGCTGATCGTCCACGACCTCCAGGCCCTGCGCCGCCACGCCCGCTAGCCGCCCGCTGGGCACACAGCGTGCTAGCCGCACTGCGGGTGGGGGCCGCAGGATGGGCGGCACGTACTCTGTGCAGGATGCAGTTGCAGCAGCTCGCCTATTTCGTCGCGGTCGCGGAGGTACGGCACTTCACGCAGGCCGCCGAGATCCTGCGGGTGGCGCAGCCTTCGCTGTCCAAGCAGATCCGCGCGCTGGAGACGGAGCTGAACGTCTCCCTGTTCAGCCGCGCCAGGGGCAACATCACCCTGACGCCCGCCGGTGAGGCCCTGCTGCCGCTGGCCAAGCGCATCCTGGCCGACGTCGACACCGCCCGCCTGGAAGTGCAGGAGCTGGTGGGGCTGAAGCGTGGGCGGGTACGGCTGGGTGCTACACCGTCCCTCTGCGCGGGCCTGCTGGCGGACGTTCTGCGCCGTTTCCACGACGCCTACCCGGGGATTCAGCTCATCGTCGAAGAGGGAGGCTCGCGGGACCTCGTCCGGGAGCTGACGCGTGGGTCGCTCGACCTGGCCCTGGTCATCCTCCCGCTGCACGGTGACCCGCCCCTCGACACGACTCCGATCCTCCGCGAGTACCTCGTCGTGGCGTCTCCGGCCGGGCGGCCGTCCGGCCCGGAGAAGGGGGCCGCGGAGCGGTCGCTCAAGGCGGCGACGCTGCCGCGGCGCCCGTACCTGCGGATCGAGGATCTGCGGAACCGTCCGCTGGTGATGTTCCGCCCGGGCTACGACCTGCGCGAGGCGACCATCGGCGCGTGCCGCGAGGCGGGCTTCGAGCCCAGGTTCGCGGTGGAGGGCGGCGAGATGGACGCCGTGCTGCGGTTCGTCGAGGTCGGGCTCGGTATCGCGGTCGTCCCGAGCATGGTCCTGTCCGGACGGCCCGGGCTGCGCGGGACGCCGCTCGTCCTGCCCGACGAGGAGTCGCGGCGCGGCCGGCACGGCCCGGGCCTCCTCCGGACGATCGCGCTGGCCCACCGCAAGGACGTCGAGCTGACCCACGCGGCACGCGCCTTTCAGGACACCCTGGAGACCTTCCTCGTAGAGGCGGGCTTGGCCGGGAGCCTGCCCGCGGGCGTCGAGACCCTCGTCCACGACTAGAGGCAAGGCCGGTGGGTCAGCGCTTCCTGCCGCCCGCGGTCGCCTTCAGGTAGTCGTGGTTGAGGCGGCCGATGACGTCCAGCGGGATGCCCTTCGGGCAGGCGGCGGTGCATTCGCCGGTGTTGGTGCAGCCGCCGAAGCCCTCCGCGTCGTGCGTGTCCAGCATGGACACGACGCGGTCCCAGCGTTCCGGCTGCCCCTGCGGCAGCAGGCCCAGGTGGGTGACCTTGGCGCCGAGGAACAGCGCGGCGGACCCGTTGGGGCAGGCCGCGACGCAGGCGCCGCAGCCGATGCACTCGGCCGCCTCGAACGCGCGGTCGGCGTCCGGTTTCGGGACGGGCGTCGCGTGCGCCTCCGGGGCGGTGCCGGTCGGGGCGGTGATGAAGCCGCCCGACCGGATGATCCGGTCGAACGCCGACCGGTCCACGACCAGGTCCTTCACCACGGGGAACGCCGCCGCGCGCCATGGCTCGACGTCGATGACCTCGCCGTCCTCGAACTTGCGCATGTGGAGCTGGCACGTGGTGGTGTTGCGCTCCGGGCCGTGCGGGGTGCCGTTGATGACGAGCGAGCACATGCCGCAGATGCCCTCGCGGCAGTCGTGGTCGAACGCGATGGGCTCCTCGCCGGACGCGATGAGCTTCTCGTTGAGGACGTCCAGCATTTCCAGGAACGACGCGTCGGGGGAGATGTCGTCGAGCTTGTACTCGACCATCGCGCCCTTGTCCTCGGGGCCGCTCTGGCGCCAGACGCGCAGTGTGAGCTTCATGGTTACTTGTACGACCTCTGGCTCGGCTTGACGTACTCGAAGTTCAGTTCCTCCTTGTGGAGGACGGGCCGTTCGCCTTCCCCGGCCCATTCCCAGGCGGCGACGTAGCCGAAGTTGGCGTCGTCGCGTTTGGCCTCGCCGTCCTCGTCCTGGCTTTCGGCGCGGAAATGGCCGCCGCAGGACTCGGTGCGGTGCAGCGCGTCGATGACCATCAGCTCCGCCAGCTCGAAGAAGTCGGCGACGCGTCCCGCCTTCTCCAGCTGCTGGTTGAGCTCTTCGCCCTTGCCGGTGACCTTGACCCGCTCCCAGAATTCGGCGCGCAGCGCCGGGATGAGGCCGAGGGCCTTCCGGAGACCTTCCTCGGTGCGCTCCATTCCGCAGTACTCCCACATGATGTGGCCGAGTTCGCGGTGGAAGGAGTCGACGGAACGGTCGCCGTCGACGGCGAGGAGCCTGTCGATGCGCGTCCTGACCCGGTCTTCGGCCTCGGTGACGGCGGTGTCGGCGACGGGCGGGAGCGCGTTGCGGGCGATATAGTCGCCGATGGTGTTCGGCAGGACGAAATAGCCGTCCGCCAGGCCCTGCATCAGCGCGGACGCGCCGAGACGGTTCGCGCCGTGGTCGGAGAAATTGGCCTCGCCGATGACGAACAGCCCGGGAATCGTCGACTCCAGGTCGTAGTCGACCCACAGGCCGCCCATCGTGTAGTGGACGGCCGGGTAGATGCGCATCGGCGTGTCGTAGGGGTTCTCGCCGGTGATGCGCTCGTACATCTCGAAGAGGTTGCCGTATTTGGCCTCGACCTTGTCCCGGCCGAGCCGCTCGATGGCGTCCGCGAAGTCGAGGTAGACGCCGAGCCCGCCGGGGCCGACGCCGCGTCCCTCGTCGCACACGTTCTTGGCGGCGCGAGATGCGATGTCGCGGGGAACGAGGTTCCCGAACGACGGGTAGATGCGCTCCAGGTAGTAATCGCGCTCGTCCTCGGGAATGTCGTAGGGCTTGCGCGTGTCGCCCTGCTTCTTCGGCACCCAGACGCGCCCGTCGTTGCGCAGCGACTCCGACATGAGCGTCAGCTTGGACTGGTGGTCGCCGCTGACCGGAATACACGTCGGGTGGATCTGCGTGTAGCACGGGTTGGCGAAGAGCGCTCCGTGCCGGTGGGCGCGCCACGACGCGGTGACGTTCGAGCCCATCGCGTTCGTGGACAGGAAGTACACGTTGCCGTAGCCGCCGGACGCCAGCACGACCGCGTCCGCCGTGTAGTGCTTGATCTCGCCGTTGATGAGGTTCCGGACGACGACTCCGCGCGCGCGACCGTCCTCCATGATGAGGTCGAGCATCTCGTGGCGCGGGTACAGCTCCACGTTGCCCGCGTCCACCTGCCGCATCAGCGCCTGGTACGCGCCGAGCAGCAACTGCTGGCCCGTCTGGCCGCGCGCGTAGAAGGTGCGCGACACCTGCGTCCCGCCGAACGAGCGGTTGTCGAGCAGGCCGCCGTACTCGCGGGCGAACGGGACGCCCTGCGCGACGCACTGGTCGATGATGTTCCGGGAGATGTCGGCGAGCCGGTACACGTTCGACTCGCGGGAGCGGAAGTCGCCGCCCTTGACCGTCTCGTAGAACAGCCGGTACACGCTGTCGCCGTCGTTGCGGTAGTTCTTGGCGGCGTTGATGCCGCCCTGCGCGGCGATCGAGTGGGCGCGGCGCGGGGAGTCCTGGAAGCAGAACTGGATGACGTGGTACCCGGCCTCGCCGAGCGTCGCCCCGGCCGAGCCGCCCGCGAGGCCCGTGCCGATGATGATGATCTTCTTCTTGCGCTTGTTGGCCGGGTTGACCTGCCCGGCCTCGAACTTGCGGGTCGTCCAGCGGTCCTCGATGGGCCCGGCCGGGGCCTTGGCGTCGGCGATCGGCTCGCCGGACTGGTAGAAGGCGTCGATCATGATCAGCTCACCCACCCGAATGTGATGGACAGGGGGACGGCGGCGAAGCCGAGCGTGATCAGCCCGGCGACGGACGCGGCGAGGCCGCGCAGGGCGCGCTCGCGGCGCGGCGTGCGGAGCCCGAGGGTCTGGAACGCGCTCCAGATGCCGTGGTGGAGGTGCACGCCGACGAGCACGATCGCGACGACGTACCAGAGGGTGATGTACCAGCGGGACGGGTCGAAGTCGGCGACCATCCGCTCGTAGGGCGTGGCGTCGGCGCCCTTGGGGTTCACGACGAAGAACGTCAGGTCCAGCAGGTGCCAGACGACGTACACGGCGATGATCACGCCGCCGTACCGCATCGTCCGGGCGGCGTAGCCCTGCGCGTGCGACTTCTTCTTCGACCGGTACTTCACCGGACGCGCGGCGGACGCGCGCCGCGCCAGCGACACCGCCGACCACATGTGCAGGACGACCGATACCCCGAGCACGACCTCGATGAGCGTCAGCACGGTCCGGCGCGGCACCGCGGGCTCGCCGATCGTGCGCAGCCAGTGCGCGTAGTGGTTGAACTCCTCCGCGCCCATGAAGATCTTCAGGTTCCCGACCATGTGCGCGATCAGGTACAGCACGAGGACGCCGCCGGTCACCGCCATCACGGCCTTCTTGCCGACGGTCGACCGGTAGATCGCGGGTATCGCTATAGCCACACCGCGGACGCTACGTCTGCCTGGGGCAAGAGTTCCAAGTCATCACGGCACTCGTTTCGATAGCCGCAGGCTATGAGCACAAGCAGCGCGGGACTTCGGCCCCGATGCGGACATCGCGCAGGTGAGAGACTTCACAGGGCGTCCGGGAACCCGTCCCGGAGTGACCCGGAAGACATCTCAGGGCTGGTGCGACAGGAGGAGAACGGCCAGGTCGTCGGTCAGCGCGCCGCCATTGAGACGTTCCACTTCGCCGACCAGCTCGTCGATGAGCGACCGTCCGCCGATGCCCGTGCCGCGCGCCGTACGCGCGAGCTCCACGAGGCCGTCGGTGCCGAGCCGCGCGGAGCTCTCGCCGACCCGTCCCTCGATCAGGCCGTCGGTGTACAGCAGCAGGCTCCAGGACTCGCCGAGGTCGATCTCGGTCGTCGGCCACTCCGCGCCGGGCACCAGGCCGAGCGCGGGCCCGTGCGCGTACTCCGGCAGCGCCGCGACCTCGAAACCGCCCGCCCCCGGGACGCCCGACGCGGGCGCCTCGCGGAACAGCAGCGGCGCGGGATGCCCGGCGAGATGCATCCGCGCGGTCCGCCGGGACGGCGCGATCGTGATCATGCAGAGTGTGGTGAATATCTCCTCATTGCGCCGCTCGTGGCCGAGGACGGTGTCGAGGGTGCCGAGGAGCTGCTCGCCGGTGTGCCCGGCGAGGACGAGCGTCCGCCACGCCATCCGGAGCTGGACGCCGAGCGCCGCCTCGTCCGGGCCGTGGCCCGCGACGTCCCCGATCATCAGGTGGACGGCGCCGCCCTCGGTCTGCACGGTGTCGTAGAAGTCGCCGCCGAGCAGCGCCCGCCGCCGTCCCGGCCGGTAGCGGGTGTGGTGCCGCAGCGACGGGTCGTCGATCAGCGGGACGGGCAGCAGCCCGCGCTCCAGCCGGGCGTTCTCGCGGCCGAGGATCCGGGCCTCGACCAGCCGCCGCTCGGTCTCCTCCGAGCGCTTGCGCTCGATGGCGTACCGGATGGCGCGCGCCAGCAGCGGCGCGTCGACCTCCTGTTTGACCAGGTAGTCCTCGGCTCCGGCGGAGACGGCCCGCACGCCGAGGTGCGCGTCGTCCAGCCCGGTGAGGACGACCACGGCGGCCGTCTCGGACAGCGCGAGCACCTGCCGCAGCCCCTCCAGATGGTCGATCCCGGGGGTGGACAGGTCGACGAGGATGCACTGGGTGCGCCGCGTCAGCGCCCGGCGCGCGGCGGCGAGGTCACCGGCGACCGTGATGCCGACGTCGAGGCCGCTCTCCGCGAGCATCTTCTCGACCATGACGACGCCGGACGGGTCGTCGTCGATGAGGAGCAGGTCGATCATGCCCTCTGCTCCAGGCGTGACGGGATAAATCTGCTGGCTGATGGTGCTCACAATGCTTCCGAAAGTCGGGCTGCGACGGCACTGGCAACGGCTTGGGCGTTCCGCTTTATTCCTGCGGCCGCAGGGGGAGCGGAACGGGGCCGCGCCGGGGGAGCGGCATTGGCCTAGCCGCCGGGGTCCCGGCTCATGGAGCGGTAGGAGGGGGGCGCTCCGTCGCATCGACTTTAGCGTGTCCCGACCTCCCCGTGCACCCCCGGGGAGCTTCCGCCGGGGTGTTTACGGACAGACCGGAACCGGATCGGTGCTGCTGAAAAACCAGTCGAACTTCGGCCGATCGGCTGCATAACCTTCGTCCGTGAAGCCGTTGCCGGAGAAAGATCCTGGCAGCCCTGACCACCGATCCCCCGCGCGTTACCTGCTGTGGCTGCTGCGCGTCCAATGGCGCAGCTGCACCGCGGGCGCGCTCCTCGGCGTCACGTGGATGCTCAGCCAGGCCCTCATGCCCGCCGCGATCGGCCGCGCCATCGGCGACGGCGTCGTGGCGCGGGACGAGCATGCCCTGCTGCTGTGGGGCGGCGCCCTGCTCGGCCTCGGCGTCGTGGCGGCGGTGTCCGGCGCCGTCCGGCACCGGTTCGCGGTGTTCAACTGGCTGTCGGCCGCGTACCGGACGGTCCAGCTCGTCACCCGCCAGTCGACCCGGCTCGGCGGGACGCTGCCGAAGCGGCTGAGCGCGGGCGAGGTCGTCAGCATCGGGCTGTCGGACGTGTCGCACATCGGCGACGCCCTGGACATCGTGTCCCGGGGCTCGGGCGCCGTCGTCGCGATCGTCGCCGTGGCGGGCATCCTGCTGTCGACGTCGCCGCCGCTCGGGCTGATCGTGCTGGTCGGCGTCCCGCTGATCCTCGCGATCGCGGCGCCGCTGCTGCGCCCTTACCGGGACCGGGAGCTGGCGCACCGTGAGCTCGTCGGCGAGCTGAGCACGCACGCGACCGACCTGGTCGCGGGCCTGCGGGTGCTGCGCGGGATCGGCGGCGAGGCGCTGTTCTCCCGCCGCTACCGCGCCGAGTCGCAGCGGGTGCGGGCGGCGGGCGTGGCGGCCGCGCGGGCCGAGACCCGGCTGAGCGGCGCCGAGGTGCTGCTCCCCGGGCTGCTGATCGCGCTGGTGACGTGGGTCGGCGCCCGGTTCGCCGTCAGCGGGACGATCGGCGTCGGCGAGCTGGTCGCGTTCTACGGGTACGCCGTGTTCCTGATCGTCCCGCTGAAGACGCTCGGCGAGGCCGCGGGCAAGATCACCAAGGGGCTGGTGGCGGCGGGCCGGGTCACCGCGCTGCTGTCCATCGACCCCGAGCTGCCGGACGCGGGGACGGCCCGTCCGGCGGCGGGCTCCGAGCTCGTCGACATCGCGTCCGGGCTGGTCGTGCGGCCGGGCCGGGTCACCGCGATCGCGGCGGCCGACCCGCGCGACGCGCAGGCGATCGCCGACCGGCTCGGCCGGTACGCGCCCGGCGAGGTCGACTTCGGCGGCGTCCCGCTGCACGGCGTGGCGGACCTCAGGAAGCGGATCCTGGTGGCGGTGAACGAGGACCGCCTCTTCGCCGGGTCCCTGGCCGAGTCGCTGGCGCCGGACGGAGACGAGGCCGCGCTGCGCGCCGCGATCCGTTCCGCGTGCGCCGAGGACATCGTCGCGTCCTCCGGCCTGGACGCCTACGTGGCGGAGGCCGGTCGGGAGTTCTCGGGCGGCCAGCAGCAGCGCCTTCGCCTGGCACGGGCACTCGCCGCCGACCCGGACGTCCTCGTCCTGGTCGAGCCGACCAGTGCCGTGGACGCGCATACCGAGGCGCGCATCGCCGACAGGCTCCGCCCAGCGCGCGCGGGACGCACCACCGTGGTCTGCACGACGAGCCCGCTGATGCTGGACCGGGCCGACCACGTGGCCTTCGTCCAAGGCGGCCACGTCGTCGCGGAAGGAACGCACCGCGACCTGCTGGAGACCGAACCGCGCTACGCGGCCACCGTCACCAGAGGAGAAGCAACGGAACAAGCGGAAAGGGCAGGACGGTGAGCGCGGAGATACTGCCGGTCGCGACGCCCGCGCAGGTGCGCGCGTACGCGCGGCGGCTCGTCGTGCGGCATCCGCGCGACCTCGCCGCCGTGCTGGCCCTGCACGCGTTCGCCGCCGTGACGGGCCTGGTCGCGCCGCGCCTGCTCGGCGCGCTCGTCGAGGACGTCCGCGACGGCCGCGCCGACATCGACACCACCGGCCTCGCCATCGCCGGCTTCGTGATGGTGCAGGCCGTGCTGACCAGGTACGCCTACCTCGCGTCCGCGAAGCTGGGCGAGCGCGTGCTGGCGGAGCTGCGGGAGGAGTTCGTCGACCGCGTCCTGGCGCTGCCGCTGTCGCGGGTCGAGCGGGCGGGCACCGGCGACCTGGTCACCCGCGCGTCCCGGGACGTCGACACGCTCGGGACGTCCGTCCGGTACGCCATGCCGGAGACGCTCGTCGCGATTGTCGTCGGCGGGTTCACGGTCGGCGCGTTGCTGCTGAACGGCCCGCTCGTCGCGCTGCCCGCGCTGGTCGCCGTCCCGATGCTGTGGGCGGTGATGCGCTGGTACCTGCCCCGCGCGCACGGCGGCTACCTGCGCGAGAACGAGGCGTGGTCGCAGATCGCGGACGGGCTGACCGAGACCGTCCAGGGCGCCCGCACCGTCGAGGCGCTCGGCCTCGCCGGCCGCCGCCACGCCCGCGGCGACGCCGACATCGCCCGCTCCTACAAGGCGGAGCGGTACACGCTGCGGCTGCGCATGGTGCTGTTCCCGGTGGCCGAGTTCGGTTTCGTCCTGCCCGTCGTGACGACCCTGCTCGTCGGCGGCTACCTCTACATCCACGACATGGCGTCGCTCGCGCAGGTGACGGCGGCGACCCTCTACGCGCAGCAGCTCATCCAGCCCGTGGACACGCTGCTGTCCTGGCTGGACGAGCTGCAGCTCGGCGGCGCGTCCCTGGCCCGCCTCCTCGGCGTCGGGAACGTCCCGCCGGACCGGACGCCGAACGGCCGCAGCCCGGAGGGGGAGCGGCTCACGGCCCGCGACGTCCGCTACGCCTACCGTCCGGGCCAGGACGTCCTGCACGGCGTCGATCTCGACCTGAGACCCGGCGAGCGGCTCGCGATGGTCGGGCCGAGCGGCGCGGGCAAGTCGACGCTCGGCCGCCTCCTCGCCGGGGTGGACGGCCCGCGCTCAGGGACGGTCACCGTCGGCGAGAACGGCGGAGGCGTGCCGCTGGTCGAGCTGCCGCTGGACGATCTGCGCGGCCACGTCTCCCTGGTCACGCAGGAGCACCACGTGTTCCGCGGCACGCTCCGCGAGAACCTCGTGATGGCCCGTCCGGGGGCGTCCGACGCCGACATCGAGCGGGTCCTCGCCGCCGTCGAGTGGGACGGCCCCGGCCTCGACACCGTCGTCGGCTCCGGCGGCGAGACGCTGTCGCCCGCGCAGGCGCAGCAGCTCGCGCTGGCCCGGCTCGTCCTGGCGGACCCGCACACGCTCGTCCTGGACGAGGCGACCTCGCTCCTCGACCCCCGCGCGGCCCGCCGCCTGGAGCGCTCGCTCGCCGCCGTCCTCGACGGCCGGACCGTCGTGGCGATCGCGCACCGCCTCCACACCGCGCACGACGCCGACCGCGTCGCCGTCGTGGAGGACGGCCGCATCACCGAACTGGGCACCCACGACGACCTGATAGCCGCCAACGGCTCCTACGCCGCCCTCTGGCGCTCATGGCACAGCGCGTAGCCGCGGGTTCCTCAGTCCTTGCGGGGCTCCTCCGCTGACAGGTGCAGGAAGTCGTTCACCCCGATGAGCCCGAGGATCGGCCGGACGGCCGCCGGGACGCCCTTCCGCGCCGGGTCGTGGACGATCCGCGGATCGGTGAGGCGCACCCGCTCGCCGCGCGTTTCGAGGTCGCACCCGCCGGCCGCGACGGTGTTCCTCACCCAGTCGGCGTCCGGCCCGTAGGTGAGCGCGGCGACGTAGCCGCCGGGCTCGCGGAAGATGTTGATCGGCGTCCGGTGCGCGCGGCCCGTCCGGCGGCCCTTGTGCAGGACGATCCCCCATCCCGGCGCGCGTCCCGCGAACAGCCCGGTCACCCGGTTGGTCGCCACCCGGTTGACGCGGGCGACGAACTTCGGAATCGGCATGGATCACCTCTCGGGGAGCGGCCTCATTTCGTGAGGGCCGATTTGAGGAAGTCGACCTGGAGGTGCATCAGGTTCTCGGCGACGACCTCCTGCGAGGCCATGTGCGTGACGCCTGACAGAGGAAGGATGGTGTGCGGGCGGCCCGCCGCGAGGAGGGCCGACGAGAGGCGCAGGGTGTGGGCCGCGACGACGTTGTCGTCCGCCAGGCCGTGGATGATCATGAGCGGGCGCTTCAGCTCGGGGGCCGACTCGATGAGGGAGTTCGCGGCGTAGTTCTCCGGCTCCTCGTCGGGGTGGCCCAGGTAGCGCTCGGTGTAGTGGGTGTCGTACAGGCGCCAGTCGGTGACCGGCGCGCCCGCGACACCGGCGTGGAACACGTCCGGGCGGCGGAGCACGGCGAGGGCGGCGAGCCAGCCGCCGAAGGACCAGCCGCGGATCCCGACGCGGTCGAGGTCGAGCGCGTCGGGGTTGCGGCGCGCGGCCTCGATCAGCGCGGTGATCTGGTCGTCCAGGACGGGTCCGGCGAAGTCGCCGTGGACGGCGCGGTCCCACTCCGGGCCGCGTCCCGGGGTGCCGCGGCCGTCGGCGATCACGACGGCGAAGCCCTGGTCGGCGAGCCACTGCGCCTCGCAGTACATGCGCTGGACGGCGAGGACGCGCTGCGCGTGCGGCCCGCCGTAGGGGTCCATGAGGACGGGCAGCCGCCCGTCGCCGGGCTTCCACCCCGTGGGCAGCAGCACGGCGGTGCGGATCTCGCGGTCGCCCGAGCGCAGCAGCTCCACCCGAGGCGTGATCACCGGCGTCTCCGCGAGCGACACGACGGGGTGGGTGCCGGACGGCGTCCGCACCTCGACCTCCGTGCCGGGACGGTCCAGCCGCGCGCCCGAGACGACCGTGATCTCGCCGGACGCCGTCCCGCCGAAGACGCCCCGGCCCTCGGTGTGCCGGGCGACCTCGCCGTCGTTCCAGGTGTAGAGGTGGATCTCGGTGGGCTCCTCCGACGCGGTGAACAGGATGGAGCGCCCGTCCACGCCGAGCACCGACCGGACCTGGAGGCCGCCGGGCGTGACGGGCTCCCCGGCGACGGTGATCCGCCGGGTGCCGGCCGCGCGGTCCTCGGTGACCCAGACCAGGTCGCCGTCGGCGGTCCGGGCCGGCAGCCCGGGGACGATGTCGGTCCAGTCCGCGTCGGACTCGGTGTGCAGGAGGGTCGTCTCGCCGGACGCCGGGTCGACGCTCAGCACCCGCTGGGACCGCTGGTCGCGCGGCTGGACGACGATCAGCAGGCCGTGCCGGTCCCACGCGGCGGTGACGACGTAGGGGAACGTGCCCCGGTCCCACGCCACCGCGGTCCTGGCGTCCGCGCGACCGCCGTCGATCTTGAACAGCACCAGGCCCACCAGCGCGTTCGGGGTGCCCGCCGCCGGGTAGGCGATCTCGGCGGGCGGCGCCTCCGGGTTCGCGGGGTCGGCGATGTGCCAGCGCAGCACGGGCGTCTCGTCGACGCGGGCGGCCAGCAGCGTCGCGCCGTCGGGGGACCACCAGTGGCCCCGCATCCGGTCCATCTCCTCCGCCGCGACGAACTCCGCGACGCCGTAGGAGACCTGCTCGGTCTCGGGCTGGACGAGCGCCCGGTCGCCGGTGCCGTCCATCTCGATGACGCGCAGCGTCCGGCCCGACACGTACGCGATCCGGCGCCCGGCCGGGTCGGGGCGCGGGTCGAAGACGGGCTCCTGCGCGGGCAGCTCCCGCACGATCGAGGTGTCGAGGTCGGCGACGTAGAGCCGTCCGCCCAGGGTGAAGGCGGCCTGCCGCATGGCCCGGTCGGTGGCGTAGCCGACGATCCCGCCCGCCTGCTCCCGGGCGCGCTCGCGCCTGGCGCGCTCCTCGGCCGGCAGGTTCTCCTCGCCCGGGACGTCGAGCGCCGCCGGGTCGGCGACGCAGCGCTCCTCGCCGGTGGCGGTGTCCAGCGTCCACAGGCAGGTCACCGGGTCGTCGCCCGCCCTGGTGCGCAGGAACGCGACACGGGACTCGTCGGGCGCGATCTGGAAGGCGCGCGGGACGCCGAGGCTGAACCTTCGCGTGCGGGCGCTCTGCCGCGGATAGCTGATGCTCATGACAACCGAGTCTGCCAGCCGGAGTACGGCCCCCCGCAGGGCGGCCGGGTGGAAACGAGCAGCGGGAACGGCGGCGCGCCGCGGCGTCCTGCCCTATGATCACGGGTCGTCGCCTGGCGAGCCGGGAATGTCACGTGCCCGGTACCGGGCTCGCGTAAGCTCAAAGCTTCCCCAAGCACATTTGTCGTCGCGCTCTGAGGAGTGGTCAATGCCGGAGCTGCAGCCGGGAGATCCCCGGCGGCTTGGCTCGTACGAGATCGTCGAACGGCTCGGCGAGGGCGGCCAGGGTGTCGTCTACGCGGGCGTCGACGCCTCCGGGAACAAGGCCGCCATTAAGCTCCTGCGCGCCGACCTCGCCGCCGACACGATGGCGCGCAACCGGTTCGTCCGGGAGGCGCAGGCCGCCAAGCAGGTGGCGCGGTTCTGCACCGCGCAGGTCCTGGAGGCCGACGTCGCGGGCGACCAGCCCTACATCGCCAGCGAGTACGTGCCGGGGCCCTCGCTGTTCAAGCAGGTCACCGAGAGCGGCCCGATCTCCGGGGCGACGCTGGAGCGGCTCGCGATCGGCACCGCGACCGCGCTGGTCGCGATCCACCAGGCCGGGATCGTCCACCGCGACTTCAAGCCGCACAACGTGATCATGGCGCCGGACGGCCCGCGGGTGATCGACTTCGGTATCGCGCGGGCGTTCGACACCGACCAGACCAACGCGACCAAGGCGATCGGCACGCCGTCCTACATGGCGCCCGAGCAGGTCGCGGGCGCCACCCTCACCGAGGCCGTGGACGTGTGGGCGTGGGCGACGACGATCGTGTTCGCCGCGACCGGGCGGCCCCCGTTCGGCGACGACACCGTCGTCGCCGTGATCAACCGGGTGATGCACGAGCCGCCGATGCTGGACGGCGTCCCCCCCGACCTGCACCGGATGATCGCGTCGTGCCTGGCCAAGGAGCCCGAGCGGCGGCCGACCGCGCAGCAGCTGATGATGGCGCTGATCGGCTCCGGCCCCGGCGGCGGCGGGCAGACCCGCATGGACGACCCCGCGCAGGCCACCACGATGCTCGCGGAGGGCTCCACGCTCGCCGCGGGCGGCATCGCCGGCGCCGGGATGGCGGCCGCCGGACGTTCCGGCGGCGCGACCCGCCGCGTGTCCCCGGCCGACTACACCGGGAACCTGCCGCCCGCGCGCTCCCCGTACGGGGCCGGTCCGCCGCCGGGCGCCCGCCGCCCGCGGCACGACGACTGGGAGCCGGAGCGCAAGTCGAAGTGGCCGATCGTCGCGGCCGTCGCCGCGATCCTCGTCCTGGCGATGGTCGTGGGCGTGTACGCGGCGACCCGCGGCGGGAACGACCCGTCCTCGCCCGTCTCGCCGTCGGTCACCGACTCCGGGTCCGTCTCGGAGGCGCCGACGACCGAGGAGGAGACCGAGCCGACGCCGACCCGCACCCGGACGCGCGAGAACACGCCCCCGCCGGACACCGACACGCCGACGTCCACCCCGACGGACGACGACACGCCGACGTCCACGCCGACCGACGACGACACGCCGACCACGCCGGCGAC
>NZ_SMJX01000085.1 GCF_004348535.1 Actinomadura sp. KC216
CACCGAGCCCCCGGGCGAGCCCACCCCGGACATCAGCCCGATCGCACACCACCACGGGACGGGCGCCGCCACGACCTCGAAGTGGCACGTCAAGGCGCCGATGGCGACGTACCTGGCGACGATCGACGTCGGGCGGTTCGGCGTCCGGACGGGCAAGACCGCGGGCGGCATCTCCGTGATCACCGCGACGGACCCGAGCACCGGCGTGGACCTGGACGGCTTCCACCGGCTGAACTCCCAGATCACCGACGAATGGGCGAAGCTGTTCGGCCCGTACCCGTTCTCCTCGACCGGCGGGCTGATCGACAACGCGGACGTCGGGTTCGCGCTGGAGACCCAGACCCGTCCGGTGTACGGGTCGTTCGGGCTGCAGCCGACGATCGTCGCGCACGAGCTGGCGCACCAGTGGTTCGGCAACAGCGTCAGCGTCACGAAGTGGCGGGACATCTGGCTGAACGAGGGCTTCGCGACCTATGCCGAGTGGCTGTGGGAGGAGCGGACCGGCGGGAAGACCGTCCGGCAGCAGTTCGACGAGCGGTACGAGAGCCCGATGGCGCGGGAGCTGTGGGACGTCCCGCCCGGCGACCCGGGCCGCAAGCAGATGTTCGGCCGCTCGGTGTACGACCGGGGCGGGATGACGCTGGTGGCGCTGCGCGACAAGGTCGGCGAGAGCGTCTTCTACAAGATCCTCCAGACGTGGGCGAAGGAGCGCCGCCACTCCAGCGGGACGACGCCGCAGTTCGTCGCGACGGCGAACAGGGTCTCGGGGAAGAAGCTCGACTCGTTCTTCAACGACTGGCTGTACGAGGAAGGCCGTCCTTCTAAGTAAGGCGCGCGCTTCCGAGGGAACGTCCACATGGGCGGTGAACACGCGGCAACGGGTCGGGAAAGCCCGGCCTGCCGCCGCGCGCCCCGCCTCCGGCCGCCGCCATCATCGGGCTGGTGACCGGACCATCAACGGCGGGCAGCCGGCACGGGCGGCCGTGGTCCCGGACACCCCGGCGGAGCGGCGGGCGGCCGCACCTTGTCCACAGCCCATCGTCGCCCGCCGCACGGCCGCCGGGGCCGCACAAGTGCTGACCGGTTGCCGGTTCCGGCCACGAAATCCACCCCGTACCAGCGGATTTGAGACCATTCCGCGCTTGCACGGGGCGTCGTTCACAAGAAAGTCTTGATCACGTTCCTGGCGCCTGACAGGGGGCCGCCAGGCGCGGATCACCGAGGACGAGGTCGATGAGCAGAACCCCCAGAGCGCTGGCCGCCGTGACGCTGGGCGTCAGCGCGGCCCTCACGGTGTCGGCGGCGCCCGCCGTCGCTGATCAGGACCAGCCCTACTTCACGCCCGGCGCGCCGGGCGCGGGCGACCCCTACTTCCCCGACATGGGCAACGGCGGCTACGACGTCGCCCACTACGACGTCGACCTGCGCTACGACCCGGCCACGAAGGGGATCAAGGCCGTCACCAAGGTCAAGGCCCGGGCGACGCAGAACCTGTCCCGGCTGAACCTGGACTTCCTCGGCCCGCTCACGATCTCGTCGGTGCGGGTGGACGGGCGCGACGCGTCCTACACCCGGACCGGCGCCCAGGAGCTCCAGATCACCCCGCCGAAGGGGCTGCGGAAGAACCGGACCTTCACGGTGACCGTCGCCTACTCCGGCGTCCCGCAGACGATCAACGACGACGCGCTCGGCACCTCCGGCTGGATCCCGACCGCGGACGGCGCGGTGATGCTCAACCAGCCGTTCGGCGCCGCGACGGTCTTCCCCGTGAACGACCACCCGACCGACAAGGCGACGTACACGTTCGTCCTGTCCGCGCCTGAGAACCTCACCGCGCTCGCCAACGGCGACCTGCGCGGCAAGTCGACCAAGGGCGGCTGGACGACCGCGCGCTGGCACATGTCCCGGCCGATGGCCAGCGAGCTGTCGATGCTCGCGATCGGCAAGTACGACGTCCTCACCGGGAAGACCCTCGCGGGCGTCCCGAACCTGACGGCCACCGACCAGGCCCTCGCGATCAAGCCGGACGACGCGCGGAAGTTCCACGACCAGACGGCCCAGGTCACCGACTTCCAGGCGGCCATGTACGGGAGCTACCCGTTCACCTCGACGGGCGGGATCGCGGTGAAGGCCGGGGTCGGCTACGCGCTGGAGACGCAGGGCCGCCCGGTGTACGACCTGGGCCGCAGGCCGGGCACCATCCCGCGCGGCACGCTGATCGCCCATGAGCTCGGCCACCAGTGGTTCGGGGACGCGGTGACGCCCGCGCGATGGGCCGACATCTGGATGAACGAGGGCTTCGCGACGTACTCCGAGTGGCTGTACTCCGAGAAGTTCGAGGGCACGCCCGTCCAGGAGAGCTTCGACGGCGTCTACGCCACCCCGGCGACCGACGGCCTGTGGAAGGGCCGCGTCGCCGACCCGGGCCGCGACCACATCTTCGACGGGCTCGTCTACGACCGCGGCGCGATGGCCCTCCACGTGCTGCGCACGACGATCGGCGACGAGTCGTTCTCCGCGCTGCTGAAGGCGTGGCCCGCCGCGCACCTGCACGGCAACGCCTCGACCGAGGACTTCGTCCGCTTCGCCGCCGAGCTGTCCGGCAAGAACCTGGACGCCTGGGCTAAGGCGTGGCTCTACTCCGAAGGCAAGCCCGCGCTGTAGGCGCGCCCGGCACACGCGTACACCCTCACGCTGAACGGTCAGCTCAGCGTGAGGGTGTAGCCGCGTTCGCGGAGCCGCGCGAGGACGTCCTCGGAATGGTCGGCGCCGCGCGTCTCCAGATGCATGAGGACCTCGGCCTCCTCGACGGGCAGCCGGGCGGCGACGCGCTCGTGCATGACGTCGAGGACGTTCACGCCCAGCTCGGCGAGCTCGCTGAGCAGCGTGACCAGCGCGCCGGGACGGTCCTTCAACCGGCACCGGACGACCAGGTACCGGCCCGCCCCGGCGAGGCCGTGCCGCAGCACCTTCGACAGCAGCAGCGGGTCGATGTTGCCGCCCGACAGCACCACCACCACGGGCGGCTCGACCGCGTACGAGTGCTCCAGCAGCGCCGCCACGCCGGCCGCCCCGGCGGGCTCGACGACCTGCTTGGCGCGTTCGAGGCACAGCAGCAGCGCCTGCGAGATCGACTCCTCGGTGACGGTGACGACGGCGTCGACGAGGCCGGTGAACATGGCGTAGGTGAGGTCGCCGGGGCGCCCGACCGCGATGCCGTCCGCCATCGTCGGCTCGATCTCGATCTGCGTCGGCCGCCCGGCGGCGAGCGACGGCGGGAACGCGGCGGCGCGCCGCGCCTGCGCTCCGATGATCTTCAGCTTCGGCTCGCCGCCGGTCTCCCCCGCCGCCTCGCGGGCCTCGGCGGCCAGGCCCTTGGCCGCCGCCGCGATGCCGGCGAGCAGCCCGCCGCCGCCGACCGGGGTGACGATCGTCCGGGCGTCCGGGCACTGCTCCATGACCTCCAGGCCGATGGTGGCCTGCCCGGTGACGACGTCCGGATGGTCGAACGGGTGGATGAACACGGCGCCGCACTCGTCCGCGCGCTTCTGCGCGGCGACGAGGCAGTCGTCCACGGTCGGGCCGGGGAACACGATCTCGGCGCCGTAGCCGCGGGTCGCGGCGATCTTGGGGAGCGGCGCGCCGTCCGGCATGAAGACGGTGGCCTTGCAGGCGAGCATGGACGCGGCGAGCGCGACGCCCTGCGCGTGGTTCCCGGCGCTGGCCGCGACGACCCCGCGGGCCCGCTCGCGCTCGCTCAGCCCGGCGATCCGCACGTACGCCCCGCGGATCTTGAACGATCCGGTGCGCTGCAGGTTCTCGCACTTCAGCAGGACGGGCCCGCCGAGCAGCTCGGACAGCACCCGGGACGGGACGAGCGGGGTGGGGACGGCCACCCCGCGGAGCAGCTCCCGGGCGGCGCGCACATCGTCCACAGTGACAGTGCTCATCTCCCGATCATCGCTCATCCCGCGGCTCGGTCGCTCCAGTAGCGATCTTGTGCGAAGACGAGGGCGGCGGCGCCGACGAGACCGGCGGTCTGGCCGAGGGCCGCGGGCACGATCCGGACGTGGCGCGCGAACTCCATCCTGGCGTGCGTCCGGAACGCCTCCTCCAGCGGGTCGAAGAGCAGCGATCCGGCCTGGGACAGCCCGCCGCCGATGGCCGCGACGTCCAGGTCGCAGAGGTGCGTCGCGGACGCGATCGCGATGCCGATGGCGCGCCCGGCCCGCCGCATCGCCGCGGACGCGACCGGATGCCCGCGCCGCGCGTCGGCGGCCAGCTCCGCGCCGGCCGTGATGCCGTCCACGGGACCGGGGTCCGCGCGCCGCCAGCCCTGCTCGCGCGCCCAGGCGACCAGCCCGGGGCCGCGCGCGACGGCCTCCAGGCACCCGCGCCCGCCGCACGCGCAGGGCGGCCCGCCGGGGTCGACGACGACGTGGCCGATGTGCCCGGCGTTGCCGCTGGCGCCGTTGATGAGGCGCCCGCCGAGGATGAGCCCGCCGCCGACGCCGGTCGACACGACCATGCCGAGGACGTTGTCGTGCCCGCGTCCCGCGCCGCGCCAGTGCTCCCCGACCGCGACGCAGATCGCGTCGTTGTGGATGCGGACGGGCAGCCCCGGGTACCGGTCGCGGAGCCGCGCGCGCAGCGGGAAGCCCCGCCAGGCGGGGATGTTGAGCGGGGACACCTCGGCGGCGGGCCAGGTCATCGGCCCGCCGCAGCCGACGCCGACGCCCGCGAGCGGCGGGTCCCCGGCGCCCGCGACGAGCTTGTCGAGCAGGGCCTCCAGCGTCCGCCAGAGCCCTTCGGCGTCGAGGCCCCCCGCGTCCGGCTCGGCCGGGTTGGGGGTGGCGACGCGGTCATGGGCGACGACGCGCCCGCCCGGTTCGACGAGCGCGGCGGCGAGCTTCGTCCCGCCGATGTCGACCGCGAGAACAGGGTCGGCGGCGAGCACGGGACCAGGTTGTTCGGACGGCGGGGTGTCGCTCACGCAGGCTCTCCCGCGCGCCCGAACGCCAGGATGGACGCCGTGAACCCGTGCACGTGGTTGCGTCCCGCGACCGGGCCGATCTCGCCGGCGGCGAAGAACCCGCCCACCCCCGCGGGCCCGAACGCGTGGTCGAGGACGCGGACGTCATGGTCGGAGTCGGCGAACATGGCCTGCCCGCGCCCGTTGCAGGCGAACAGCAGCGCGCCCTCCACGGGCGCCATGTCGAACCGGTCGAGCAGCGCCGACAGGTCCTCCTCGGCGGCCCCGGCGTCGCGGACCTGGAACCGGACGGTGCGCCCGACGTCCACCACGTCGCCGATCGCGATCGCGCCGCTGTCGGTGTCGGCGCCGACGACGCCCCGGACGAGGAAGTCGCCGTGCTCGTGCTGGTCGGCGTACTCGTCCATCGCGACGCCGATCAGCAGCCCGCGCCCGGCGAGCTCCTGCTCCTCCTCCGGCAGCTCCATGACGATCTGTTCCAGCTTCTCCAGCGCGGGAACACCGGCCAGCTCGTACAGGACGTTCTCCTCCGCCCGCGTCACCACCATGTCCGGGCCGATCGGGCGGGCGCCCTGGCTGACCACGGTGGCGGCGGCGACGGGCCCGCCGATGACGACGCCGACCGCGCCGTCCGCGTACACCTCGCCGCCGACGAACAGCCGCGCGTCGCCGCGCACCGCGCCCTCCGCGAGCCCGCCGACCAGCGGCAGGCCGGGCAGCGCGTCCTCGGAGCGCTCGACGAACGCGTCCACGGGGAAGCTGTACGGGTCGGTCAGCAGCACGCCGACGACGTCGTCGGGCTGCCCCTCGGGCATGCCGACCACGACGAGCCGGTCGTCGGCCTTCAGCGTCTCCAGCCGGAACGGGTCGAGCCGCGCGCCGGGCAGCACCGCCGCCCACGCGCTGACCGCGCCGGTGTCCTCCACGCCGCGCCCGGCGCCGATCACCCCGGACGCGCTGCAGCCCAGCACGACCGCGGGCCCGGCCGCCTGCGCCGCCGCGAGCGCCGCCTCCTCGATCGCCCCGGAATCGTCCCCGCTCATGAAGACGCACACCAGGTCGGGCGCCGCGCTCAGCGGCGCGCGCGCCTGCTCCACCGCGGACACCGCCGCCTTGGACAGGTCGGGTCCAAGGGCCAGGCCATCACCGAACCGCGCCATCGGCGCCGCCTCCCTTACCCAGTCGCCGACATTAAGGACCAGTCTTCCTCACCCAATCTTCCCCTCAGTCTTCCCTCCAGCCGGGTATCCACCCAAACCCGAACAACCACCCCGGCGGCGGGCGGGCGGCGCAAGCGCGGAGCCCGCACCGGCATAGCGGACGAATCGTCCAGCGTGGGGTGCGAGTCCGCGCACCCGCGACGTAGTGTCGGTCGCGTGCCATCTTCAACACCGCGCGAATCCACGCTGGGGGGGCTGCGCAGCAGCGGTCACGTCCAGCTGTCCGTGAAGGCGGAGATCCGCCGGAACCTGCTCGCCCGGCTGCGATCCGGCGAGCCGCGGTTCCCCGGCATCCTCGGCTTCGACGACACCGTCCTCCCGCACCTGGAGCGGGCCCTGCTCGCCGGGCACGACCTGGTGCTGCTGGGCGAGCGCGGGCAGGGCAAGACGCGCCTCATCCGCACCCTCGTCGGGCTGCTGGACGAGTGGACCCCGGTCGTCGCCGGCTGCGAGATCAACGACCACCCGTACGCGCCGGTGTGCGTGCGCTGCCGGCGGCTCGCCGCCGAACTGGGCGACGACCTGCCCGTCGAGTGGAAGCACCGCGACGACCGCTACGGGGAGAAGCTCGCCACGCCCGACACCAGCGTCGGCGACCTCATCGGCGACGTCGACCCGATCAAGGTCGCCGAGGGCCGGACGCTCGGCGACCCGGAGACCGTCCACTTCGGGCTCGTGCCGCGCACCAACCGCGGCATCTTCTCCATCAACGAGCTGCCCGACCTCGCCGAGCGCATCCAGGTGTCGCTGCTGAACGTCCTGGAGGAGCGCGACGTGCAGGTCCGCGGCTACGCGCTGCGGCTGCCGCTGGACGTGCTGCTCGTCGCGTCCGCCAACCCCGAGGACTACACCAACCGCGGCCGCATCATCACCCCGCTGAAGGACCGCTTCGGCGCCGAGATCCGCACCCACTACCCCCTCGAACTGGACGCCGAGCTGGCGCTGATCCGCCAGGAGTCCGACTTCGCCGACCTCGCCGGGCTGCCCGCCGAGGTGCCCGACCACCTCATCGAGGTCATCGGCCGGTTCACCCGCCTCGTCCGCGAGTCCACGGCGGTGGACGCCCGCTCCGGCGTGTCGGCCCGGTTCGCGCTCGCCGGGGCCGAGACCGTCGCGGCGGGCGCCGTCCGCCGCGCGGCCCTCACCGGCGAGGAGCACGCCGTCGCGCGGGTCTGCGACCTCACCGCGATCGTCCCGTCGCTGATGGGCAAGGTCGAGTTCGAGGTCAGCGAGGAGGGCCGCGAGCAGGAGGTGCTCGAACACCTGCTGCGCCGCGCCATCGCGGAGACCTACCGCCGGACGCTCGGCCCCGCCGACCTGAGCGGGCTGCTCGACAAGTTCGACAGCGGCGAGTCCGTCGAGTCGGGCGAGCTGGTCGGGGCGGCGGAGCTGCTGCGCCGCATCGGGCACGTCCCCGGCCTCGCCAAGATGATGGAGCGGCTCGGCATGAGCGGGGAGTCCCCCGGCCAGGCCGCCGCCGCACTGGAGTTCGCCCTGGAGGGGCTGTTCCTCACCCGGCGCCTGTCCAAGGACGTCGCCGGCGGGCGAGCGGACGGGACCGCCACCTACCGCACCTGAGGTCTCCACTCGCGAGGGGATTCGATGAGCCGCTACCGCTACGGGGCGTACGAGGACGGGCCCGACCCCCTCGCCCCGCCCTACGACGTCCGCGACGCCCTCGACGCCATGGGCGACTCGGTGCTGGACGGCACCCGTCCCGACGACGCGCTGCGGGAACTGCTGCGCCGCGGCCTGCCGGGCGCGCAGGGGCGCCGCGGCCTTGACGACATGCTCCGCCAGGTGCGGGAGCGGCGCCGCGCGCTCCGCGACCGGGGCCGCCTCGACGGGACGCTGGAGGAGGCCCGCGCGCTCCTCGACACCGCGATCGGGCAGGAACGCGCCGAGCTGTTCCCCGACCCGAGCGACGACGCGCGGCTGCGGGAGGCGGAGCTGGACACGCTGCCGTCCGACACGTCCCAGGCCATCCGGCGGCTGTCGGACTACGACTGGCGCTCCGGCGCCGCCCGGCAGACGTTCGAGCAGCTGAAGGACCTCCTCCGCCGCGAGGTCCTCGACGCCCAGTTCCAGGGCATGAAGCAGGCGCTGGCGAACCCCGACCCGGCCGCCATGGAACGCGTCAAGGACATGATGGCCGCGCTGAACGAGATGCTGGAGCGCGACGCCCGCGGCGAGCGCACCCAAGAAGACTTCGACCGGTTCATGGACGAGTACGGGGACATGTTCCCCGACGACCCGCGGAACCTCGAAGAGCTCGTCGACTCCCTCGCCCGCCGCGCCGCCGCCATGGACCGGCTGCTCGCCTCGCTCAGCCCCGAGCAGCGCGCGGAGCTGGCCGGGCTGATGGAGCAGGCCATGCAGGACGCGGGCCTCGCCATGGAGATGACCCGCCTCGGCGACGCGCTGCGGGCCCGCCGTCCCGACCTCGGCTGGGGGCAGCCCGAGCAGATGACCGGCGACGACCCGCTCGGCATGGGCGACGCCACGACCGCGCTGGCCGAGCTCGCCGACCTCAGCGAGCTGGAGGCGGCGCTCGGGCAGGAGTACCCGGGCGCGCGGCTGGACGACATCGACGAGGAGGCCGTCCGGCGCGCCCTCGGCCGCCAGGCCGTCGACGACCTCGCCGCCCTGCGCCGCATCGAGGCCGAGCTGGAGCGGCAGGGCTACCTGCAGCGCAAGCGCGGCAAGCTGGAGCTGACCCCGAAGGCGGTGCGGCGGCTCGGCGAGACCGCGCTGCGCCGCGTGTTCTCCCAGCTGACGACCGGGCGGCAGGGCGACCACGACCAGCAGGACGCGGGCCAGGCGGGCGAGCTGACCGGCTCCAGCCGCGAATGGCGGTTCGGCGACGAGCAGCCCCTCGACGTGGTCCGGACGGTCAGCAACGCCATCCGCCGCAGCGCCATGGACCCGGGCACGGGCGACACGGGCTCAGGGGACACGGGCACCGCCGGGCTGACGACCCGTCCGGCGACGGCGAAGGTCGCCGAACCGGCCGCCCCCAACCTCACGAAGATCCACGGCAACGGTTCGAACGGCCCCGGCACCGCCCGTCCCGGCACCGCGGTGAAGCTGAGCGTGGACGACTTCGAGGTGCAGGAGACGGAGCGGCGCACCGGCGCGGCCGTCTGCCTCCTGGTCGACCTGTCGTACTCGATGGTGCTGCGCGGCACCTGGGCCGTCGCCAAGCAGACGACCCTCGCGCTGCACACCCTCGTGACCAGCAAGTTCCCGCAGGACGCGATCCAGATCATCGGGTTCTCCAACTACGCGCGGGTGCTGCACCCCACGGAGATGGCGGGCCTCGACTGGGACATGGTGCAGGGCACCAACCTGCACCACGCGCTGATGATCGCCGGACGGCATCTGGACCGGCATCCCGACTTCGAGCCGATCGTCCTCGTCGTCACCGACGGCGAGCCCACCGCGCACCTGCGCCCGGACGGCCGCTCGCTGTTCGACTACCCGCCGTCCACGGACACGCTCGTCCTCACGCTCGCGGAGGTCGACAAGATGACCCGGCGCGGCGCCTGCATGAACTTCTTCATGCTCGCCGAGGACCGCCGCCTGGTGTCGTTCGTCGAGGAGGTCGCCCGGCGCAACGGCGGCCGGGTCTTCGCCCCCGACGCCGACCGGCTAGGCGAATACGTCGTCAGCGACTACCTGAGAGTGCGCCGCACCCGCCGCTAGCGCCCGCGCGCGGGCTAGGGTCGGCGTCATGTCGACTTCCGACCGCCTGCTGCTCTTCCTGCACATCGGTTTCGCGATCTTCACGCTGGGGCCGCTCACCGCCGCCACCCATTCCACCCCGCGCTACATCCGCAAGGGCAACGCGTCCGTCGTGCGCTACCTGCACCGGACCACGCAGATCTACGGCATCGGCACGCTGGGCATCTTCCTGTTCGGGCTGGCGCTCGCCGAGGGCGACCTGGCGGAGGTCTGGCTGTCGGCGTCGATGACGCTGTTCATCGTCGCGCTGGTGCTGCTGCTGATCGTCGACCGCGACCAGCGGAAGGCGGTGCACCTGCTGGAGGCCGCGGCCGCCGAGAAAGCCGCGGCCGCGCCCGCACACACGGCCGCCGCCAAGGCGGAGGACGGCGAGAAGGCCGAGGCCGAGGACGAGAAGCAGGCGACCAAGCCCGCCGTCCCGGCAGGCGACGTCGCACAGGTGGAGCGCGGCAGGATCGCGGCCCTCTCCGGCGTCGTGTCCCTGATCTGGCTGGTGATCCTCGTCCTGATGGTCTGGAACGGCTGAGCCACCGGCCGGGACGCCCCGGCCGGGCTACTGGCCGCGCGGCTTCAGGTGGCTCTTGAGCCAGCTCACGATCAGCGGCCAGGTGTCGGCGTCCTCCAGCATCTGCGCCGCGTGCAGGTCGCCCTCGACGGTCTTCACCGTCGCCTGGACGCCCGCGGCGCGGAGCGCGCTCGCCAGCCCCGTGCTCTGCGTGACGGGGACGAAGTCGCCGCTGCCGTGGAGCAGCAGCATCGGCGCGTCGCCGGCGGAGGCGTGCGTGACGGTGCTGGCGTCGTCCAGCCGCGCCAGGCAGTCCGCGGCGATGCCGGAGACGCCGGTGACCGAGTCGGGCACGCAGTCGACGAGGGCGGTCACGGCGCGACGCAGCTTGACCTGCTGGAGCGTGGCGGCGGGGTTGCCGCCGTCCTGGAAGGCGAGGAACGGGTCGTTCGGCGGCGACAGCGCGATCACGCCGCGCACCTGGTCGCTGCCCGTCCCGAACGCGCCGAGCTGGGTCGCGAGGTGGCCCCCGGCCGAGGAGCCGAGCACGGCGACGCGGCGCGGGTCGGCGTTCCACAGCCGGGCGTGCTTCTTGATGAACGCGAGCGCGGACAGCGAGTCGTCGCGCTGCGCCGGCCACTGCGCCTTCGGCGCGAGCCGGTAGTTCGCCGACACGACGACGAAGCCCTGCTCCGTCAGCCGCCGCGCGAAGTACTTCCAGCCGCCGCCCTTGTCGCCGCTCATCCAGTAGCCGCCGTGCAGGATCAGCACCACCGGGCGGGGCGTGGCGCGCGGGCCGGCGTCGCGCCAGTACGCGTCCATCCGCTGCGCGGCGGCCCTGCCGTAGGCGTAGGTGCGGAACTTCGGCAGCGCCGGGGTGATCATGACGGCCTGCGCGGTGACGGTGCCGTCGGGTTCCCCGTCCGGCGCGGCCTGCCCGCCGGACGGCGCGCCCGGCGTCCCGCCCTGGGGCAGGGACGTGGACGACGTCGACGGCGACCCGGATCCCGGGGTCACGGGCTCCCCGGACGGCGCCACCGCCGGGACGGACGGCGCCGGCGGCGTCGGCGCGGTCGCGTGGGCTCCCGCGGGAACGGCGACGGCGGAGACACACACTGCGGCGAACGCCGCCCCGCTGACCAGTGTTTTGCGCACCCCGGGCCCCTTCTTCACCAACCTGGCGCGCTGATTATAGAGGGTTGATCATCCGCCCGGGGGAAGATCAACTCGTTTGGCCGGGCGAACGTCCAGGCCGGCCCCCGGGCGAACGCTCAGGCCAGCGCCCTGTCGAGATCATGGAGGAGATCGTCGACGTCCTCGATCCCGACCGACAGCCGCACCAGGTCGGCGGGGACCTCCAGCGGCGACCCGGCGGCCGACGCGTGCGTCATCCGCCCCGGATGCTCGATCAGCGACTCGACGCCGCCGAGCGACTCGCCGAGCGTGAACAGCTCCGTCCGCTCGCACACGCGCACCGCGACCTCCTCCGACTCCATCCGGAACGAGACCATGCCGCCGAACGCCCGCATCTGCTTGGCCGCGATGTCGTGGCCCGGGTGACCGGGCAGCCCCGGGTACAGCACGTCCCGCACCGACGGGTGCCGGACGAGCATCTCCACGATCCGCTCGGCGTTGGCGCAGTGCCGGTCCATCCGCACGCCCAGCGTCTTGATCCCGCGCAGGGTGAGCCAGGCGTCGAACGGCCCCGCGACGGCGCCCATCGCGTTCTGGTGGAACGCGAGCCGCTCCCCCAGCTCCGCGTCCGCCGCGACCAGCGCGCCGCCGATGACGTCGGAGTGCCCGCCGATGTACTTCGTCGTCGAGTGGACGACCACGTCCGCGCCCAGCTCCAGCGGCCGCTGCAGGTAGGGCGAGGCGAACGTGTTGTCGACGACCAGCAGCGCGCCCGCGTCGTGCGCGACCTGCGCCAGCGTCGCGATGTCGGCGATGCCGAGCAGCGGGTTGGTCGGCGTCTCCACCCAAACGATCTTCGTGTCGCCCCGTAGCGACCCCCGCAGCGCGTCCACATCTCCGAGCGCCACCGGATCGAACGCGACGCCCCAGGGCTCGGCCACCTTGGCGAACAGCCGGTACGTCCCCCCGTACGCGTCGTTCGGGATCACGACGTGATCGCCGGGACGGCAGACGGCCCTGAGGAGCGCGTCCTCGGCGGCGAGCCCCGACGCGAACGCCAGCCCCCGCGCGCCGCCCTCCGTCTCGGCGAGGCATACCTCCAGCGCGGTACGCGTCGGGTTCGCCGACCGGGAGTACTCGTAGCCGCCGCGGAGCCCGCCGATGCCGTCCTGCTTGTAGGTCGAGACCTGATAGATCGGCGGGACGACCGCGCCGGTCGTCGGGTCGGGTTCCTGGCCTGCGTGCAGCGCAACGGTGTCGAAGCCCTGCCGCCGTCCGCCGTTCGCCTCCCGACCGTCACCGGTTCCCTGGCCGCGGGTAGTCTGAACCTCGTTGTCCATGGGTACGAGGCTATCCAGCCCGCTCCCCTCCTAGAGGATGAGGCACTCCCCCGCAAGTATCAGCCGCTATTTCGGCTCGGGGGTTGACTACAGGGCCCGTCCGGTTCTCTACCGTTTTACGGGTACCTACTCGACCTAAATCACTTCACCCTGAAACTAAGGAAATCGCATGTTCGCTGGGCTCGCGCGCTTCGTCGTGAGACATCCATGGTGGACGATCGGGGGCTGGCTCGTCGCCGCGGTCCTCATCATCGCCTTGTCCCCCAAGCTCGCCACCGAGTCGGACCAAGGCGAGTTCCTGCCGTCCAAGTACGAGTCCGTCCAGGCCGCCGAGATAGCCGAGAAGGCGTTCCCGGATCAGGCGGACGCCTCAGCCCTGATCGTGGTGCAGCGGTCCGACGGCGGGACGATCACCCCCGCGGACAGCACCAAGATCGCTGCGGCGGCACAGAACCTGACGGCCAAGAAGTACCCGACCGTGAAGGGCTTCGAGACCGGCCCCCAGGCGGTCGCGCCGAACAAGACCATCCAGCTGATCAGCGTCCCGGTGGAGATGACGACCGGGGGCGAATCCGCCAAGCAGCAGAGTCAGGCGATCAAGGACATCCGCACCCAGCTGCCCAAGGAACTGGGGAGCGGGCTGGAGGCC
Source organism: Actinomadura sp. KC216 (assembly GCF_004348535.1). Taxonomy (GTDB): domain Bacteria; phylum Actinomycetota; class Actinomycetes; order Streptosporangiales; family Streptosporangiaceae; genus Spirillospora. Next base: position 13,586 of record NZ_SMJX01000085.1, read on the forward strand.
AAGGTCGGCGGTGAGCCCGCCGCCTGGGTCGACAACGAAGACTCCTTCACCGACTCCTTCGTGCTGATCACCTTCGCCACCTTCGGGCTGATCATCGGCCTCATCCTGCTGATCTTCCGGGCGCCGCTGGCGGCGATCCTGCCGATCATCGTGATCATCGCCACCGAGCAGGTGTCGATGGGGCTGATCGGGGCCGCGTCCAAGGTGCTGGACTTCTCCGGCGACGACAGCCTCCAGATCATCCTGACGATCGTGCTGTTCGGCGTCGGCGCCGACTACTACCTGTTCCTGCTGTTCCGCTACCGGGAGCGGCTGCGCGCCGGCGAGGACCGCAAGACTGCGCTGATCTCGGCGGTGGAGCGGGTCGGCGAGGTCATCACCTCCGCGGCGGCCGCGATTGCGGCCACGTTCCTGGTGCTGATGCTGGCCTCCTTCGGGATCTTCGCCGCCTGGGGCCCGTCGCTCGCCATCGGCGTCATCGTGATGGGAATCACGTCCCTGACGCTGTTCCCGGCGATCCTCTCGCTGATCGGCCCGGCGGTGTTCTGGCCGTCGAAGTCCTGGAAGAAGCAGCCGAAGGCCACCACCTCGGCGCGGATCGGCCGGATGGTCGGCAAGCGCCCGGCCATGGTCGCCCTCGTCTCCGCGGGCCTGCTGATCGCGCTGGCGTCCGGTGCGATCGGGTTCAAGTCCGACTACGACTTCCAGTCCAGCTTCCCGCAGGACACCGAGTCCGCGCAGGCCGTCAAGGACCTGCAGAAGGGCTTCCCCGCCGGCCAGAACACGCCGGTCGAGGTCATGGTCCGCTCCACCGACGGCCAGCCGCTGGCCAAGTCCGAGCTGGACGCGTTCGGGCAGAAGGCGAAGTCGCTGCCGGGCGTCGGCGGCGTGCAGCCCGCCACCATGAGCAAGGATCCGAAGGTCGCCCAGGTCAACCTGGTGCTCAACGGCAACCCGGTCGACAACAAGTCCATCAACCTGGTCAAGAACGATCTCGGACCGGCCGTCCACGACATCGCGCCCGAGGGCGCCGAGGTGTTCGTCGGCGGTGAGACCGCGATCTACAGCGACATCAACAAGGTCGTCAACCGCGACCTGTCGGTGATCCTGCCGATCGCCGGTGCGCTGATCGCGCTGATCCTCCTGGCGCTCCTCCGGTCGGTGGTCGCCCCGCTGTACCTCGTCCCGGCGGTGCTGCTCGGCTTCGCCGCGACGCTGGGATCCGCGGTGTACGTCTTCCAGGGCCTGATGGGCCAACCCGGGGAGATCTTCCACCTGCCGATCATGCTGTACCTGTTCGTGCTGGCCATCGGGACCGACTACAACATCCTGATGACCGCGCGGCTCCGCGAGGAGGCCAAGGAGGGCCACGAGCCGCGCAAGGCCGCCGCGCTGGCGGTCGAGCACGGTGGCCCGACGGTCGCCGCGGCCGGTCTGATCCTGGCCGGAACGTTCTCGGTCATGCTGCTGGCCAAGGTGTCGATGCTTCAGCAGATGGGCTTCTCCATCGCGCTGGGGATCGCGCTGTCGGCCTTCGTGATGGCGATGTTCCTGGTGCCGGGCCTCACCGCCCTGCTGGGCCACAAGGCCTGGTGGCCAGGGCACGGCGACCAGCCGAAGAAGCAGCTCAGGCCGGCCGACACGCGGGAGGACTACCTCCCGTCCGGGCACCGGTAGCCCGGCGCCCCACAGACGTCGGGTTGCGCGGCCCGGCCCCGAAATGCCGCCCACCGGCCGGGCCGCGCAACCCGACATCCTCCAAGATAGAAGCGCCGGAGGCCAAGAGGCCTCCGGCGCTTCGCCGTATCCGCGCGGGTCAGCTGGCGGGCCCGGCGAGGAAGGCGATGAGGTCCTGCCGCGTGACGAGCCCCTTGGGCTTGCCGTCGACCAGGACGACGGCGGCCCCGGACTTCTCCAGCACCCCGACGGCCTTGCTCACCGGCTCCCCGGACCCGAGCGTCGGCAGCGGCTCCGACATGTGCAGCTCCACCGGCTCGCTCAGCTTCGCGCGCTCCCTGACCAGGATGTCGAGCAGGTCCCGCTCCACCACGGAGCCGACCACCTCCGCCGCCATGACCGGCGGCTCCTCCTTCATCACCGGGAGCTGCGACACCTCGTACTCCCGCATGATCGAGATGGCGGTCTGCACGCTCTCGTGCGGGTGGACGTGCACGAACTCCGGCAGCGTCCGCCCCTTGCGCGTCAGCACCTCGCCGACCCTGGCCTCCTCGGTCGCGGGGATGAGGAAGCCGTAGTCGGCCATCCACTCGTCGTTGAAGATCTTCGTGAGGTACCCGCGGCCGCCGTCCGGCAGGAGCACCACGACCACGTCGTCCGGCCCGGCCCGCTCCGCCACGCGCAGCGCCGCGACGACCGCCATCCCGCAGGACCCGCCGACGAGCAGCGCCTCCTCGCGGGCCAGCCGCCGCGTCATGTTGAAGGAGTCCTTGTCCGACACGGCGATGACCTCGTCGCAGATGTCACGGTCATAGGTCTCGGGCCAGATGTCCTCACCCACCCCCTCGGTGAGATAGGGACGCCCGCTGCCCCCGGAGTACACCGACCCCTCCGGATCGGCCCCGATGACCTTGACCCGGCCCTCGGAGACCTCCTTCAGGTATTTCCCGGCGCCGCTGATGGTCCCGCCGGTGCCGATCCCCGCCACGAAGTGCGTGATGCGCCCCTCTGTCTGCTCCCATATCTCCGGCCCGGTCGTCTCGTAGTGCGACACCGGGTTCTGCGGGTTGGTGTACTGGTCCGGCTTCCACGCCCCCGGAATCTCCGCGGCCAGCCGGTCCGACACCGAGTAGTACGAGTCGGGATGCTCGGGCGACACCGCCGTCGGGCACACCACGACCTCCGCGCCATAGGCCCGCAGCACGTCGACCTTGTCCCGGGCGACCTTGTCGGGGCAGACGAAGACGCACCGGTACCCCCGGTACTGCGCCACGATCGCGAGACCCACCCCGGTGTTCCCGGACGTGGGCTCCACGATCGTCCCGCCGGGCCGCAGCTCCCCCGACCGCTCCGCCGCGTCGATCATGCGGACGGCGATCCGGTCCTTCACCGACCCGCCGGGGTTGAAGTACTCCACCTTGGCGAGCACCTGGGCCCCGGGACGGCCCGTCCCCTCGCTGTCGGTCACCTTGCGCAGCCGGACGAGTGGAGTGTTGCCCATCAGCTCGACGAGCGAATCGTGTACCTGCACCGCGACATCCTTGTCGTTCAGTGTGCCGAATCAATGGTCGCGTCCCTGTTCACGCGGGGCGCCCGGGACGCGGGTCCGGATGGACCCCTTTTCCGACGGTAGCCGAGCCGGAGAGTGCAGGCATCAACGCGGCGGCCCGGGGGTAGAAACATCATCACGGAGGGTCAGCGACGCATGGTGAGGGCATTCACGGCGCGGCGCATCGCGGCGGCCGCGGCGTACGGGGGCGGCGGGATCACGGCCGTGGGCGGCATCACCTTCGGCCTGGTCGTGATCGAGGCGAAGCTGGCCCGCAGGATGATCCAGGCGACGCCCAACGGCGACCCGCCGCGCGCGGACGGCCTCTACGGCGGCGCGCTGGAGACCACACCCCTGTCCCTCGTCATGATCGGCGACTCGACCGCCGCGGGCCTGGGCGTCCACACCCCTGAGGAGACCCCGGCCGCGCTCCTGGCGACCGGCCTCTCCGCGATCGCCGACCGTCCCGTCCGCCTGACGAACGTCGCCCGCTCCGGCGCCCGCTCGCCGTCCTTGCGCGGCCAGGTCGACCGCGCGCTGCAGACCCGTCCCGACATCGCCGTCATCATGATCGGCGCCAACGACGTGACGGGCCGCATCCCGCCCGCCGACTCCGTCCGCCACCTGGCGGACGCGGTCGAGCGCCTCCGCGCCGCGGGCAGCCACGTCGTCGTCGGCACCTGCCCCGACCTGGGCTCCGTCAAGCCCCTGATGCCGCCGCTGAGATGGATCGCCCGCCGCGCCAGCCGCCAGCTCGCCGCCGCCCAGACCATCGCCGCGGTCGAACGCGGCGCCCGCTCCATCTCCCTGGGCGACCTGCTGGGCCGCGAGTTCGCCGCCGACCCGCTCTCGATGTTCAGCGAGGACCGTTACCACCCGTCCGCCCGGGGCTACGCGGCCGCGTCCGCCGCCGTCCTGCCCTCGATCGCGGCCGCGCTCGGCCTGGAGCCCGACCTCGCCGACCAGCCCGGCACGGGCGTCCTCCCGGTGTACCTGGCCGCCGCCGAGGCCGCCGAGGTCTCGGGCACCGAGGTCCGCGGCGCCCCCGCCGCAGACCGCGACCGCCCCCGCTGGGCCACCCTCCTACGCCGCCGCACGGCCACCGGCCACCACTCCACCGGCGCGCCTCACCCAGTGGCCCCGGACCCGGCCTGAAGGCCCGTCAGGCGGCGAGAGGGGCCTGTGGCTCGCGGGTGATCAGGGAACGAGGACCGGGGCCCGTCCGGTCACCATCGACGAGCCCCGGCCGGTCATCCGACCCCGTCACACGGCCGCCGCCCGCGCTTGCGGCGGCCGCCCGGCGGGGCCGCGTCCAGCGTCCGGTCCTCGACGTCCCGCCCACATGGGGCGGCAGTCATCACCGGGCCGGGACCGGCACATGCCGACCGCCCGAACCGGCCATCCGACCGACAAATCCGACCGGCCGGACCCGCACACCCGGGTCGCTATTGGCTCGGCTGTCAACACAAAGGGGACCCGCACTGTCAGTCCCGCGGAGGCAGCGGCTAGATTGCTGGTGACCGACGAGTAACACCGACGTCACGTGATACGGCCGCCAGAACGGCTAGGCGGCGGCGTCCCGGGGCACGGTCGTGCGGCACGGTGGGGGCGGGGCCGTGGGACCGGCCGGTGTGGTCGCCACAGGACCGGCTGCGAGACAGGAGACCCGCACATGCCCGAGGCAGTCATCGTCGCAACCGCGCGCTCACCGATCGGCCGCGCGTTCAAGGGGTCGCTCAAGGACATGCGGCCCGACGACCTCACCGCTCAGATGATCACGGCCGCGATGGCCAAGGTCCCGCAGCTGGACCCGGGCCGGATCGACGACCTCCTGCTCGGCTGCGGCCTGCCCGGCGGCGAGCAGGGCTACAACATGGCCCGCGTCGTGGCCGTCCTGCTGGGCTGGGACGACGTGCCCGGCGCCACCATCACCCGCTACTGCTCGTCGTCCCTCCAGACGACCCGGATGGCCTTCCACGCCATCAAGGCGGGCGAGGCGGACGTGATCGTCTCCGCGGGCGTCGAGACCGTCAGCCGCTTCGCCAAGGGCAGCAGCGACGGTCTCCCCGACACGCAGAACCCGCAGTTCGCCGAGGCTCAGGCCCGCACGGCCAGGGCGGGCGAGGGCGGCTCGCCCGTGTGGCACGACCCGCGCGAGGACGGCGGCCTCCCGGACATCTACATCGCGATGGGCCAGACCGCCGAGAACGTGGCCGGACTGCGCGGCGTCTCGCGGCAGGCGCAGGACGAGTTCGGCGTCCGCTCGCAGAACCTCGCGGAGAAGGCGCTCGCGAACGGCTTCTGGGAGAAGGACATCACCCCGGTGACGCTGCCGGACGGCACCGTCCTCGCCAAGGACGACGGCCCGCGGCCCGGCACCACCTACGAGAAGGTCTCGCAGCTCCAGCCGGTGTTCCGCCCGGACGGGACGGTCACCGCCGGCAACTGCTGCCCGCTGAACGACGGCGCCGCCGCGGTGGTGGTCATGAGCGACACCAAGGCCGCGGAGCTCGGCATCACGCCGCTGGCGAGGATCGTCTCGACCGGTGTCACCGGCCTGTCCCCCGAGATCATGGGCCTCGGTCCGGTGGGCGCGTCGCGTAAAGCCCTCGCCAAGGCCGGCATGACGATCGACGACATCGACCTCGTCGAGATCAACGAGGCGTTCGCCGCGCAGGTGCTGCCGTCCGCCGCCGACCTGGGCATCGACATCGACAAGCTGAACGTGAACGGCGGCGCGATCGCGGTCGGCCACCCGTTCGGGATGACGGGCGCCCGCATCACCTCCACGCTGCTCAACAGCCTGAAGTTCCACGACAAGCAGTTCGGGCTGGAGACGATGTGCGTCGGCGGCGGCCAGGGCATGGCGATGGTCGTGGAGCGCCTCTCGTAACGCCCTGGCGGCCGGCGGGCGGCGACCGCACGGCCGGCGGCCCGCCGCGGAACGCCTCACGCGCCTCCACGGCGGGCCGTCCGCCCGGCACGGGCGGGCTCACCACCGACCACGGCGGCGACCTGCGGGTTTCCGGAGAACATCCCCGTTATAAACGATCTACGTAACGTAATAGATAGGTCCCCGTTAGGGGGTTGTCACATCCGGACTCCTGTTGCAGAGTCAGCAGGAAGAGCCCCGCGACCTGGAGGTGCCAATTGTCACTGAACCACTCGCCGGAGACGCACAGCAAGCTGATAGCCCGCATTCCGCAAGTCACAGGACGTGACATCCCCGAGTGGTTCACCGCCATCGAGAACGGCCCGTCGTTCACCCGCTGCGAGGAACGCAGCTCCTGGCTGGCCGAAGAGCACAACCTCTCCCACGGCTACGCGGCCGCGCTGGTGCGCGAGCACGAGCGCACCCGCCGTGCGAGGCACTACTGAGCCTGACGCGCTGATCGAGCCTGACGCGGTACCAGCGCCTCCTGCGGCCGACGCCGCATCACCGGGGCGGGCGCCGCACCCCTGAGCCTCATGCCGAGTGCATCGTGCGCCGAGCAGTGCGCCGAGCAGAGAGCAAGGCTCCCGTAAGAACTTCATACGAACTTGGTGGGATCCCGCCAACGGATGCCCCCGTCGTCGTGCCGCCGCATCGCGCCACGACTCTGGCGCTGAGATCCCACATTTGATCAGCCCCACGCCCAGGCGCGGGGCTGATCATTGCGTTCACCCGGTGGTCAGGTGTGCGGCCAGCTCTTCGGCGCCGGGGCCGGACAGGTCGGACACGGCGTCCAGCCGGCCGGCGCACACCAGCAGCAGCGCGACCATCGGCGCCCTGACCTCGGGGCCGCGTCCGGCGGTCCAGGGGGTGTCGGTGGCGACCAGGCGGAAGCCCGCCACCTTCCGGGCCGAGGGGAGCGGACGGGGCCAGCGCATGGACAGCAGGCGGCCGGCGGCGACGGCCGCGGCGTGCGAGGGCACGTCATGCCGCAGGCCCAGCGGGATGGCGATGTCCTGCCCGTGAACGAGGATGTCGGTGAGCGTCTCCAGATAGGTGACGCCGATGTTGTGCCGCCGCGACCCCACCATTCCCCGGATCCGGGCGATGATCTGCTCGTCCGTCAGCGCGGCGGCGCGGCGGCACGCGGCGTGCTGGATGGTGCGGTCGAGGCTGCCGCGCCACCGTGCCAGCATCGCGATCGCGGCGACGGGGCCCAACTGCTGCAGGGTCAGGTGCGCGGCGACGTCCCGCACCGTCCAGCCGGCGCACAGCGATGGGTGCCGCCACTGGTCGTCCGACAGATTGTCGAGCAGGTCGGCCAGGCTGCGCCGCTGCGCGTCGATCACCTGCCAGACCTGATCGGGGTCCAGCACGACCGAGGTCACGGGACGGGTCAGGCGCTCGCCGTTCATGCCGATGCCTCCACAGGGTTCGCGCCGACGACCGACGTGACCAGCGCGGCGGTCCGCGCGGACGGGATCCGCGCGGACGGGTCGAACGCCGGGTCCGGGTTCGCCGGCTGGTGCGGGACGACTCCCGTCCAGTGGTACATGATGACCGGTCTCCACCGGTAGTGGGGTGGTGGTCGCGTCGCACATCTGCGCGATCGGAAATTCCGCGACTAAATGTGAATGCATTTCGGGAATGCCGGGCTTCCGGCTTACTTCAATAACCGCCGCCGGAGAAGCCGCGGGAGAACGGGGAGAAAGCGTCCGTCCGAGCGGACCGGCGCCCTCGGCAGAGCGCCGGCCGGCCGTTGTGTGCCCCTGGTCGGACTCGAACCGACACGTTGGCTCTTTTAGGGAGCCCGCCTCTGCCATTGGGCTACAGGGGCGGCGCAATCATATCGAGTCAGCGGGTCGTCACGGTCCGTCCTTCCGCCTCGGAGGCGGCGGCGCGGACGTTGTGAACGCGGCGAATCGCGCGGATTTCATGCCTGCCTATCTGCCCGCTCTCGCAGGCCAGGGCGGATGCGGCGAGGTAGAGGAGCCAGACGCGCGCACGGCCGGGTCCGGCCAGTTCTTCGCATTCGGTCCAATGGCGCCGCAGGCCCGCGGCCCAGGCGCGCAGCGTCCGCGCGTGGTCCTCGCGGAGCGCCTCCACGCCGCGCACTTCGAGCCCGGCCTCCTCCAGCTCGTCGAGGAGCGCGCCGAGCGGGCGCAGGCCTGCGTCGTCCGGGACCATGTAGCTGGTGATGAAGGTCCGCCGGGCCCGCTGCGGGTCAGGGCGGCGGACCGGCTGCTGCAGGACGAGCCGTCCCCCGGGCGCGAGCAGTTCGTACAGGCGCGGCGCCGGGCGTTCGATGGACGCCACCCCCGCCAGCCCGACGATCGCGTCGTAGGGCCCGTCACCGGCCTCGTCCAGGTCGAACCCGCGGACCTCGACACCCTCGTCCGCGGCCACGGCCCGCACGTGGCCGGCCTGCTCGGGGGTGCGGGCGAGCGCGACGACCCGGGCGCCGTGGTGGACGGCGGCATGCCGCGCGAACGCGCCCCAGCCGCAGCTCACGTCGAGCAGCCGGGCGCCGGCGAACAGCCCGAGACGCTCGGCGATGCCCACGTGCGCGGCGAACTGGGCGGCCCCCAGATCGCCCTCAAGGTCAACGCCCAGGCCGGCGCCGAGGTCCGCGGCCGGATCAGCGTCCAGGCCGGCGTCCAAGTCGTCGCCGAGGTCGTTCCAGTTCGCGGTGATGTGTGCCAGCTCGTCGCCGAAGAGGCGGGCGAAGAACGTGGGGGGCTCCACCATCGGCTCGGCGGCGGCGCGGCGCCCGGTGGCGAGTTCCTCCGGGGGCGGTTTCGGTTCGGGGCCGACGGCGCCCAGCGTCACCGCGGTGCGGACGATGTCGCGCTTGTCGTCGCCGCTCAGCCGGATCGGCTCGTCGCCGCTCCGCATCACCCGCCGGACGGCGTCGAGCGCGGCGAAGACGTCCCCCTCGATGTCCAGCTCACCGGCCACGTAGGCGCGGACCAGGCCCATCTCGCCGGGCTTCCACAGCAGCCGCCGCAGGGCCCGCCGATGCTTGATCACGAACGCGGGCGCGCCGGGCGGGCCGATGGAGCTGCCGTCCCAGGCGAGGACGCGGATCGGCAGCGCGTCCGCCGCCTCCCGCCCCTCGCCCAGAAGGATCTTGGTGAGCAGCGGCGCCAGGCGGAGCGCCACCCCCTTCGTCGCGGAGCCCGCCCCGCCGAGTTCCCCTGCGGCCTCCGCCGCCTCCAGTTCCGCGGGCACGTCGCTCCAGGTGGCGTCTCCGTCGTGCATGGCAGGGCGCGCCTCCTCGCAAGGACGTGTCAGACGTTCCAGACCATGATGACTCCCGCCGGCCCGGACGACAGGGCAGGACGGGTCATGTGTCGTGCTGGCGGCCGGCCGCGAGCTCGAACTCCTGACGGGGCCATTCCAGTTCGCCGAGGGAGACGATCTCGCGCCGGAAGAACGCGGCGAGCGTCCAGTCCATGGTGATCCGGAATTTACGATTCACAGTCGGCATCCGCGACAAATGATATGTGCGATGCATGAACCAGGCGGGCAACCCGCGGAGCTTCATTCCGTACACGTTCGCGACGCCTTTGTGCAGGCCAAGGCTCGCGACTGAGCCGACGTAGGCGTGCACGTACGCCTTTCTGGGCTTTCCGCGCAGATCCGCCACGATGTTGTCACCCAAACGTTTGGCCTGCCTGACGGCGTGCTGCGCATTGGGCGCCGTGAAGTCGCCGGTGTCGGTGAGATCGGGAACGGCCGCGTTGTCGCCCGCCGCGTAGACGCCCTCCACCCCGTCGACGGTCAGTTCGGCGGTGGCCTTGATGCGTCCCTTGTCGTCGATGGGAAGGTCGCTGTCGTTGACGACGGGGTGCGGTTTCACGCCGGCGGTCCACACGAGCGTCCCGGCGTCGAACTCCTCGCCGTCGCTCAGCACGATGTGCCGCCCCTCGGCGGACTTCAGCAGCGTCTCCATCTTGATCTCGATGCCGCGGCGGCGCAGCGCCTCCGCCGCCCAGCGGCCCATCTCCGGACCCACCTCGGGCAGGATCCGGTCGGTCGCCTCGACCATCAGCCAGCGCATCTCGCGCTCGTCGATGCCCGGGTACGCCCTGCAGGCGTCCCGCGCCATGTCCTCCAGCTCCGCCATGGCCTCGACGCCCGCGAACCCGGCCCCGACGAACACGAACGTCAGCGCCCGGCGCCGGACCTTCTCGTCGTCCGGGTTGGACGCGGCGATGTCGAGCTGGTGCAGGACGTGGTTGCGCAGGAAGATCGCCTCTTCGATGGTCTTGAACCCGATCCCGCAGTCGGCGAGCCCGGGGATCGGGAGGGTCCGCGAGATGGACCCGAGGGCGACCACGAGCAGGTCGTAGCCGACCTCCCGTTCGGGCACGCCCGCGGTCTGCGCACCCGCCGGCTGGAGCGTGAGCCGCCTGGACGCGTGGTCGATCCGCGTCACGAACCCGTTCAGGATCCGGCAGCGCTTGAGCACCTGCCGCAGCGGCGCCACGACGTGGCGCGGCTCCAGGTTCCCGGCCGCGGCCTCCGGCAGGAACGGCTGGTAGGTCATGTAGGACTGCGGGTCGATGACGGTGACGGCCACCTCGCCGCGCCGCAGCTCGCGGCGCAGCCTCTTCTGCAGGCGCAGGGCCGTGTACATGCCGACGTACCCGCCGCCGACGATCACGATGCGCGTCGTGGAACCGCGTCCGGACGGATCCTGCCCGGAAGGAGTGCGATCGGAAGGCATGCCGGGAGCGATACCCGCATATGGGCCCAGCTCACCCATGGCGGGACGGCGAGTCCGGCGGCGGCGACGCGGCGGCGATACCCGGGGGCGACGCAGCGGCGATGCGGCGGACGATCACGCCGGCCTCACGAGTTCGCGAATCGCCCGAACCAAGCCGTCCCGATCCGCATCTCAGGGGACGTAGCACAAGGATCCGGTGCCTCCATGGGCACCGGCGCAAGGAAAAGACGCGGGTCAGGGCCGGACGGGGGCGCCAAGCGGCCGCGGGACGTCGGGCCGGGACAGGGTCGGCCCTGACCGCTCCGGCCGCTTGGCCACAGGCCCTGCCCCGCGCCCCAGCCTTCGCCCGGTCTTCGCCCCGGCCCCTCCCCGGTTTCCCGCCTTCCGCTAGCGGTAGTCGCGGGCGCGGGTGAGGACGGCGTCCAGCATCTCCTCGGTGACGCGCCCGGTGAAGGTGTTCTGCTGGCTCGGGTGGTAGCAGCCCAGCATCAGGACGGGCCCGCGCGACCGCGCCGAGGGCGGCGGCGCCAGCTCGACCTCCGCGCCGTGCCCGAACTTCGGCCGCGGGCGCGGCAGCCCGTACCCGGCCTGCCTGAGCGCCGGCCACACGCCCTGCCACGCGAACCCGCCGAGGCACACGACGCAGCGGACGCTCGCCGCGACCTGCTCGACCTCGCGGGACAGCCACGGCAGGCACGTCGTGCGCTCCAGCGGCGTCGGCTTGTTGTCGGGCGGCGCGCAGCGGACGGTCGCCGCCATCCGCGCCCCGATCAGCCGCTGCCCGTCGCCCGCGCGGACGCTGGTCGGCAGCGCGGCGAGCCCGACCCGGTGCAGCGAGGCGAACAGCCAGTCCCCCGACCGGTCGCCGGTGAAGATCCGGCCGGTGCGGTTGCCGCCGTGCGCGGCCGGGGCCAGCCCGACGATCAGGATCCGCGGCTCCGGCTCGCCCCATCCGGCGACGGGACGGCCCCAGTACTCCTCGTCCGCGAACGCCCGGCGCCGCTGCACGGCGACTTTTTCCCGCCATTCCACGAGCCGGTCGCACGCCCGGCACACCGACTGCCGGGCGCACAGCTCGTCCAGGTCGGGGGCCTTGGCGGCCAGCTCGATGACGTCCCCGGTCCCTTGCGCCACGGGCGTTTCGGAGGTCGCCGGGTCTTCGGGCCATCCGGTCCCGGGCGGGACGAACGGAGCGTTGGCGGTCGGCATACCATCGATCGTCGCACGCCACAGGCGGTGGCCGGGTTCCGCCCATCTCTCTGCACAGGCCGTTCATCTCGGTACGATGCGTTCGCCGGTCGGGGAGGCGGGAGTCCGGCACGCCATGGGCGAAGCGGAGGCAGGCAGTGTCGCAACCGGGCTGGTATCCAGACCCCTACGGCACCGGCAGCCTGCGCTGGTGGGACGGCGAGACCTGGACGGAACGCCTCAATCCGGAGCCGGTCCGTCCGCCACGGCTACGTCTCCCCGCGCAGGAGCAACGGCCGCGGGAAGAGTACGAGGAGACCCAGTACGGGTCCCAGTACGGGACCGAGTACGGGACGCACTACGCGGCGCCGCACTTCCAGCAGCCGACCTGGGAGGCCCGTCCGGCCGTCCAGCCGCTGGACATGAACGTGCGCGGCGTGCACCTTTACGCCGACGACCGGTTCGTGGCGTACGGGAACGCGTCGCTGCAGTGGCCACATGTGGAATGGGTGGCGTACTGGGCGGCGGAGCGCCCGGCCGGATACGGCCAGCCCGCCGGGACGCAGTGGGTCTTCCAGGCGGGCCGGTACCCGTTCCGCGGCGGCCCGCGCGTCGAGGTGGTCATCGAGCCGGACGCGCTCCACGGCGGCGGGGGCGCGGGCGCGGGCAGGGCCGACGCGCCCGGCACCGAGGGCGAGCCGGAGCACATCTGGGGCCGGCTGATCCAGCTGTGCCAGGAGCACGCCGAGCAGCGGCTGGTGAACGAGCTGGCCGGACGCGTCAGATCGGGCGAGTCGGTCGACGTGGCCCAGGGGCTGACCGTGCATCCCGGCGGCGTCCGCGGCAACCGCGTCTCGCTGAGCTGGGCGGCCATCTCCGGGGCGACGGTGGACGGCGGGCGGGTCTGGATCCAGCAGGCCAACAGCTCCGCGCCGATCCTCTACATCCCGCAGCAGAACCCGAACGCGGTGCTCATCCCGGCCCTGCTGACCCAGCTGAAACGCTGAACCCCGGCGCTAAACGGAGCCTGAGGGCTCAGACCAGGGACCAGGCCAGGCCGTCCAGGATGTCGTGCTCGCTGACGACGACGGCGCCGAACCCGTACTCCCGCATGATCCGGTCGAGGATCAGCGCGCCAGCGCCGATCACGTCGACGCGCCCGGGATGCATGACGCCCAGCTCGGCCCGCTCGGCGCGGGTGGCGTGCAGCAGCCGCCGCGTCACGTCGTGGACCTGCGTGGCGGTGATCCGGGACAGGTGGATGCGGGACGAGTCGTACGTCGGCAGCCCGAGCGCGATCCCGGCGACCGTGGTGACGGACCCGGCGAGCCCGACGAGCGTGCGCGCCTCGTGCACCGGCACCGTCCGGCGGACCTCGGCGAGCGCCGCGTCGATGTCGGCGGCGGCACCGGATATCTGCTGGGGCGACGGCGGGTCGCCGTCCTTCAGGTGCCGCTCGGTCATCCGGACGCAGCCGATGTCGATGGAGCGGGCCGCGTCGGCCGTGGAGCTGCCGACGACGAACTCGGTGGACCCGCCGCCGATGTCGACCACCAGGTAGGGCCGCGCCGGACGCAGCGCCGCCAGTTCCCGGGTGGCGCCGATGAACGACAGCTCGGCCTCCTCGTCCCCGGTGATCACCTCGGGGACGACGCCGAAGATGTCGACGACGCCGCTGACGAAGTCGGCCCGGTTCTCGGCGTCGCGGGTCGCGCTGGTCGCCACCACCCGCGTCTTGATCGGGCCGTGCCCGGCCCTCGCCCCGTACCGCTCGATCAGGGCGGCGTAGCCGCGCATCGCCGTAAAGGTACGTTCCAGAGCGGCGGGCGACAGCCGGCCCGTCTCGTCCACGCCCTCGCCCAGCCGGACGATCTCCATGCGGCGGTCGACGTCCGTCAGCGTCCCGCCGCCCTCGCCGGGGGCGATGTCGGCGATCAGGAGGCGGACGGAGTTCGTCCCGCAGTCGATGGTCGCGACGCGCGTCACCGCTCCACCCCCGGATCGGCCACGTCCGGACCGGCGCCTTCCGGATCGGGCTTGTCCGGACCCACGGCGACGCAGGGGCCGGAGCGCCACCATTCGGGCAGCGCGTCGAGCCCTTCGCGGCCGAACGGGTTGACGCCGGGCACGGCCAGCTCGTGGGCGATGAGCGCGTGCAGGCATTTGACGCGTTCGGGCATGCCGCCGGCGCTCTGCGTGCCCTCGGGCAGCGGCTCGATGCCGTCCTCGCGGGCCGCGTCGCCACGACGCCGCAGGTAGTCCTCGTGTGCGGCGCTGTACTCGGCTCTGAGGGACGGGTCGGCCGCGAGCCTGTCCTGCATGTCCCGCATGACACCGCCGCCCTCCAGCGTCCCGATGGCGGATGCGGCCTTCGGGCAGGTCAGGTAGTACAGCGTGGGGAACGGCGTCCCGTCCGGGAGCCGCGGCGCCGTCTCGATCACGGCGGGCAGGCCGCACGGGCAGCGGCTCGCCACCCGGCGGACGCCGCGCGGCTCCCGCCCCAGCTGGGCCGCGACCGCGGCCGTGTCACGTGCTTCGATCATGTGCGTCCCCACCGGCGGACCTCCCCGACCCGCCTCGACAGCGCGTTCCAACCGTGCCCCTCCGACCAACGCGCGCCCTTCCGGCCAACACGCGCCTTTCCGACCAACACGGCCCCCTCCGGCCACCGTCACACTCCGACGCCCTGCACGCCCTGCGGCGCCTCCGGCGCTCTCCGACGACCACTCTCCCCGCCGCTCGGGAACGCCGTCACGGCGCCTTGCGGCAGTCCCCGTGGTGGCGCGGCCCGGCCCGCCGCACCGGCGGCGCTCCCCCGCCC
>NZ_SMJX01000086.1 GCF_004348535.1 Actinomadura sp. KC216
GTAGCCGCCCGTGACCAGGTCGGCGCCTTCGTCGGTGCCTGTGCGGACGTAGGAGTCGACGCTGTCCAGGGGGGCTTCGGAGACCAGGGGGCCGATCGGGGTGTCGGGGGCAAGGCCGGGGCCCAGGCGCAGGTTGGAGGCGGCGGCGGCCAGCTTTTCGGTGAACTCGTCGGCGCGGCGGCGGTCGACGTAGAGGCGGGTGTAGGCGGCGCAGACCTGGCCGCTGTTGAGGAGGGCGCCCTGGAGGTTGCCGGCGACGGCCTTGTCGATGTCGGCGTCGCGGGCGATGACGCTGGGGGCCTTGCCGCCGAGTTCGAGGGTGACGCGCTTGAGGTTGCCGGAGGACGCCTGGACGATCTCGCGCCCGACGGAGCTGGAGCCGGTGAAGGAGACCTTGTCGATGTCCGGGTGCGCGACGAGGGCGCGGCCCACGGAAGGGCCTCCGGTGAGGAGGTTGACGACGCCCGGCGGGAAACCTGCTTCGGCGCAGAGTTCGATCAGGCGGACGGTGGTGAGAGGGGTCTGCTCGGCCGGTTTGATGATGACCGTGTTTCCGCAGGCCAGGGCGGGGGCCAGTTTCCATGCGGCGATCATTAGGGGGAAGTTCCACGGGGTGATCAGCGCGCAGACGCCGACGGGTTCGCGCCGGACGTAGTGCAGGGTGTCCGGGAACGAGACGGGGGAAACCGTGCCTTCGAGCTTGGTGCACCAGCCGGCGAAGTAGCGAAAGTGCTCCGCGGCGCCGCTGACGCTGACGGAATCCGCGACGCCGAGCGGCTGGCCCTGGTCGCGGGTCTCCAGCTCGGCCAGGTCCGCCCTGTGCTTCTCGATCAGGTCGGCGACGCGCCAGAGGAGGCGGGCGCGCGCGCTCGGCAGCATGGTGGCCCAGGCCGGGTCGTGCAGTGCCCTGCGGGCGGCGTCGACGGCGTCCTCGACGTCCTTGGCGCCGGCTTCCGCGCAGGTCGCGAGGACGGCCCCGGTGGCGGGATCGGACGTGGTGAACTCGGCGCCGTCCGCCGCCATAGACCAGTCGCCGTTGATGTACAGCCGTGTGTTCATGGTGACCTCCCTCGCAGGTGAGGAAAGTCTCGGCGGGCGCGGCGCAGGGGGTCTTGTCTGTGCGCGTACGGGAGTTGGCCACGCGTGTAACGATCAGCCGCCGGTGACCGTCACCCGGTACTCGCGGGGGCTGGCGCCGTAGGCGGCCTTGAACAGGCGGCTGAAGCGGGCGGCGTCGACGAAGCCCCAGCGGGCCGCGATGGCGCTGACCGGGCGGTGCAGCTGGAGGGGGTCGCGCAGGTCGCGGCGGCAGTGCTCCAGGCGCCGCTCCTTGATCCACGCGGAGACGGTCGTGCCCTCCTCGCGGAACAGGTTGTACAGGTGGCGGGACGAGACGAAGTGCGCGGCGGCGATGTCGTCCGGGGACAGGTCCGGGTCGTCCAGGTGGCGCTCGATGTAGGCGCGGACGCGGAGCAGGAGCGCGCGGCGGCGGGAGTCGGGCGTCGGCGCGGTCATGTCCAGGCGTTCGGCGAGGAGGGTGACGAGGAGGTCGACAATGTTGTCGCCGAGGCGGACGCTGCCCTGGTCGTCGAGGACGTCGAGCCGCTCGGCGAGCTGGAGGAGGAACGGGGACAGCAGCGCCCCGACGCCCTGGCGGCCGGAGATCCGGGTGGCGGTGAGGCCGGCGACGGCCTCCTCGGGGAGGTGCAGGAGGCGGCGAGGGACCATGAGGACGAGCTGCCGGTACGCGTCGTCGAACGCGAGCGTGTACGGGCGGGTCGTGTCGTAGATCGTGAAGTCGCCGGGGACGAGCGCGGCCTCGCGCCCGTCCTGCGTGAGCAGGCAGTACCCGCTGAGCTGGACGCCGATCTTGTAGTGCCCCGGGTCGGACCGGGCGATCAGCGCGCCCGTCCGGCGGACGACGGCGGGCGTGGACGCGACGTCGGCGACCGTGAGCGCGCCGAGCTCCCGCCCGCGCATGCGCCCCTCGAAGCGTTCCGGACGGGTCGTGTCGGCGCGCAGCGGCACGAACATGTCCGTCACCGAGCTGCGCCAGAACTCGAACCGCTCGGCGACCGGCAGATCCGCCGTGCGAATGAGTGTGGACATGGACGTTTCCCCAGATAAAGCCCCGTTTTCAGGTTCTTCGCCATAGTGCACCCTATGTGTGCGCTGGGGAAACGCCCCGTTTCGCTCAGCGAAAACGCCCCGTCCCCCTCAGTCCATGGCCTGCCGGACGAGGTGCGTGTCGCAGAACTGCTCGAAGCCCGTGATCGCGCCGTCCTTGACCCGCCACACATGGACGAATCGGACGCGCATCGCCTGCCCCGTCGCGCGGTAGGTGCCGGAGTAGTGGCCGATCGCGACGACGGTCCCGTCACCGCCGTCGACCAGTTCCTCGGCGTCGGCGCGGAAGCCCTTCCAGTCCTGCCCGAGCCGCCCGAACACCCCGGCCTTGATCGCGTCGGTGCCGACGTAGGTGCCCGCGTAGGGGAACCCGGCCATCTCCGTCCAGGCGATGTCGTCGGCGAACGCCTCGACCATGCCGTCCAGATCGCCACGGTCGGACGCCGCGTAGTGGGCCTTGATGATGTCGTAAGCCTCGCTCATGTGCTGTCCCTCCCAGTGATCGAACAAAGTCCAGCGTCTCGTCCGGGCGGGGCGCTTGGCCATGCCCGAACAGTCCTTGTCTATGGCGGCACGGTCAGGATGCCGGGGTGATGCGGGCCAGCGCGGCGGCGAGCCGGTCGGCCGCGGTCGGGGCGGCGGGGGCCGGGAGCCCGCCGACGATCGTGAGCGCGAACCGCATGAGCGCCGGACGCGACAGGCCGTGCCGGGTGGCCAGGCGCATGATCCGCGGGTCGTCGATGGCGCGGGTGAAGGCGCGGCCGAGGGTGAACGGCCCGCCGTTCGCGTGCCTGATCGCGGACGGATACTTCCGCAGGACCCGCTCGGGGAACGGCGACGCGGACGCGGTCGTGATCACCTCGGCGGCGATGCGGGCCGCTTCGAGCGCGTACGCGATGCCCTCCCCGTTGGACGGGTTGACCATGCCGCCCGAGTCGCCGACGAGGAGCAGCCCCGGAAGGTAGTGGGGACGGCGGCTGAAGCCCATCGGCAGCGCGGCGCCGCGGACGGGCCCGACCGCGTTCTCCTCGGTGAACCCCCACGACGGCGAGAGCGAGGCAAGCCAGCGGTTGAGGAGCCGGTGGTAGTCGGGGTGCTCGCTGCGGAGCAGCGCCACGCCGACGTTGCAGGTGCCGTCGCCCATGCCGAACACCCAGCCGTACCCGGCCGGGGCGAGGTCGAGCCAGCATTCGAGGTGGTCGTCGTCGTGGCGGGGGCTGCGGAAGTAGCGGCGGCCCGCGATGCCGATCGGGCGGTCGCGGCGCGCCCGCAGGCCGAGGGAGACGCAGAACCGGGACGACGCCCCGTCCGCGGCGATGACCAGTCGGGCCTTGTGCTCGGCGCCGTCGGACGTGCGGACGCCCGTCACCCGTCCGTTGGCCTGGATCGGGGCGGTGACCTTGGTGTTCTCGCGGAGCTCGGCACCGGCGTCGATGGCGGTACGGGCGAGGAGTTCGTCGAGGTCGGCGCGGGTGCGGGTGAGGCCGTGGCCGTCCGGCCAGGGGAGTTCGAGGCGGTGGCCGGCGCCGATGAGGCGGATGCCCTTGTTGGGGAACCAGCCCGGCGCGGTGAGGTCGACGCCGAGGCCGCGCAGCTCGGTGACGGCGCGCGGGGTGAGACCGTCCCCGCAGACCTTCTCCCGCGGGAAGGACGACTTCTCCAGGACGAGCACGTCCAGGCCGGACCGGGCGAGGTGGCGGGCTGCGGCGGATCCGGCGGGACCGGCGCCCACGACGATGGCGTCGCGCATCACGGACGCCGATTGAACCACCCGGCGCCCGGCGGCCTCAACGTGATCACCTGTTGGGCGGTTCCGCGCTGATGTCGGCGAGGGCCGAGCGTTCGTCGCGCTGGACGGCGAGATCCCCGATCGAGACCATCCCGATCGGGCGGTCGCCGTCCACGACCGGGATACGGCGGACGGCGTGCCGCCGCATCAGCTGGACGGCGGTGTCGGCGTCCGCGTCCGGCGCGATGGTGATCATGTTGGTGCTGCAGATGTCGGCGACGGCCGTGGACATGTCCTTCCCGACACCGACGGCGCGGACGACGATGTCGCGGTCGGTCACCAGACCGCGCAGCCGCCCCTCGTGGACGACGAGGACGTCGCCGATGCCGTGCTGCCGCATGAGGTCCCCGACCTGCACGAGGGACGCGTCCGGGGGCACCGCCACCGGCACCGGCGTCATCACCTCGTTCACTTTCTGGGCCATGAGCGAGCCTCCCCTCTCGGGGCCTCGCCTACCCGCCAGCGACGGGGATATCCCCCGCATGCTAGCCCTGGGCGTCGGGGCCGTCCTGCTCGGCGAGGAAGCGCTCGAACTGCGCGCCGAGCTCGTCGGCGGTGGGCATGTCCTGCGACTCGGCGAGGAGGCTGTCGCGCTCGGCGGCCCCGGCGAACGCGTCGTACTGCTGTTCCAGGGCCCGGACGACCTTCTCGACCTCGTCGTTGCCGTCCACCTGCTCGGCGATGTCGGCGTCGGTCGCGGCGGCGGCCTCGCGGAGCGGCTCGACGGGCAGGACCAGCCCGGTGGTCTCGACGACGGCGTCCAGCGCGGCGACGGCGGCGGCCGGATAGGCGGACTGCGCGAGGTAGTGCGGGACGTGAATGGCGAACCCGACGGCGTCGTGCCCCGCCTCCCCGAGCCGCAGCTCCAGCAGCCCGGCGACGCTGCCCGGGACCTGGACCTTGTCGAACCAGGAGCTGCGGGTGACCAGCTCGGGCCGCGTCGCGTGCGAGGTGATGCCGACCGGGCGGGTGTGCGGGACGCCCATCGGGATGCCGTGGAACCCGATGACCAGCCCGATGCCGAGCCGCTTCACCAGGTGCAGGACGGACGCGGTGAATCCCTCCCAGAGCCGGTCGGGCTCGGGGCCGGAGAGCATCAGGAACGGGCTGCCCGCGTCGTCGCGGAGAAGGCGCACCACCAGCTCGGGCGCCTCGTAGGACGCCCAGTGGTCGCGGTCGAAGGTCATCGGCGGGCGGCGCGCCCGGTAGTCGATCAGCGAGTCGACGTCGAAGCGGGCGACGACGCGGTGCTCCAGCGCCTCGAGGAGGTGCTCTCGCACGAGCTGCCCGGTGGACCCGGCGTCCACGAAGCCGTCGAGGCTGTGCAGCAGCACCGGACCCGTCATCGGCGGCAGGTCGGTGTCGAGCTCGTACAGATCCTCAGGGTTCAGCAACTTCTCCCCCACATCTTCATGTCGTCGTCACAACAGTAGGACATGCGGAGGCCAATCCCCGGATCGGCTGTGACGCCCGTCACCCGGAGGAGACGGCCAGGTCCCGCGCGGTCCCGCCGGGTCACGCCGGTCCCGCCGGTCACGCGCTAGGGAATGCTCCACAGGGAGACCGACAGCAGGGCCAGGCTGACGGCGATGAGGAGCGTCGCGACGGACTGGCCGCCCCCGTCGGTGGCGGGCACGGTCCGGCCGCGGGTCGTCAGGACCACGAACCACGCGAAGAAGCCCACGGCGACGACGTCCATCGCCAGGGCGAGCCCGGTCACGGGACCACCATCCGCCTCATCCGAGCAACCCTAGACGAGTGCGGTCGCTCACATCTGCGCCTTGGCGTGCGCACCCGGCGGTATTGGATACAGAATCGAGTTCGGAAGCCAGGGAGTTCGCGAATCCAGGGAAGGGGCATGCGCATGACCGCCGACCGCGCGTACGACATCGTCCTGTTCGGCGCCACCGGCTTCACCGGCGCACTGACCGCCGAGTACCTCGCCGAGCACGCCGGCGCCGGGACGCGCTGGGCCCTCGCCGGACGCAACCGCGCCAAGCTGCGAGCCGTCCGCGACCGGCTGGAGAAGCTGAATCCCGCCTGCGCCGACCTGCCGCTGCTGCACGCCGACACCACCGACGCCCGCTCCATCGAGGAGATCGCGAACGCGGCACGGGTCGTCGTCACGACGGTCGGCCCGTACAACGAACACGGCGAGCCCCTGGTCGCGGCGTGCGCGCGCGCCGGGACCGACTACGTCGACCTCACCGGCGAGCCCACGTTCGTCGACCGCATGTACGTGAAGTACCACGACGACGCCGTCCGCAGCGGGGCGCGGATCGTGCACGCCTGCGGGTTCGACTCGATCCCGCACGACCTCGGCGCCTACTTCACGGTGAAGCAGCTGCCCGAGGGCGTCCCGCTGCACGTCGAGGGGTTCGTGCGGGCGCGGGCGGACGCGTCCGGCGGCACCCTGCACTCGGCGGTCGGGATCTTCGGGGACGCCGCCGGCATGCGGCGCGCCGAACGCGAACGCCGGAAGGTCGAGGAGCGTCCCGCGGGGCGGACGGTGCGCGTCTCGCGGCGTCCCACGCCGAAGGCCCGGGTCGGGGACGGCTGGACGCTCCCGCTGCCCACCATCGACCCGCAGATCGTGATCCGGTCGGCGGCGGCGCTCGACCGCTACGGCCCGGACTTCACCTACGGGCACTACGTCGCCGTCAAGCGACTCACGGGCGCGGCCGGGCTGGTGGCGGGGGCGGGCGCGCTGTTCGTCCTGTCCACGCTGCCGCCCACCCGCAGCCTGCTGCTGCGGCTCCGCGCGCCGGGCGAGGGGCCGTCCGAGGAGAAGCGCGCACGCCACTGGTTCAGCGTGAAGTTCGTGGGCGAGGGCGGCGGCCGGCGCGTCGTCACCGAGGTCGCCGGCGGCGACCCCGGGTACGGCGAGACGGCGAAGATGCTCGGCGAGTCGGCGCTGTGCCTCGTCCATGACGACCTGCCGGACACCGCCGGGCAGGTCACGACCGCCGCCGCGATGGGCGACGCCCTCATCGACCGGCTGATCAAGGCGGGCATCACCTTCAGGGTCCTGGACGCGGCCGACTCGGACTGACCGGCGACCGGCCCAGTGTCCCGTTACAGCTCGTGCCAGGGGATGTCGGGACGGGACGGGGCCACCACGGCGAGGGACTGGCCGCCCTTGATCCGCTCGTCGAGCCGCGCGGTGAGGCGGAAGCTGGCGTTGGGGCGGTGCGACTCGCCGACGGCCAGGAGGGTGCTGCCGCGGTGCAGCAGGAAGACGGCGACATCGAGGCGGGACCACTCACCGGCGTCCTCCGGGACGTCCACGCGGTAGAGGGTGCCGTCGGAGTCCAGCGTGCTGGCGAGGTTGTGGTAGATCGCGGCGACGCCCGGGTTCCGGATCGCGACCGCGACGACGGCGGGGTCGTCGATGTCGACCGGCTCGATGTCCGGGCTGACCAGGCCCAGCGCCTCGGTGATCTCCGCGCGGCGGCCGCCGTCGTGCACGCCCGCCAGCAGGTGCACCGACGCGTCCTTGCGACGCAGGTAGGCGGAGACGCCCAGCATCACCCGGACGGTCTCGTCGTCGGAGCGGCCGACCACGACGGCGGAGCGGGCGTTCTCCAGGCACGCGCGCTCGTAGGCGGTGTCGTCGAAGGCGACCACGTCGTACAGGCCGGGGTCGGGGTTCTCGCCCGTCAGCTCGCCCGGCCAGAAGATCGTGACCACGGGGGTCTTGGCGTACTCCGGGTCGGCGCGGAGCTGGCCGATGATCGCCCGCAGCCCGTCCCGGTCGTAGCCGATCATCACGATGTGCTGCTTCTTGTGGAGCTGCGCCTGGCCGTTGGCCCTCATGGTCCGTCCTCTCCCCATCCAGAGCGTCAGCTCGGCGAACATCACGAGCCCCGCGGTGAGGCCCGCCACGATGATGATCACGCCGCCGATCCGGCCGCCGACCGACTCCGGGTACAGGTCGCCGTAGCCGGTGGTGGTGCCGCTGACCAGGAAGTACCAGATGTACTCGTCCGGCCGCCTGATGTCGGCGCCGGGCTCCTCGAACACCGCGATCAGCAGCCAGCCGACCAGGAAGGCGGCGAGGAGGACGAGCGCGGGCGCCCGCCAGGAGCGCCCGGTGAGCCGGTTGACCAGGCGCATCAGCACGATCGGCATCCGCGCAGCGTGCCAGCGGGCGAAATGCCACGTCAAGCCCCAAATGCCCCACTCGGCACGACCGGAATTGGTCAGCGCACGGTTACCGACCGGCCCCCGGCGCTGCTCGCTGCCTACCGGGCCAGCCCCCGGCGCAGCACCCGGTTCAGGGCCGCGGCCACCTCCGCGGAAAGATCCCCGTCACCGGACGAGCCGGACGCACCGGGCGCCCCGCCGGACGGACCACCGGGCGGGGCGCCGGAATGCACCAGGTCGGAGGGGACGGCGTCACGCGTGTGCCCGCAGTCGCGGCACTCGACCTCGCCGAGGCGGCACACCAGCGCCACCGAGCCGCACGCCGCGCAGCCGTCGAGATCGTCCGCCGCGCCGTGGACGGACTGGCAGCCGGGGCAGATCAGGACCTGCCGGTCCGCCCGCACCCCGCGCTTCCAGGGGCTCGCGCCCCGCACGGGGTCGGTCTGCCGCGCCCCGCACCGAAAGCAGGGCATCACACCTCCAGGGGTGCGGGGACCGGTTCCGGCCATCGGACCGGTCCGTTTCGCTCAGAGACCGGCGAGCGCCTTGCGGTACTCGTCGATGTCGCGTGCGTCCGGGATCGCGTTCACGACCTTCCAGCGGACCACGCCCTCGGTGTCGATGACGAAGGTGCCCCGCAGGGCCAGCCCCTTGGTCTCGTCGAACACGCCGTAGCGCTGCGCCGTCCCGCCGTGCGGCCAGAAGTCCGCCAGCAGCGGGAACTGGTACTTCTCCTGCTCGGCCCAGGCGCGCAGCGCGAACATCGAGTCGACCGACACCGCGAGGACCTGGACGTCGTCGGCGTCGCCCAACGTCGGCAGCTCGTCCCGGATCTGGCACAGCTCGCCCGTGCAGACGCCGCTGAAGGCCAGCGGGTAGAACACCAGGACGACGTTCTTCGCACCGCGGAAGTCCGACAGCTTGACCGGGGTGCCGTGCTGATCCTTCAGCTCGAAGTCGGGGGCGACGTCGCCTACCTCAACCGCCAATGCCTCTCCCAGGATTTCGTGCCCGCCCGCGGCGGGGTATGCCCGTCCCCCACGGGCGTGGGGGACGGGCCCAGTGTGTCACCCCGCGGCGCCCGTCGGACCCGGGCGGCCGAACCGGGCGTTCCGGCCCCCTCGACCGGATACGTGCGGATGCGTGCGGCCGCCTACTTGCGGACCTTGGGCGCGACGAGCCGCGTCCCTGACCACTCCTTCGCGGCGCTGACGCTGCTGGTCTGCGACAGGCCGGCCGTCTGCGCGGCCTCGCCGATGTCGCTCGGCTCCACATGGCCGTCGCGGCCCGCCTTCGGCGTCAGCAGCCAGATGTCGCCGCCGCCGGTGAGCGGGATCATCGCGTCGGTCAGGCCCTCGAACAGGTCGCCGTCCTCCTCGCGCCACCACAGCAGCACGACGTCGACCACGTCGTCGTAGTCCTCGTCGACCAGCTCGTTCCCCGTGACGGCCTCGACGGATTCCCGGAGCTCCTCGTCGACGTCGTCGTCGTAGCCGATCTCCTGCACCACCTGGCCCGCCTTCAGGCCGAGCCGTTCGGCCAGGCTGCGCTCAGACTGCGCCTGACCCGCGGTCGCGCTCACGAAAGTCCTCCCATTGTCGTCGTCCGCACTGTGCCGTGCTTATCCATTCCGCCCCCTGGACGGGTGGCCCGCCCGCACCTGTGCGGTGTTTGCGGGACAGTCCACACAAGTGAGGGCCCCTAGCGCAAGTGTCTTCCCGGCTTTTGGTGGCCTCATTGGCCCGATTACGGGGATCTCCGTAACCACGCGTCCACGGAAAGTGACAATCCCCGCGTCAGACCCATGCCCCGCGGGGTCGGCACCCGGATCGTTTCGCTCATCCTTTAAGGAAAGACAGTCGTACCTGGCGATCCGGGTTGTCCACATTGAGGTCGACCAGGGCGATCGACTGCCACGTTCCCAGCGCGAGCCGCCCGCCGACGACCGGGACCGTGGCGAACGGCGGGACGAGCGCGGGCATGACGTGCGAGCGGCCGTGCCCCCGCGACCCGTGCGCGTGCCGCCAGCGGTCGTCCGCCGGGAGCAGGTCGCCGAGCGCGGCGAGGAGGTCGTCGTCGCTGCCGGACCCCAGTTCGAGGATCGCCACGCCGGCGGTGGCGTGCGGGACGAAGACGTGCAGCAGCCCGTCGCCGCCCGCCGCCGCGGCGAACCGCTCGCATTCGGCCGTGATGTCGTGCACGGCCTCGCGCGTGCCGGTGGTCACCCGGACCACGGTGCTCTCCATGGTTCCCGGTCTACCCGATCCACGCGCCCGGACGCATAGCGCCACGCGTCCGGCGGGCGCTTCTGGCTAGCTCGTCCGGCTAGCGCTGCATCTGTTCCTTGGGCTCGATCACCGCGTCCGGCCCTGGATAGACCAGCCTCTCGTGGCCGTCGTCGAACCTCACCACGTAGGGCGGGCCGCCGTCGGGGCCGCGCACTTCGATGATCTCGCCCATCCGGTCCGCCTGGCCCACGACGTTGCCGTGAACGTGCAGCCGGTCTCCGATCTGTCCGTTCATCACTCCCCCAAGCTCGCTCGTCCGCCACCGGGACGGACCGTGCCTGGCATGTGGTGCCGTTGTTCCCAGCCTCATACGTTCCCCGCGTCCCGTCGAGGGGAATCTTCCCCGAACCTGGAAAAACCGGGCACCGCGACGGTCGGTACCCCGATCCGCCGGGGAGAATGGTTACCGTCTGGTAGAGATGCGTTAGCCATCATTAGCGGCGACGATGGATCAGGTACGAGGCGACGAACAGTCGGCCGGGGACCGGCGGCCCGCCGCACTGCGGCGGCCGGTCCCACCAGCAAAGACGGTAAGGACAGAGGGGACCCCGTGGCTTCCGGACGTCAACGCTTTTCGATCATCAGCGACGGCCTGCCGAGCCAGCTGCCCGACATCAACCCGGACGAGACCCGGGAGTGGCTGGAGTCGCTGGACACGGTCATCAAGACCGAGGGCCGCGGCAGGGCGCGCTACGTGATGCTCCGGCTCCTGGAACGGGCCCGCGAGCTACAGGTCGGCGTGCCCGGCCTGCGCAGCACCGACTTCATCAACACGATCCCGCCGGAGCACGAGCCCTGGTTCCCCGGCGACGAGCACGTCGAGCGGCGCATCCGCGCCTACATCCGGTGGAACGCCGCGATCATGGTGTCGCGCGCGAACCGGCCCGACATCGGCGTCGGCGGCCACATCGCCACCTACGCCTCCGCCGCCTCGCTGTACGAGGTCGGCTTCAACCACTTCTTCCGCGGCAAGGACCACGGCGAGTCCGGCGACCAGGTGTTCATCCAGGGGCACGCCTCGCCGGGCATCTACGCCCGCGCCTACCTGGAGGGACGGCTCCCGGGCGACAAGCTCGACGGGTTCCGGCAGGAGCACTCGCACCCGGGCGGCGGCCTGTCGTCGTACCCGCACCCGCGCCTCATGCCGGACTTCTGGGAGTTCCCCACGGTCTCGATGGGCCTGACGGCGATCGACTCGGTCTACCAGGCCCGCTTCAACCGCTACCTCTACAACCGCAAGATCAAGGACACGTCCCGGTCGCACGTGTGGGCGTTCCTCGGCGACGGCGAGATGTCCGAGCCGGAGTCGCTCGGCGCGATCGGCCTCGCCGCCCGCGAGGAGCTCGACAACCTCACCTTCGTCGTCAACTGCAACCTCCAGCAGCTGGACGGGCCCGTCCGCGGCAACGGGAAGATCATCCAGGAGCTGGAGTCGTTCTTCCGCGGCGCGGGCTGGAACGTCATCAAGGTCATCTGGGGCCGCGACTGGGACCCGCTGCTCGCCCAGGACGTCGACGGCGTCCTCGTCAACCAGATGAACACGACGCCGGACGGCCAGTTCCAGACGTTCAGCGTCGAGTCCGGCGAGTACATCCGGGAGAAGTTCTTCGGCGCCGACCCGCGGCTGCGCAAGATCGTCCAGCACCTGTCGGACGACGAGCTGCGCAAGCTGTCGCGCGGCGGGCACGACTACCGCAAGGTGTACGCGGCGTTCAAGGCGGCCCGCGAGCACGTCGGGCAGCCGACCGTGATCCTCGCGCACACGATCAAGGGCTGGACGCTCGGCTCCGACTTCGAGGCCCGCAACGCCACCCACCAGATGAAGAAGCTCACCAAGGCCGAGCTGAAGGAGTTCCGGGACCGCCTCTACCTGGACATTCCCGACTCCGCGCTGGAAGCGCCCCTCCCGCCGTACTACCACCCGGGCGAGGACTCCGACGAGATCCAGTACATGCGCGAGCGCCGCGCCGCCCTCGGCGGTTTCCTGCCGAAACGAGTAGTACGGGCCAAGCCGCTCAAACTCCCCGGCGACCCGGTCTACGCCGAGATGAAGAAGGGGTCCGGCAAGCAGAACGTCGCGACGACGATGGCGTTCGTCCGGCTGCTGAAGGACCTGATCAAGGACGAGAACATCGGCGCCCGGTTCGTCCCGATCGCCCCGGACGAGTACCGCACGTTCGGCATGGACTCGCTGTTCCCCACATCCAAGATCTACTCGCCGCACGGGCAGACGTACGAGGCCGTCGACCGCAAGCTGCTGCTCTCCTACAAGGAGTCGGAGAGCGGGCAGATGCTCCACGAGGGCATCAGCGAGGCCGGGTCGATGGCGTCGACCATCGCGGCGGGCACGGCGTACGCCACGCACGGCGAGCACATGATCCCGGTCTACATCTTCTATTCGATGTTCGGGTTCCAGCGGACCGGCGACCAGATGTGGGCGCTCGGCGACCAGATGGGCCGGGGGTTCCTCCTCGGCGCCACCGCGGGCCGCACCACCCTCACCGGCGAGGGCCTCCAGCACGCCGACGGCCACTCCCCGCTGCTCGCCGCGACGAACCCGGCGTGCGTCCACTACGACCCGACGTGGGCGTTCGAGCTGGCGCACATCGTCCAGGACGCGCTGCGCCGCATGTACGGGACGTCCGAGGAGCACCCGAACGGCGAGGACGTCTTCTACTACCTCACCGTCTACAACGAGCCGTACCAGCAGCCGGTGGAGCCGGACGACCTCGACGTCGACGGCCTCCTCAGGGGCCTGTACCGGTACAAGACCGCCCCGGAGGTCACCTCCGGCAACGGCGAGGCACCGCGGGCGCAGATCCTGGCGTCCGGCGTCGGCGGCCGGTGGGCCCTGGAAGCACAGCGCCTGCTCGCCGAAGACTGGGGCGTCGCCGCGGACGTCTGGTCGGCCACCTCGTGGAACGAGCTGGCCCGCGAGGCCCGCGACTGCGACGAGTGGAACATGCTGAACCCGGACTCCGACCAGCGCGTCCCGTACGTCACCCGGAAGCTCGACAACGTCGCCGGGCCGATCGTCGCGGTGTCGGACTTCATGCGCGCCGTTCCGGACCAGATCGCCCCCTGGGTCCAGGCGGACTTCACGTCGCTCGGCACGGACGGGTTCGGCTTCTCCGACACCCGCGCCGCCGCCCGCCGGTTCTTCCACGTGGACGCGGCGTCGATCGTCCTCGCGGTCCTGACCCGGCTCGCCCGGCACGGCGAGGTCAAGCCGGAGACGCTCCAGCAGGCGATGGAGCGCTACCGCCTCAACGCCGACGTCGGAGACGTCTTCGCGGGCGGCGCCGGAAGCGCCGAGAGCAACACGGGCGGCGACGCCTGATCCTGTCCGCCGAGCGAAGCTCGTCCGTTGAATGGCGGTGGGTGGGGGCTGGAGGACGGTGATCGCGGAGGTGTAGGCCGCGATCACGTGGAAAGGGCCCCGAGGAATCTCGGGGCCCTTTGCGCGTCCGGGGTCAGGAGGCGGGCGGCGGCGAGAAGACGCCGAAGCGGTTGCCCGTGGGGTCCTCCAGGTAGGCGAACTTGAGCCCGCTGACCGTGGTCGTGGTGTGCTCCGCGACCTTGCCGCCGTTCTTCTCCGTCTGCGCGCACATGGCCTCGACGTCCTCGACCATGACCAGGAACATCGCGTGGTTGCGGGACGCGTCGGGCTCGTGCGAGATACCGCCGCTCGGCGCGTCGGCGCCCGGGTAGGTGACCAGGTCGTAGCCGTCCGCGTCCGGGTCGAGCGCGAACTTCCAGCCGAACATGTCGCCGTAGAAGCGCCGGGCCTCCTCGGGCGCGTCGGTGCCGACCTGGAACCACGTGACGGTGTTGAACGCGGGAACGCTCATCGATCTCCTCCTTCAAACGCTGCTGCCACCAGCGTCTTGGAGGCCCGCGACAACCCCCTGTCGGGGTTTCCGGACGGATTCTCACCCCACCGGAATTCCGCCCACACCACCGTGCGGGGCCCGTCCACCCGAAACCCCCAGCTCTCCGCCAGGGCTTCGACGACCCGCAACCCGCGTCCGCCTTCGGCGAGGGTCTCCGCCTTGAGATGCGGACGCCTGCCGCCCGCACCGTCGTCGGAGACCTCCAGCCGGTAGACGCCCCGTCCGGCCAGCAGGCTGACCGTCACTCGTCCGCCGTCGCCCGAGTCCGTGTGGGTGATCGCGTTGGAGACGGTCTCGCTCCCGACCGTCACCAGGTCGTCCAGCAGCGGATGGGCCTGCGGCATCATGTCCCGGAGGAAGGTCCGCGCATGCGAGACGGACCTCCGCACGCCCGGAAGCGTGAGCGAGCCGACCACCACAAGCCCACCGCTCGTCACACCCACGACACACCACGCCGCGCGACCACCGCCCCGTCCTCGCCCAGCCGGGTCCAACTCATCTCGGGCGCTCCCATACCGCGCCTCCCTTCGATTCGGAAACGCCCGCCACATTCGCCGCCCGATGCGTTCGCATCACCCGCCCTGAACATTTCCCGACTGAACGTTCAATGCGTGCACGGACGGACACCCTCGGTGACACCCTTGAAAGATGCCTTCCGGGAACGCCCCCACCGTTCGCCAGCGCCGGATCGGCTCGGCGCTCCGCAAAGCCCGCGACCACCACAACCTGACCGTCGCCACCGCCGCCGGCCGCTTCGGCCGCTCCCAGGGCTGGCTGAGCATGGTCGAAAACGGTCTCCAGGTCATCTGCCCCGAAGAACTCAGCGACCTCCTCGACTTCTACAACGTCGAGGACGGCCCCCTCCGCGAGTCCCTTCTCCACCTAGCCACCCACAAACCCGGCACCTGGGTACGGGCGTACGAGTTCCGTATCTCGGCTGCTGGGCTCGACCTGGCAAGCCTGGAGGAGGACGCCGCTGAGATCCGCAACTTCGAGCCCAGCATCGTCCCCGGCCTCCTCCAAATCCCCGCCTACACCCGCAAACTCATCGCCGTCGGTCCTGCCAAGCACCCACGCAACACCAAGGCGCTTGTGGAATTCCGGCTCTCCCGCCAGCGGGTGCTGAGCCGCCCCAACCCGCCCTTCTATATGCCGATCATCGCGGAAGCCGTCCTCCACAACCAAGTGGGCGGAGACCCTGCGATCATGCGCGCGCAGCTACGGCGGCTAGCAGTAGTCGCCCGACTTCCACACGTGGACCTGCGCGTGCTTCCCAGCAGAGCCAGCGAGCACCTCTGGTTCGGCAGCCCGCACCTCCTCATCGCCCTGCGCCCGCCCGGACGGCTCACAGTCTCCGTGGTTGATCAGTATGCCAAGAGCCTCTTCGTGGAGAACGAAGAGGAGGTCGCAGCCCACGAGGAGACCTTCGAACTGCTTCTCTCGGCAGCCCTGAGCAGAGCCGCTTCGCTGAGACTCATAGAAGAGATAGCGTCACAATCATGAATACCCCCGAACTGACCCAGTCCACGTGGCGCAAGAGCAACCACAGCGGCGGCCACGAAGGCAACTGCATCGAAGTCGCCGACCTCAACGGCCACATCGGCATCCGCGACAGCAAGTCGCCCCACACCGGCCACCTGGCACTCTCCCGTCAAGACTTCGCCACACTCCTCACCCGCCTGACGCCGAAGCCATGAACACCCCACCCCGCTGGCGCAAGAGCACCCACAGTGGCGCGGTAGAGAACAACTGCATCGAAATCGCCGACTTCAACGATCGCATCGCCATCCGCGACAGCAAGGCGGCCCACACCGGGCACCTCACCCTCACGCGCGAAAGCTTCGCGGGTCTCCTGACCCACCTGGCATCAAAGCCATGAATACCCCAGTTCGCTGGCGCAAGAGCAGCCACAGCGGCGCCCACGAAGGCAACTGCATCGAGGTCGCCGACCTCAACGACCACATCGGCATCCGCGACAGTAAGAACCCCGCCACCGCACACCTCACCCTCACGCGCCGGCACTTTGCCAGCCTTCTCGCCTATCTGAGCTCCCAGCCTTGATCACTCCGCTGGCAAGGAATTTGATTGCATCGAGTCTTGACAGATTTGGGATGGCGAAGAGTAGGCCCGGGAACACGATTCGAGATCGCGTTCCCGGGCCTCATCCGGTTTGGTCTAGCAGGTGACCGTCAGGGAGAACGGTCGGTCGTCGTCGACGATCTTCGGGTTGCCCGGGGCCGAGGGCGTCGCGGTGCGCACGAAGAGCGTGCGCCCGTTGACCGCGCCGACCAGGATCGACGCGCTGCCCGGCCCGGGGTCACTGCCGCCGTTGGTGTTGACAGTCCCGGTCAGCGCGCAACTGCTGATGTCGACGCTCGTGGTCAGGTTGTAGCGTCCGCTGCCGAAGTGGTTGACGCCCCCGATGCCCGACGCGGCGAGCAGGGTCCCGTTCGCGCTGACCTTGGCCCACAGGGTCGTCGCGGCGGCGCGCTCGCCCTGTCCCGCGGAGCCGGTGTCCGCCGCCGCCCCCGAGACGGCGAAGGCACCACTCGTGATGGCGGCGACCGCTCCCACCGTCATGAGGAATCGTGCTGACTTTTTCATTTCCACCCTCCGTGAAATGGCTGTGCCGTTTTCGCTGAGCCGACGTACCACCAATGGTGATCTTGTTCACCGGGCCCAGCGCCTTCGTTCCGATCCGAAGGCTTGCCATGACTATGCGCTGCCGTGACAGGGCGCCAACATCCCTTATGTTCGGGGGTTGACAACCGGCTTCGCACTTACCAATGGGCTCTGACCGCGCTGATCTCAGGGGGCCGAAAGGCGCGCCCCTCACCCACGGGAAACTTCCCTACGACCTGATCTCGGCGCCTTGTTCAGGGGGTGTCCGGTGCACGGTGCCGACCACCCCGCGCCGGACGGCGGCCACGGCCATCCTTGAAGACTGGGGCGTCGCCGCGGACGTGTGCTATCGCAATAGAGATCCGCCCTCGGCCACTGGACGACGACGAGATCCAGATCGTCGCGGACGTGGACGATCTGGTGGCGCGGGACCGGTGTTCGTGCGCTGCCGGCGACGACCAGCCGTACTAGCCGGTGATCAACGGGGCCGTCCCCTACTGTTGGGGACGGTCCTGACTGCTGCGAAGAACGGGGAAGTTGATGGCAGTCGAACGGATGCATTGGGCTGACCTGCCGGAGGCCGTCCGGACAAAGGTCGAAGGCTGCACCGGGACCATCCACTCGGCGACGACCATGCCCGAGGGCAGGAACTCAGCGATAGCTACCCTGCTCGACACCAACCGAGGACGAGTCGTCGTGAAGGGGCTGCGCCAAGACCACGCGCGCCGCCGAACTCAGGAGATGGAGGCGACGGTCGGCCCGTTCGTCGCGGAGATCGCTCCCCGCTGCTTGCTCCGGCTGGTCGGCAACGGCTGGGATCTCCTGGTGTTCGAGGCGGTAGAAGGACGGCACGCCAGCTACACACCGGGTTCGCGCGACCTTCCGCTCTTGATCGAGACCATGAAGAAGCTGGGCTCGATCCCCGCTCCCGACCTTCCCCTCAAGCTGGCTGAGCAGCGCTGGCAGCCATACTTCGCCAAGCCCGAACAAGCGCACCTTTTGGCCGGTGATGCGCTCCTGCACACCGACTACGCGCCCGACAACGTCATCATCATCGACGGGCGCGCCGTTCTGATCGACTGGGCCTGGCCGACCAGGGGCGCTGGTTGGGTGGATCCAGCCTGCCTGGTTCTGCGGCTCATGGCCGACGGGCACAGCGCCGCACAGGCCGAAGAGGTCGTGCGCCCGCTCCCGGCATGGTCGGTCGCCCCGCCTGATGCCGTGGCGGCTTTCGCGGGG
Source organism: Actinomadura sp. KC216 (assembly GCF_004348535.1). Lineage (GTDB taxonomy): Bacteria > Actinomycetota > Actinomycetes > Streptosporangiales > Streptosporangiaceae > Spirillospora. The sequence goes on from NZ_SMJX01000086.1 coordinate 18,105, forward strand.
GCGAGTGCAAACCTCTGGACTGAGATCGCCGGGCACGATCAGTCGTCGTGGACCAAGGCCATGGAGTCGGCCGCGCTTGAGTGGGTCGCCTACCGGGTGGCACGCTGGAAATGACTTGAGTGCGACGACGAAGCGACGGGGCGGGCAGGGTCAGGCATGCGCGGCTCCCTGAATGCGTCGAAGTCGCCGACCTGGACGGCCACATCGGCATCCGGGACTCCGGCGCACTTCTCGCGGACCTGGGTCATAGCCTGAGGTAGTGGAATTCCCCCCGTTCGGTGCGCTTCTGGGACGGCTGCTCGACCATCGGCAGTCGGATATCGGTTCTTTGTCGCAGGCCGCCGGTGTCTCCGAGGCTGAACTCCGAGATGTCATCGGCGGCCTGCGGCCCGGCCCTGAACTGCTCAGGGCGCTGGCTCCGGCATTGGAGCTGCATGCGGCGGACCTGTTCGCGACGGCGGGCCAAAAGGTGCCGGACGACTTGGCTCCCCTGGACGCGTCCGCCATGCAGTACGTCCGGCACCTGGTCGAATATGCGCTCTGCCTTCCGGCGGGCCAGCGAGCCGAGTTGCAACGTCTCGTGCGAGAACTGCCGCAGGAGCCGCGACGGCGCCCGTACGCGCCGTGGAAATGGTTCGACCCGCATAAAGCCGGAGTCGGGGCTCTGGTCGCGAACATGCTGTACGCGAACCGGAACCTGGATTACCAAGGAGTGGTGAGGGCGCTTGCGGGCTGCTCCAACGGCCGCATGTACGTGTCCCCGAGCACGGTCGGGATGATCGGAGCGGGCAGGATCGAGTTGTCCCCCGAAAGGCTGGCCGACCTGTCCACGGTGATCGACATGCCCGCCGGGGATCTCTCCGCGATCACCGGCATCCCGTTGCCGGAAGGGTCTCCTCCCGAGGACCCGGCTGCAGCGGACGTGGCGGCTCTGCTCTGGGAGGTCCGGCGCCTGTCCGCCGGGCAGGTGTGGCGGGTCTGCGTCCGGGCCGAGGAGATGCGATACGCCCTGCCCGCCGACGCCATCGACCGGGAGTTCTACAAGCGGGGCGCATTCCGGATCTCTCGCTACCCACCGGTGAACCCGGATTCGTGACCCACGGCCAGTGCGCCCTGACGACCACATCGGCATTCGCGACGGCAAGGACCCCGGCAACTTACTCTCAGTCGCCAGCATTCCCGTCTGGCTTCTAGGTGGAAGGTCGGGCTTTCCAGTCTCCGTATAGCTCGACATAGGCGCGGCCTGTGGTTCGTCTACCGGTGCTGGTGCCGGTCACCGCGCAGTCGGCCTCGTAGAGGCTGCGGGGTTGGCCGGGAGAGTGCACATCGAGTTCCTGGTCGGTGACGAGCGAGCGGACGTCGAGACGGGTATTTCGGCCAGGAATCTCGACGCGCCAGCGTGTCGGGTAGGTCTGGCCGGTCACCGGACTTGTCCAGAAGTCGCGGGCGTATTCGGCGAGGGGAACGATCGAGGCGACCGTGTGGTGGCCGCCGGGATCGACGATGGTGGCGTATGCCTGGTCTTCGCCGTCCTGCACCAGGTTCCAGACGTTGAGGCGGTCACCGTTGTCGAGGTGGACGGCCATCCATGTCCAGCGTCGGATGCTTTCCCAGTGCCAGGTGCCCCATTGCCTGTCGAGCCAGGACGTGCCGTGAACCCGGTGCGGGCGGCCGTCGATGGTGAGGATTCCGCGCGTCGTCAGTGACGGCAATGAGTAGTAGTAGCTGTGACCGTCCGCGAAGGGGATGAGGCCGGTGCCGCCCGGGTACAGCACCGGGCCGGAATGGCGCAGCGTCATCTCGATGTGCGCGTCGGGCAGGCTCGCGGTGAGGCGCATGGCTCGCATGGGGCCTGCCAAGGTGGCGTCGGGTGTCCGGAGGTCGAGTTCCTCGGTGGAGAACGTCGCCCGGTCGGGTTCGTATCGTTCGACGAGCGCCCTATGTGTCCCGGCGGTCTCGTCGGTGATCGCCGCGTGGACCTCCGGCCCGGCACTGGAGCGGTTGATCGTGACTTCGTAGCCGAACCATCGCCGTCCGGTGGTGACGTGGCCGACGACGTACCACCATTCGTAGGCGGCCTGCGGGTCGGAGGCCTGGTCGGACGGCAGGTGCACGTATCGGGGGAAGGTTTGCCGAGCTGGTGAGCGGTCGGCTCGCGCGGTTCGTCCGGGCCCCAGTGTGGTGAGGACGGGGGCGGCGGTGGCGGCCAGGCCGAGGCCGAGGAGGTTTCTTCTGCTGGTCATGAGCATTGCCCTTCGGACGGTACGGGCGGCTGGGGTCGGCGGGTGCGGGTGGAGGCGATCGCGGTGATCGCGAGGACGCCGACGACGGTCCAGATCGCGGCGGGCATCGCGGCGGTGTAGGCGTCGTGGTCGAACCGGCCGGTCGCCGAGGTGTCGCCGACGCCCGCTTGCAGGACGGCGCCGAGAAGCGTTCCGACCTGGCGCAGGGTGCTGATCACACCGGAGGCGGCACCGTCCATCGCGGGCGGGACGTCGCGCACGGCGAGCGCTTGCGTCAGGGATGCGCCGAGCCGTTGCTGGACGTCGGGGAGCGCGACGTTGGCGATGGTGGTGTCCAGCATCGTCGTGAAGAACGCCACGGGCACCGTGGCCAGGACCGGCCCTGACCGATCGTGTGCCGCACGAGGCGCGCTCGCAACGGCCTGCGAAGCGTCTCGCGATGACGACCGCAGGGTCATGTCGCGGCCGGTTCAGCCGTACGGATCGGATCTGCCGATGATGCGCGTAGGCGGATCAGGACGATGCCGTACCACGCGATCCAGACGACCCAGAGCAGCCATCCGGCCAGACCGAGGAGATCGATCGGTCCGGGGTCGTCGAAGGCCAGCGAGAGCAGAACGGCCGATGCGAACTGGAGTCCGGCGGCCGCGAACCCCAGGACCGCGTGTGACCGGCGGATCAGGCGGGTGCGGAGCCCGGCGAGCGAGAGGCCGATCATGGCGGTGGCGAGGAAGGTGCCGTTCAGCGCGAAGAACGCCTCGTTCAACGACCACAGACCTTGCGTCGCGGACGCGTCCGCCGCGGTGCCGGTCAGTGCGAGGCGGGTCGCGATGACACCGAGGAACGTCGTGTTCTGCAAAAGAAGGCCCGCGAATCCGACGAGCGACCACGCCTCGCCGCGGCGCCGCTCGATCGGCCACAGCGCCGCGGTCGCCGCGGCACCGAACACGGTCGCCAACAGCCACACGAACGGGCCGATCGCGCTGGTCAGTCGGACGATCCCGCTCTGGTCGCCGAAGAAGTCGGCGACCTCTTCGGCGGGTGCGCCGATGAGGGGAGGGCCGGCCGGGGCGAGGACGAGGTTGCCGCCGACGAGCAGGGCGGCGAAACCGATCGCGGCCCAGCCGCCGATACGGGAGAAGGTCATGATGCGTGTTCCTTCGCGAGGGTCGTGTCCGTGGGTTCCGGCCGTGATTCCAGGTTCAGCCTCGGCATCCGGCGTGCCAGAGCGGCGGGCATCCACCAGGCCCAGCGGCCCATGAGCTGCATCGCGGCCGGGACGACCAGGCAGCGGATGATGACGGCGTCCACCAGGATCGCGACGGCCATGCCGAACCCGACCTGCCGCAGGAGCCGTTGGGGGCTGAGCATGAACGCGCCGAATTCGAGGATCATGATCAGTCCGGCGGCCGTGCCGCGTGCTGCGATTCCGTTCCCGGCGGCGACACGTCGTCGCGATAGCCGTCGCCGGTCATCGACACGGCCACCCAGATGCCGGCCAGGACGGCGACCCACGCGCCGAGCGCCGCGAGCCTGCGGCGCTGAGCGAACCGCGCGATCTGGACGATCACGCCGGAGCGCGTCGACTCACGCGCCGCGCTATCGGCACTCATGGACACGCTCCCGGGCTCGCTCCTGTGCGCGGTCCCGGGACTTTGACCTGGCGGCGGCCGTCCGGCACGGCGGCGTGACCGTCATCCGGCGGGCGGCGCGGGTGGAAGGGTGGTGCGTGAAGCAACAAGGATCTGTCATACACGTACTCTATTCATTAGAGAGCACGTAAAGTCAAATGGGAGCCGGTCATGCCCGATGAGCCCAAGAAGCGCCGCTACGACTCGCTGCGGCGGGAAACGCAGGCGTTGGAGACCCGCGCCGAGATCGCGCGGGCGGCGCGCAGGCTCTTCGTCGCGCAGGGCTGGGCGGTCACGACGGTCCGCGACGTCGCCCGCGAGGCCGGGGTCTCCGCTCCGACGGTCTACGCCACCTACAAGAACAAGACCGGCCTGACCCGCGCGCTTGCTGACGCCGCCGGGCTCTCCGCCGACCCCGCGCAGATGCTCGGCGAACTCGAAGACCCGGCCGCCGACCCCGCGGACCAGCTCGCCGCCATGGCCTCCTTCGACCGCCGCCTCTACGAACGCGCGGGCGACATCATCGCCCTGATCCGCGACGCCGGACGCAGCGAACCCGAACTCGCCGACATCTACACCAACGGGCGCAAAGCCGCGGACAGGACCAGGCGGCAGGTGTTCGAGTCCTGGCCGCCCGGATCACTGCGCGACGGCCTGGACCTGCAGACCGCGATCGACATCTACGCCGCCATCTGCAACATCGACAGCTACTCCACCTTCATCAACGAACGCCAGTGGACGCCCGACCAGATCGAACAGTGGTGGCGGGAGGCACTCCCCCGCGAGCTGCTCAACCCCGATCGCCTGCGCCCTCGATCGTGAGACGCCTGGACGACCGTCCCCCGCCTGGCGGCGTCCCGCCGTCCCGCCTGGCGGTGAGGCGCCGCCGTGCTTCTGGCGTTAGACGAGTTCGAGGGGGCGGACGACGTAGTCGGTCGGCGGGCACGTCATCTCGTCGAAGGCGCGTTCCGGGGCCCGTTCGTCCAGCAGAGTGGCGCGGCGGATGCGGTCGATGCGGAAGACGCGGGCGCCGTCACGGAGGCGGCACCAGCCGATCAGGTACCAGCGCAGCGAGACCGCGGTGAACGCGACCGGCTCGACGTCGCGTTCCGTTCCGATGCCCTCGGCGTCCTCGTAGCGGAGCCGGACGACGCGGCGGGCGGACATGGCCTCTTCCAGGACGGCGGGCACCGAGGTGGGCGCGGCGTCGGGCTCGCCCGCGTCCGGCGGCGTCATGAACCGGACGCGTTCGGCCAGCTCGCGGGCCGAGGCGCTGTCGGCCGCCGACATCGCCGCCACGATCTTGTGCAGGGCGGTGCGCGCGGACCGCGAATACGGCGAGCCGCCCGCCCGGGACAGGGTGATCGCGACGGCCACGGCCTCGGCGGGCGTGAAGTTCAGCGGCGGCAGCGTCCGGCTCTTGTCGAGCGTGTAGCCGCCGCCCCGGCCCACGTCCGCGAAGATCGGCACCCCCGCCTGCTGCAACGCGCCGATGTCGCGCTCGATCGTCCGGACGCTGACCTCGTACCGCGCGGCCAACTCCCGCGCGCTGACCCGGCGCGGCGCGCAGGCCCGCAACTCCTCCACCAGTGCGTACAAGCGGTCGGTCCGATTCACGCGCCGACCGTACGCCCCGCCTCCGACATTCCGAGGACCGTCAGAGGCCGCGAAGGAAGGCGATCAGGGCGTCGTTGACCTCGGTGGGGCGCTCCTGCTGCGTCCAGTGGCCGCAACCGGACAGCCAGACGGTGTCGCGGAGGTTCGGCACGAAGTCGCTCAGCGAGCCGATCGCCTTCCGCGCGCCGATGGCCGTGACGTCGCGGTCACCGGCGATAAACAGGGCGGGCGGGCCGATCCGCGCGCGGTGCCACGCGGCGGTGAGCTCCCAGTTGCGGTCGAGGTTGCGGTACCAGTTGACGGGCCCCGTGAAGCCGCTGGACGCGTATTCGTCCACGTAGACGGCGATGTCGTCGTCGGTCAGCCAGCCGGGGAGCTTCTCCGGTTCGGCGAGGGTGTCGAGGAAGTCTCCACCGTCCGGGATGGTCAGCAGGGGCGTGGAGGCGTCCCCGGACAACCCGTACAGAACGCGGCGGAACGTGGCGTCCCGGTCGCGGTCGAAGGCGGCCTCGGGGACGTCCGGCTGCTGGAAATTCACCATGTAGAAGCCGTCCCCGAACAGGCGGCGCATGGCCGCGACCGGCGGCCCGCTGCCACGCGGACGATGCGGGACCGACATCCCGATCACCCCGCGCACCTTGTCCGGACGCATCTGCGCGACCGCCCACGCCACCGGCGCGCCCCAGTCGTGCCCGGCGACGACGGCACGCTCGGCGCCGAGAGCCGCGATCAAGCCGACCGCATCCCCCGCCAGGTGCAGGATCGAGTACTGGTCGACGTCCGGCGGCCCGCCCGTCCGGGCATAGCCGCGCTGGTCCGGAGCCACGGCGTGGAACCCGGCCTCGGCGAGCGCCGTGAGCTGGTGCCGCCACGAATACCAGCACTCGGGGAAGCCGTGCAGGAGCAGCACGAGCGGCCCCTCGCCCGCCTCGGCGACGTGCATGCGCAGCCCGCTCTCCGACTGGACGAAGCGATGCGTGATCTCGGTCATCGGTACCCCAGGATCGTCAGAGTCGGGCGCGGGTCCAGGCGAGGAGGTCGTCGGCGGGCAGGGTGTTGACGATCTGGGACTCGGGGACGGCGCAGCGCGCGGCCCGTTCGCAGCCGTAGGGCTGCCAGTCGAGCTGGCCGGGGGCGTGGGCGTCGGAGTCGATCGAGAAGCGGCAGCCCGCCTCGACGGCCAGGCGGAGCAGGCGTTTCGGCGGGTCGAGGCGCTCCGGACGCGAGTTGATCTCCACCGCGACGTCATAGGCGGCGCAGGCATCGAACACAAGCGCCGCGTCGAACTCCGACTCGGGACGCAGACCACCGCGCTTCCCCCCGGCCTTGACGATCCGTCCGGTGCAGTGGCCCAGGACGTTCACGCGCGGATTCGCAATGGCCGCGACCATGCGCTTGGTCATCGCGACACGATCCATGCGGAGCTTGGAGTGGACGCTGGCGACGACGACGTCCAGCCGATCGAGCAGGTCGGGATCCTGGTCGAGCGTCCCATCCTCCAGGATGTCGACCTCGATACCTGTGAGGATGCGGAAGGGCGCGAGCGACTCGTTGAGCTCGGCGACGGCGTCGAGCTGGCGGCGGAGGCGTTCGGCGGACAGGCCGTTGGCGACCTTCAGGCGCGGCGAATGGTCGGTGAGGGCGATGTACTCGTGGCCGAGGCCGCGCGCCGTTTCGGCCATCTCCTTGATGGGCGAGCCGCCGTCCGACCAGTCGCTGTGGGTGTGCAGGTCGCCCTTGAGGGCGGAGCGGATGGCGGCCGCGGTCTCGTCCACGGGCCCGCCTTCGGTGGCCTCAAGTCGGCGCAGGTAGACGGGGGTCTCGCCGCGCAGCGCCTCCTCGATCACCAGGGCGGTGACCTTGCCGATGCCGGGCAGGGCGGTCAGCGTGCCCGCGCCCGCACGGGCTTCGAGGTCGTCACGGGACGTCCGCTCGACGAGGTCGGCGGCCGTGCGGAAGGCCCGCACACGGTAGGTCGGCTCGTGGGCGCGCTCCAGCAGGAACGCGATACGGCGCAGGGCTTCGACGGGCTCCACGCATCGCACCGTACCCAGGTATGACATGACGTGTCCCACCACGGTGTCATCCAGACTGCTCCGGAGCTTCTCTAGCCTGGGCTCATGGCCGGGGAGAGCGCTCTGCTGAAGTGGGTCCTGCGGGACGTGCTCCTGGCCGCCGCGGTGACGGGCCGGGCCGACCCGGCGCCGCTCGACCGGCCCTGGCCGTTCGTGCTCAGGTGGACGACGTACATCGGCATCGGGCGGGCGCGGTTCGGCGTCGTGGTGAACGTGGTCGGGGTCGTGCTGACCGTCGTGATGATCGGCGGGACGATCTCGCTGCTGTCGGACGAGTCCATCCGGCGCGGCACCGAGATGTCCGGCGTGACCGAGCTGTTCATCGCGCTCGCCGTGACGGCGCCCTTCGCGCTCCGCGACCTCCACCCGCTCGCCGCGTGGCGGTGGAGCTTCCTCGGCACGGCGCTGGTCGACGTCGGCGGCTGGCTGAGCACGCCATACGTCCCATGGGGCGCGATCACAGCGCTCGCCTGCGTGTGCACGGTCGCGATGCGCTGCTCCCGCGACGTCACGCTCGGCGTCGCGATCTTTTCTTTCGCCGGAGTATGGCTCAAAGACCCGGAGACGGCGCTCAACGCGTCGATACTGCTCGTCCCGCCGCTGGCGGTGGGGTACGCGGTCCGGCTGCGGCAGACGTCGCGGCGGCAGCTGGCCGAACAGCGGTTGCGGCTCGCCTTCGAGGAGCGGCGGCACCAGGACGCCGAGGCGGTGCTGACCGAACGGCAGCGGATCGCGCGGGAGCTGCACGACGTCGTCGCCCACCACATGTCGATGATCGCGATCCAGGCGGAGGCGGCGCCCTACAAGGTCGAGTCGATACCGGACGAGACGCGCCGCGACCTCGCCGAGATCCGCGCCACGGCGCTGGACGCCCTGACGGAGCTGCGCCGGATCCTCGGCGTCCTGCGCTCGGAGGACGGCGCCGAGACCGCCCCGCAGCCCGGCCTCGACCGCCTGGACGACCTGGTCAACAACGCGAGGGCGGCGGGCCTCCACGTGACGACACGGCTGGACGGCGACCTCACCGGCCTCCCGCCAGGCGTGGGCCTGACCGCATACCGGATCCTGCAAGAGGCGCTCAGCAACGCGATGCGGCACGCGCCCGGTTCGCAGGTGCACGTCGATGCGTCCCACGCGGACGGCATAGTGTGGCTCGGCGTCGTCAACGGACCACCCGCGAACGGCCAGCCCCCAGGGCCAGGGCTCCCGGGCGGAGGCCACGGCCTGATCGGAATGCGTGAGCGGGCCACCGCACTCGGCGGCGACCTGACCGCCCGCCCCACACCGGACGGAGGATTCGCCCTGACCGCCAACCTGCCGGTAGAGACTCCCTCACGCGCGCGGGACACGTCGACACCTGCGCGGGACGCGACGTGACCATCCGGGTCCTGATCGTCGACGACCAGGGCATGGTGCGGACCGGGTTCGGTGTGCTGCTGAACGCCCAGCCCGACATCGAGGTCGTCGGCGAGGCCGTGAACGGCGAGGAGGGCCTGCAGCGCGTCGCCGCCCTCCATCCCGACGTCGTGCTGATGGACGTCCGCATGCCGGTCATGGACGGCCTGGAGGCGACCCGCCGCATCCTCGCTGCCGCCACCGAGGACGCCCCGAAGATCCTCATGCTCACCACGTTCGACCTGGACGACTACGTGTACGAGGCGCTGCGCGCCGGGGCCAGCGGGTTCCTGCTGAAGGACGCGTCCGCGACGGAGCTGGCGGACGCCGTCCGGATCGTGGCGGCGGGCGACGCGCTGCTGTCGCCGTCGATCACTCGCCGCCTCATCGCGGAGTTCTCGCGGCTCGGCGGGCCGCGGGCGCCGTCCCGCACGCGGCTGGCGGAGCTGACGGAGCGGGAGACCGAGGTCCTGACGCTGGTGGCGCGCGGCCTGTCCAACGGCGAGATCGCGCAGAAGCTCGTCGTCGCCGAGCAGACCGTCAAGACGCATTTCGGGCGGATCCTGATGAAGCTCGATCTCCGGGACCGTCCGCAGGCGATCGTCTACGCCTACGAGGTCGGGCTGGTCCGCCCCGGCGACTGATACTCAGGTTTCGCCCCTGCTACCGGAGTCGCACCCCGGAAGACCACACCGCCGGTTGATCCGCGCTACGGCGTCCGATTCCTACCTTCCTGATCAGTGCTTCACCCCCACTGACCAGGAAGGACATTCCGGATGCCCAGCGTTCGCAAGGCCGCGGCCATCGTGTCCATCCTGGCGGTGTCCGTGTCGGCGGCCGCCGCGACCAGCGACACGGACATGTACCCCGCCCCACCCCCGGCACCCGCCACGACATCGGCGACCCTAGACCTCCGCTATCAGGCCACAGCCCGGGAGATCAAAAGCGCACTGGCGACCGCCCAACGCATCCACGACAGCGACCGGACACACGCCCTGACCGCATTCATCAGCAACACACGACGACGACAGTTCCTGTCATTCGACCCCCGAGGCCGAGGACGGGTCGTCGAGGTCCTCGGCGACCTACGGCACGCCGACCGGATCGCCGTGGTCGTGCCCGGCGCCGACAACTCGCTGGCCAACTACGACTCCCCCAAGTTCGCCGGCGGCGGCAGCCGCGCGCTCTACCGGCAGGCCCGCGCCACCGCTCCCGGAACACAGCTCGCCGTGATCGCCTGGCTCGGCTACGACTCACCCGGGTCGCTCAGCACCGCCGTCCTGAGCAGCGAACGGGCCGAGCAGGCCGCCCCCACCCTCCGCCGCCTCCTCACCAC
>NZ_SMJX01000087.1 GCF_004348535.1 Actinomadura sp. KC216
CCGTCCTCCGGCCCCACCCGCCGCCGGCCAAACGGCGGGCTAAGCTCGGCCCCCTTTGTGCCAGGCCCTGGCGAAGGCCCGGTCACGCGGGCCCCTACCCGAACCCGGGACGCCGACACGAAACCCTCGAAACGGCCAGCTCAGGGCAACCGGCTCAGCGGACGACGATCGTGCGGCGGCCGCGGGCGACCAGCTCGCCGATCACCGTGCCGCCGGGGATCTCCCCCGCGACCAGCAGGCCGCCGGAGATCTGCGCGTCCGCCAGGAGCAGCCGCTCCTCCTCGGCGATCCGGTGGAACTCGGTGTGCGGCGACACCCAGGACAGGTTGCGCCGCGTCCCGCCGGGGACGAACCCGTGCCGCACCGCGGACCGGGCGCCGTCCAGGTACCGGACGGCGGAGGCGTCCACGACGGCCGTGACGCCGCTCGCCCGCGCGAGCTTGTAGAGGTGGCCGAGCAGCCCGAACCCGGTGACGTCCGTGCCGCAGGAGATGCCGCGTTCCAAGGCGGCGAGGCCCGCCTCCGCGTTCAGCGCCGTCATCGTCTCCACGGCCTGCGGGAACACCTGCCCGGTCGCCTTGTGGCGGGCGTTGAGGACGCCGACGCCGAGCGGCTTGGTCAGCGACAGCGGCACGCCGGGGCGCCCGGCGTCCAGCCGCAGCAGCCGGTCCGGGTCGGCGACGCCGGTCACGGCCAGGCCGTACTTCGGCTCGGGGTCGTCCACGCTGTGCCCGCCGGCGATCGCGCAGCCCGCGAGCGCGGCCACGTCCCGGCCGCCGCGCAGCACCTCGCGGGCCAGCTCGGCGGGCAGCAGGTCGCGGGGCCAGCCGAGCAGGTTCAGCGCCATCAGCGGCTCCCCGCCGATCGCGTAGACGTCGGAGAGCGCGTTGGCGGCGGCGATGCGCCCCCAGTCGTAGGCGTCGTCGACGACGGGGGTGGAGAAGTCGGCGGTGGACACCACGGCGCGGCCGCCGTCGATCCGCAGCACGGCGGCGTCGTCGCCGTCGGCTCCCCCGGCGAGGAGGTCGTCGCCGCCTCCGGTGAGGCCGGCCACGACCCGCTCCAGCTCGGCGGGCGGGATCTTGCTCGCGCAGCCGCCGCCGTGTGCGTACTGCGTGAGGCGGGCGACGGGGGCGAGGCGTGTCACTGGAAGATTTAACGCACAACTATCGCAAATGATCAACAAACGGACAGTACGGGTGCGGTCACCGAGGGCGGAGATCCCCGTCCGACCTGCACGGAAATGCGCGGACCCCTTGTCCGGACGTGGCCCGGCGTGATGCGATTCCCTCCTGCAAGTCATCACTTACTTCAAGGGGCGACATGGGGATCCAGGAAAAGCAGGCCGACCTCGACCGGGCCGTCGCCGGGCGGACGATCTGCACGAGCCTCGCCGAGACCGCCGAGCGGCACGGCGCCAGGCCCGCCTACTCCGACCGGATCGACGGCGAATGGACCACCCTGACCTGGGCGGACACGCGCACCCGGGCGCTGGAGACGGCCGCCGGGTTCGCCGCCCTCGGCCTGGAGCCGGGCGACGTCGTCGCGCTGATGATGCCGAACCGCTCCGAGCACGTCCTGGCCGACCTCGGCGCCGTCCACGCGGGCGGCACCCCCACCACCGTGTACGCGACGCTCGCGCCCGACCAGATCGCGTTCGTCGCCGGGCACTGCTCCGCGAAGTACGCCGTCCTGGACGGCAAGGACCAGCTCGACCGCTGGCTGCCCGTCCTCGACCGCCTCCCCGCCCTCCGCACGATCATCGTCGTGGACGCCGCCGCCTGCCCGCCCGGCGACCGCTACCTCACCTGGGACGCCTTCACCGAGCTCGGCCGCGCGGAACTGGCCGCCGACCCCGCCGAGATCGACCGCCGCTGGCAGGCCGTCACACCGGACGACACCGTCACGCTCCTCTACACCTCCGGCACCACCGGGGACCCCAAGGGCGTCCTGATCACGCACTCGATGGCGCTGCACGAGGCGGAGATGCTGCAGCGCAGCTCGGTCCGCACCGAGCACCCCGCCGGGATCTCCTACCTGCCGTTCGCGCACATCGCCGACCGCGTCCTCAGCTACTACCTGCCGATCCGGCTCGCCGCCCACATCCACTTCTGCCCCGACCCGACCCAACTGGCCGGCATGCTCGGCGAGGTACGGCCGCACTCGTTCTTCGGCGTCCCCCGCGTCTGGGAGAAGATCATGGCGGGCATCCAGGCCGTGCTGGCCGCCGAGCGGGACGAGACAAAGAAGCAGGCCGTCGCCAACGCCCTCGACGCCGGCCGCGCCTACGTGACCAGCCAGGAATACGGCAACACCACCACCCCCGAGGTCGCCGCCGCCTTCGAGGCGGCCGACGCGGCCGTCCTGACCCCCATGCGCGCCCTCCTGGGCCTGGACCGCGTCACCGCCGCGTCCAGCGCCGCCGCCCCGCTGCCCGTCGAGGTCGCCCGCTTCTTCGCCGGCCTCGGCATGAAGATCTTCGACGCCTACGGGATGACCGAGACCACCGGCGCGATCACCGCCAACCTCTCCGACTGCTTCAAGCTGGGCACCGTAGGCCGCCCCCTCGAAGGCGTCGAACTCCGGCTCGCCGACGACGGCGAGATCCTCGTGCGCGGCGCGACGTGCACACCCGGCTACCTGAACCGCCCGGACGCGACCGCCGACCTCATCGACCCCGACGGCTGGATCCGCACCGGCGACGTCGGCCGCCTGGACGCCGACGGCTTCCTCACGGTCATCGACCGCAAGAAGGAACTGATCATCACCGCCGGCGGCGAGAACATCGCCCCGTCCCTGATCGAGAACCACCTGAAGGAGCACCCGCTCATCGGCCAGGCCCTCGCCTACGGCGACCGCCGCCCCCACGTCGTCGCCCTCATCACCCTGGACGGCGAGGTGGCCCCCGCCTGGGCCGCCGCCCGGGGCATCGACGCCACCGACCTGGCCGCACTGGCCGAGCACCCCACCGTCCTGGACGAGATCGCCAAGGCCGTCGCGAACGCCAACGCCCGCCTGGCCCGCGTCCAGCAGGTCAAAACGTGGCGGCTGCTCCCCGCCGAATGGACCGCCGAGAGCGAGGAGCTGACCCCGACCCTCAAACTGAAGCGCCGCGTCGTCCACACCAAGTACGCCGGCGCCATCGACGACCTCTACACCCACTAAGATCACCGGCGGAGGCGTGTGAGCGCCTGGTGGCCTCCCCGGCCTTCAAAGCCGACGGTCCCGAGCACCTCGGGACGGCGGGTTCGATTCCCGTACGCCTCCGCTCCCCGGCCCCTGCGGGCCGGGCGCGCGCCGGGGTCGCGATGTCGGGGGCGGCGATGGTGATGCCGCCGTTCGCGGCGATGGTGGCGAACTGGAACGTCGACCGCCGCTGACCCGGCGGGGGCGGCCGGGTACGGTGACCGTTATGGGGCGGATCACCGTGCGCAGGCCCGTGTTGCGGCTGAGCACGTCCGGGACGCGGGGGCGCAGGCCCGACACGCTTGCGGTGGAGGAGCCGCTGGAGATCCGCGTCGCGGGCAAGCCGCTGACGATCACGATGCGGACGCCCGGCCACGACTTCGATCTCGTCGCCGGGTTCCTCGCGGCCGAGGGTGTGATCGCGGGCGCGGGCGACCTGGCGACGATGCGGTACTGCGCCGACACCGAGGAGCAGAACACGCTGGACGTGGTGCTCGCCCCCGGCGTCGCGCCGCCGGACGACTCGATGACCAGGGCGTTCACGACGACGAGCGCCTGCGGGGTGTGCGGGAAGTCGAGCATCGAGGCGCTGCGCGCCGACCGGCCCTACGAGGTGGCCGAGGATCCACTGCGGATCACGCCGGGCCTGCTCGCGGAGCTGCCGGGACGGCTGCGGGAGGCGCAGCGGGTCTTCGACCGGACGGGCGGACTGCACGCGGCCGGGCTGTTCGGCGCGGACGGCGGGCTGCTCGCGCTGCGCGAGGACGTCGGGCGGCACAACGCGGTCGACAAGGTGATCGGCTGGGCGCTGCGGCAGGGGCGGCTGCCGCTCACCGGGACCGTGCTGATGGTGAGCGGGCGCGCGTCGTTCGAGCTGACGCAGAAGGCGATGACGGCCGGTGTGCCGGTGCTGGCGGCCGTGTCGGCGCCGTCGTCGCTGGCGGTGGAGCTGGCCGAGGACGCGGGCATGACGCTCGTCGGGTTCCTGCGGGGAGAGACCATGAACGTCTACGCGGGGGCCGAGCGCATCGATCTGTGAGGGTCCCGGGTGGCGGGCCTCACGCGCCGCCTCTTGACCCGGCGGGCGTTCGGCGCTTTATTAACTCTGTGTCCAATAATGTGGCGCTCGCCCGCGTGCACGACCCCGCGGAGCTCGAGCGGTTCCGTGACGTCCAGCGCCTGTGCTACCGGTGCGCCGGCGAGATCGCCGCGACGCTCGAACCGGGCGTGACCGAGCGGGAGGCGTGCCGGCGGATGCGGCGGTGGCTGCGCGAGCGCGGCGTGGACGACTGGCTGCACACCCCGTTCGCCTGGTTCGGCGACCGGACGGCGTTCCGCGGCTTCAAGGTCCCGACGCAGTTCCTCCCCGGCAGGGCCCGGCTGCAGGAGGGGATGCCCTACATCCTCGACATGGCCCCGGTGCGGGACGGCTACTCCGCCGACATCGGGTACGGCGGCGTCCTCGGCGAGAACCCGATCTGGGAGCGCCTGGACGCCGACCTCGCCGCCTACCGGACGCTCATCCTCGGCCTCGTCCGCGAGCGCCGCACGTTCGCCGGCATCTACGCCGAGGTGGACGCCCTCATCGACCGGCAGGGCTACCAGAACCGGCACCGCAAGTACCCCGGACGGGTCATCGGCCACCAGGTCGGGATCATCGGCGGGTTCCTCCCCAGGCGCGTCGGGTTTCCCTTCGGCGTTCGGTTCCTGCAGACCATCGGCCGCGAGCTCGTCAAGGAGCGCCTCGAAGGCCGCTCCCCGCTGTGGAACGGCGGCGCGCGGTCGCAGCACCCGCCGACGCCCGGCCTGTGGGCGGTGGAGCCGCACATCGGGTTCCGGGGCGTCGGCGTGAAGTTCGAGGAGATCCTCGTGGTCACCGAGGACGACGCGTACTGGCTCGACGACGACCTCCCCCACGTGCGCCGGTGGGAGGCGCGGTCATGACGGGCGCCGGCTCGCGGCGCGTGCGGGGTGATGGGGTCGATCTGGCCGTGTACGAGGAGGGCGACCGGTCGCGGCCCACTGTGCTGCTCGTCCACGGGTATCCGGACACGCACGCCGTCTGGGACGAAGTGGCCGGACGGCTCGCCGAGCGGTTCCACGTCGTCCGCTACGACGTGCGCGGGGCGGGCGCGTCGTCCCGGCCGTTCGGGCGCAGGCATTACGCGTTCGAGCATCTGATGGCCGACATGCGTGCCGTCCTGGACGCCACCGCGCAAGGCCGCCCGGTGCATCTCGTGGGCCATGACTGGGGCTCGATCCAGGCATGGGAGGCGGTCTGCACGATGCCGGAGCGCTTCGCGTCGTTCACGTCGATCTCCGGGCCGTGCCTGGACCACGTCGCGCACTGGACGCGGCGGACGCTCGCCCGCCCGACGCCGTCCAACCTGAAGCGGGCGGCGGGGCAGGCCGTGCGGTCCTGGTACATCTACTTCTTCCAGACGCCGATGCTGCCGGAGCTGGTGTGGCTCGCCGGGATGTCCAGGCCGTTCGCACGAGCGCTGGAGATCGGCGAGGGCGTCGCGGCGCGGGACGGGCATCCGGCCCGGACGATGGGGCGCGACGGCGCGTCCGGCGTCGGGCTGTACCGGGCGAACATGGCGCGGCGGCTGGCGCGCCCGCGCGACCGGCGCACGGACGTGCCGACGCAGGTCATCGTCCCGACAAGGGATCTGTTCGTCTCGCCGCACCTGGTCGGCGGGCTGGCCGGGCGCGTCCCGAACCTGTCGCTGCGGCCGGTCGCCGCCGGGCACTGGGTGCCGCGCAGCCATCCGGACGCCGTCGCCCGCTGGATCGCCGAGCACGTCACCGGCGTCGAGGGCGGGCCGCTCACCGCCGCCGAATCGCGAGCCCTGCGGCAGGCCAAGGTCGGGCCGGGCAGGCGGCCGTTCGACGGGGCGCTCGTCGTCGTGACCGGCGCGGGCAGCGGGATCGGCCGGGCGACCGCGCTGGCGTTCGCCGAGCGCGGCGCCGAGGTCGTCGCCGCCGACCTCGACCCGGCCACCGCCCAGCGGACCGCGGAGCTCGCCGGCCTGCTGGGCCCGGAGGGCCACGCGGTCAAGGTGGACGTGTCCGACCCCGCGGCGATGGAGGACTTCGCCAAGTCCGTCCTGCACGACCACGGGGTGCCGGACGTCGTCGTCAACAACGCCGGGATCGGCATGGCCGGATCGTTCCTCGACCACACCGCCGACGACTGGCGGAAGGTCCTGGACGTCAACCTGTGGGGCGTCATCCACGGATCGCGGCTCTTCGCCGAGCAGATGGTGGAGCGCGGGCAGGGCGGGCACATCGTGAACACCTCGTCGGCGGCGGCGTTCACGCCGTCCCGGGCCCTGCCCGCCTACGCGACGAGCAAGGCGGCCGTGCTGATGCTGTCGGAGTGCCTGCGCGCCGAGCTGAAGGGCAAGGGCATCGGGGTCAGCGCCGTCTGCCCCGGCATCGTCGACACCAACATCACCCGGACGTCCCGTTTCGTCGGCCGGGACGGGGACGGCGAGGCGCGCAGCCGGGAGCGGGTGGCGCGGGCGTACGCGCGGCGCGGCTTCGGCCCGGACGGCGTCGCCGAGGAGATCGTCGCGGCCGTCCGGCGGGACAGGGCCGTCGTCCCGGTCACGCCGGAGGCACGCCTCGGTTACGCGGCGTCGCGCGCGGTCCCGGGCCTCATGCGCCTTCTGGCCCGGCTCGATGTGGGCCGATGAACGGTTTACCCGCTCGGGGTTCCCCCAAGGTCCGGAACATGCGACCTTGTCAGGACAGGCCCAGCGGCCCCGCCCCGATGCGACAGGGGCTCCGCACGGGCCCGGAACGGCACCGGAGCGTGAGGCATGCGGATTCGCGACATCCTGCGGAGGAAGGGAGACGCGGTGGCCACGGTTCGTCCCGAGGCCACCGTGCGGCAGCTGCTCGCCGTCCTGGCGGAGCACAACATCGGGGCGGTGGTGGTCTCGCCGGACGGCGCGTCCATCGCCGGGATCGTGTCCGAACGAGACGTGGTACGGCGGATGCACGAGCGCGGCGCGGTGCTGCTCGACCGTCCCGTCTCCGACATCATGACCTCGGAGGTCCGCAGCTGCGGTCCCGCCGACAAGGTCGAGGACCTGCGCCGCACCATGACCGAGCACCGGATCCGGCACGTGCCCGTCGTCGAGGACGGGCGGCTCACCGGGATCGTCAGCATCGGCGACGTGGTCAAGAGCGCCATCGACGAGCTGGAGAGCGAGCGCGAGCACCTGGTCGGCTACATCCAGAACGTCCAGTAGCCCACCGGGCGCGGCGGGCCGCCGGAGGTTCCCTCCGGCGGCCCGTTCACACGTAGGCGGGCAGCGGGCGCGCGGGCGGGGCCGCCTCGGCCTCGCGGAAGGCCAGCGCGAGCCGTTCGACGGCCGGGCGCAGCGTGTCCGGCGGCAGGACGTAGGGCAGCCGGACGTAGTCCTCCAGGACGCCGTCCACGCCGAACACCGGTCCGCCGACGACGCGGACGCCGAGCCGCTCGGCCGCCTCGGCCAGCCGCGTCGCGACCGGCGCGCCGATCCGCGCCCACAGCGACATGCCGCCCGCGGGGAGCCGGAACTCCCAGCCGGGCAGCAGCTCGCGCAGCGCCGCGGCGAGCGCGTCCCGGTTGCGCCGCAGGGTCTCCGCGCGCTCGGCCCGGACCTCCTCCACCCGCAGCAGGAGCTCCCGGACGATCAGCTGCTCCAGCACCGGGCTCGCCATGTCGGACGGCTCGCGGGCGATGGTCAGCCGCCGGGCCAGCGGCGCGGTCGTGCGGATCCAGCCGATGCGCAGACCGCCCCACATCAGCTTGGACGCCGACCCGATCGTCACGACCCGGCCGCCGGAGTCGTAGGCGGCGAGCGGCGGCTCGCGCGGCGCGTCCACGTCGAGGGCGAGGTCGGCGAAGGTCTCGTCGGTGACGAGGAACGCGTCGGCGCGGCGCGCGGCGTCAACGAGCGCGGCCCGTTCGGCGGCGGGCATGAGGTGCCCGGTCGGGTTCTGGAAGTCGGGGATCGTGTAGGCCATCCGGACGGCGGCCTGCCGCATGGCGCCGCCGATCAGCTCGACGTCCCAGCCCTCGTTGACGCCGACCGGGACGAGCCTCGTCCCGCGGGCCCGTAGCGCGCCGAGCGCGTGCGGGTAGGTCGGGCGCTCGACCATCACGGCGTCGCCGGGCTCGGCCAGGACCTGCGCCAGCAGGGTGAACGCGTGCTGCGCCCCGGTGGTGACGACGATCTGGTCGGGACGGGTCGGGACGCCGCGCGCCGCGTACCCGTCCGCGATGACCTGCCGCAGGCCCGCCAGGCCCGCGGGCTCGTAGCCGGGGCCCGCGCTGTAGCGGGGCAGCTCGTCGACGGCGGCGGCGACGGCCTCGTCGAAGATCGCCGGGGCGCCGGGGGTGGCGCAGCCGAGGTCGATGAACGACGGGTCGTCGGGCACCGGATGGGCCCTGCCGAACTTGCCGCCGTGCCGGGTGCCGGGCCGGGCGCCGTCCGCGGCCGCGACCTGCGGCTCGGCCGACGTCATCCGGACGGGGGGCAGCGCCGTCCAGCTGCCCGCGCCCTGCCGGCTCTCGACGTAGCCCTCGTCGCGGAGCCGGTCGTAGGCGGCGGTGACGGTGGTCCGGCTGAGGCCGAGCGCGGCGGCGAGGTCGCGTTCGGCGGGGAGCCGGGTGCGCAGGGCTAGCCGCCCGTCCAGGACGAGGCCGCGCACCGCCCGGGCGAGGGCCGCGTAGACGGGCCGCTCCCCCGAGACGCCGCCCAGCAGCCGGGCCAGATGCGGGCCGCTCACATACCGTGTGGTCACGCAAGCCACTTTCCCATATTGGCCCTGTAAACACCAGTCCACTCTGGGCCAGAGTGGTCCGGAACGATGCCACTGATGTAATTGGAGCGCGGCAATGGCCTTGATGGTGCGCCGACTGGTGCAGCTGTACGTCGGATTGGCCTTGTACGGGCTGGGGATCGCCCTGCAAGTGTCGTCCGGCCTGGGGAACGACCCGTGGGACGTCTTCCACCAGGGCCTGTCCCGGCGCTTCGGCCTGTCGATCGGCGCCTGGATCATCATCGCGGGCGTGGTGGTCATGCTCGCGTGGATCCCGCTGCGGCAGCGGCCCGGCATCGGGACGATCAGCAACGTCGTCCTCGTCGGCGTCTTCGCGGACCTGTTCCTGTGGCTGCTGCCCGAGCCCGCCGCGCTCACCGCGCGCTGGGCGTACCTGGTCACGGCCGTGCTGGTCGGCGGGTTCGCGACCGGCTGCTACATCGGCGCCGGCCTCGGCCCCGGGCCGCGCGACGGGCTGATGACCGGGCTCGCCGCGCGCGGCCGGTCCATCCGCGTGGTGCGGACGGCGATCGAGCTGACCGTGCTCGCCGCGGGCTGGCTGCTCGGCGGGACCGTCGGGATCGGGACGCTCCTCTACGCGGTGGCGATCGGCCCGCTGACGCACGCGTTCCTGCCCGTCCTGACGATCAAGCGGCCCGACTCCGCCCCGGCCCCGGCCGCGGAGCCCGAGCCGGAACCCGCCCCCGCGGGCTAGCGGGCGAAGGACCGGGCGGTCCGCGGGCGGTTCACCGTTCGGCGGCGAGCGTGGCCAGGACGGTGGAGAACTCCTGGGGCAGGACCAGCTGGTCGCCCTCGTAGCGGGTTTCGAGGTAGGTCATCTCACCGGTGCGCCACCAGTACAGGTGCGGGCTGAGCGAGCCCGGCCCCTCCTCGTAGGCGCGGTGGGCCTGCGCCTGCAGCTCCGTCGCGGCGGCCACGGCCGTGTTGTAGCGGGCCCTCGGATGGCCTTCGGCGAGGCGGAGCGGGTAGGTGACGATGAGGCTGCGGTTGGGGGCGATGACCAGCGCGCCGTGCGGGCCGATCTGCAGGTACTCCTCCAGCCACGCCAGGTGGGTCGCGACGTAGAACGTCCAGCCGTGCAGGACGGAGACGCGAACGCCGCCGAGGTCCTGCTCGTCGACCTGGAGCGGTCCGTCGCCGCGGACGTTCGCCCGGCCGAGCATGAACAGCGCGTCGCCGGACACCGGCCAGCCGTTCATCTCCTCCTTGCTGAGCGTGCGGACCGACGTCGGCGTGTCGACGACCACGACCTCGATCAGCCCCGGCGCGAACGGGCGGGCGGCAAGCCCGCCGTTGTCGGCCTCGTCGGGGTAGATGCGGGTGCGCAGCAGGTGCTGGGCGAGGTCGAAGTCGCTGAGGTCGAGCGGCTCCTCCATCGAGGTGACGATGGTGGTGACGTAGTCGGACACGACGGCGGGCCAGTCGGTGCGGGGCACGAGCCGGGCGAGCTGCCGGACGTCCCGCATGTTGACGGGCAGGCGCCGCGGGCCCTCCAGCATCATGATCTCGCCGGGGCCGCGGCGGCAGCTGTAGCCGAGGCTCTCGGCGACGAGTACGAGCAGCGAGTCGAGGGTGCCGTCGTCCCATGGGCGGGAACGTGCGTGGCGGCCGCTCATCGCGCACCTCCTGGGGGCGCTACAAGGGTGAGCGCGCCGGCGAGCGGCACGGCGGGGTCCGGGCCTGGATCAGGGGAACTGGTATCGAGCACGGCGGGGGCGCCGAGCTCCAGGGTACGCTGCCGCGGGCCGTGGCCCGCCGGGACGCCCGCGAGGATCGGGACGCCGAGCGGCCCGAGCCGCGCGGCGAGCACCGCGTCGAGCTCGGCGGGGTCGCCGCAGTCGCGCCAGGAGCCGAGCGCGATCCCGGCGGCGCCGTCGAACCAGCCCGCCTGGAGGAGCTGGACGAGCATCCGGTCGACCCGGTAGGGCGCCTCGGTGACGTCCTCCAGGAAGACGACGCGCCCGGCGGCGGGCGGCGGCGCGTACGGGGTGCCGAGCAGGGCGGTCAGCAGCGACAGGGTGCCGCCGGTGAGCGGGCCCTCCGCGCGTCCGGGACGCAGCGCGCGCGTGCCGGGCAGCGCGACGGGGCCGCCGAACAGGGCGGCGCGGAGGCCGTCGAGCGTTTCGTCGGGCATGCCCTCCGATACGGCCGGGGCGAGGTCCGCGATCAGTCCGGCGGGCATGGGGCCGAAGGAGGTCGTGACGCCGAGGCGCGTCGCGAAGGCGGCGTGCAGGGCGGTGACGTCGCTGGAGCCGTGCAGGATCTTCGGCCCGCGGCCGGACGCGGCGGACGCCCGCGTCGCGGCGGCGAGCGCGTCCCAGTCGAGGTGGTCCAGGACGCGGGTGGCGCCGTAGCCGCCGCGCGCGCAGATCACCGCGCGGACGCGGGGATCGCACCAGGCGTCCTGGAGGTCGGTGGCCCGGTCGGCATCACTCCCGGCCAAACAGTGCCAACCCGCTCGGAGCGGTCCATAATCACCCAAGTTGACACGGTCGAGGGCGTGCTTGCCCACCGCCGCGTCAAGGCCGAGATCGCGGAGCGCGGCGCAGCCCGCCTCCAGGCGGGCGGGGTCGGCGGGACCGCTGGGCGCGACCACGACGACCCGGTCGCCGGGCCGCAATCGCCCGTACCTGTGGGGCTTCCGGGACCGGGCCGGGCCGCCCGGCAGGCCGGCGCCGGGCGCGTCGGACGGCTCCGCGGCCGCCTCCGCGCGGGCACCCCCGCTGTTCAACCCGATCCCTCCTCGCACCGCGACGGATAGAGCTTGTCAGGATCCGGACGCCGGTGGAAGAGGCGACCGGTCACGACCCCCCAACAGATCATCTCCCGGTCACCTTCCCGTACCGAGCGCGATTCGGGCGAGCCGTGGGAGCGCCTCGCCGATCGGCTGCCGCAGCACCGCGTCGGCCAGCTCATCGTAGGGCGTCTCCTCCGCGTTGATGATCACCAGCCGGGCGCCGTGGTCGACCGCCTCCAGGCACAGCCCGGCGGCGGGCTGGACCGTCAGCGACGTGCCGACGGCCAGGAACAGATCGCACGACCGCGCCGCGGTGACCGCCGCGTCGAGGACGTCCCGGTCGAGCACCTGCCCGAAGGAGATCGTCGCGGACTTCTGGATGCCGCCGCAGGCCGCGCAGGGCGGGTCGTCCTCCCCCGCGTCGATGCGCGCGAGGATCTCGGGCATCGGGGTGCGCAGGTCGCAGGACAGGCAGACGGCCTCGCGCAGGCTGCCGTGGATCTCGATGATCTTTCCGGCGGAGGTCCCGGCGCGCTGGTGCAGCCCGTCGATGTTCTGGGTGATCAGGGCGCGCAGGCGGCCCGCCCGCTCCAGCTCGACGAGGGCGGCGTGAGCGGCGTTGGGCTCGGCGTCCCAGACCGGGCTGTCGCGGCGGGAGCGCCACACGCGGCGGCGCACCTCCTTGGCCCCGACGTAGGCGTCGATCGTGGCCGTCGCCGCCGCCGCCGGGTCCTTCGTCCAGACGCCCTGGGGGCCGCGGAAGTCGGGGATCCCGCTGTCGGTCGAGATTCCGGCGCCGGTCAGCACGGTGATCGCCGCGGCGCCGGGCAGGAACCCGGCCAGCGTCTGGGGAGCGTCCACCCGCAACATGTTAGGCCCCGAACGGATATCCGCCGAGCTCACGGAGCGTCACGGACGGACCGGTCTTCAAAAGGTGACAAACTTGGCCTTGGTATGAGGTCGACACCGCACATCCTGGTGGTCAACGGCACCAAGGTCCGCCGCCCGGTCTTCATCCTGGGCGCTCCGCACTCCGGTGCGGAGCTGCTGGCGCGCGCGGTGAAACGCTCCCCCGGCTTCCATCTGACCACCGGCCGTCACGGCGTCCTGCGGGTCACCTACGCGTTCGCGCGGCAGCCGTCGATCGCGACCGACCGCGGGAAGGGCGCGGCGCGGGTGCTGCGGGACGCCTGCGCCGAGGCGTGGCTGGTGTCGGCCCGCGCCTGCGCGCAGTGCCCCGACGAGTGCCGCGCGCTGGCCGGCCTCCCGCCGCGGCGGCCGGGGCGGCCCGGGCCCGCCGAACGGCCCGGCGGCGAGCCGGCGGAGCCGTGCGTGGAGCCGTCCGGGATCGTCCGGTTCGCCGACGCCTCGCCCGACCTGATCTACAGCGCCGACGTCCTGCTGGACGCCTTCCCCGACGCGCAGCTCGTCCAGGTCATCCGGGACGGCCGCGACGCGGTCGCCGACATGCTCGACGACGAGCGCTGCCTGGCCTGGTTCAAGCCCGGCCTCGCGAACCTCGACACCGTCTTCCCGAACCCGTTCTTCGGCGTCGAGGACCACACCGAGCGGAGCCGGTGGCCGCGCGCCGCGCTCGCCGTCAAGTGCGCGCTGCGCTGGCGCGGGTCGGTGCGGCTCAGCGCGCGGCTGCGGCGGCAGGTCCCGGAGGAGCAGCTGTTCACCGTCCGGTACGAGGAACTGGCGGCCCGGCCGCGCCGCGTCGGCGCGGCCCTGTCGGAGTACCTGGACGCGCCGATCTCCAGGACGGCCCTGTCCGGCCTGGTCCGCCCCGGCGACGACGACGCCGGGGTCGGGTCGTGGCGGGAGCGGCTGACCCCGCGGCAGGCCGCCCAGGTCGAGAAGGTCGCCGGGACGGAGCTGCGGCGGCTCGGCTACCGCCTCGGCTCCGACCTCTGAGCCCGGACCGTCACTCGGCGCCGAGCGGCTCGGTCTGGCGCTCCTCGTCGCGCTGGTGGGAGAACTGCGTGCGGTACAGCTCGGCGTACAGGCCGCCCTGGAGCAGCAGCTCCTCGTGCCGCCCGCGCTCGGCGACCCGGCCGCCGTCGATCACCAGGATCTGGTCGGCCTCCCGGATCGTGGAGAGCCGGTGCGCGATCACCAGGGACGTCCGCCCGGCGAGGGCCGTCCGCAGCGCCCGCTGGACGGCCGCCTCGGACTCGGAGTCCAGGTGCGCGGTCGCCTCGTCCAGGACGACCACCGACGGCGCCTTCAGCAGCAGCCGCGCGATCGCGAGCCGCTGCTTCTCCCCGCCCGACAGCCGGTAGCCGCGGTCGCCGACGACGGTGTCGAGGCCCTCGGGCATCGCGGCGACGAGCCCGCCGATCTGCGCGGCCTCCAGCGCGGCGAGGATCTCGGTGTCGGTCGCCTCCGGCCGGGCGTAGCGCATGTTCTCGCGGATCGTGTCGTGGAACAGGTGCGCGTCCTGGCTGACCACGCCGATCTCGGCGCGCAGCGATTCGAGGGTGACGTCGCGGACGTCCACGCCCCCGATCCGGACCGCGCCCGCGGACACGTCGTACAGCCGCGACACCAGGTGCGTGATCGTCGACTTCCCGGCGCCGGACGGCCCGACGAGCGCGACGAGCCGCCCGGGCGCGGCGGTGAAGTCGACGTCGTGCAGGACCTCGCGGCCGCGCGCGGTGTCGGTGCGGGCGATCGACTCCAGCGACGCCAGCGACACCTCCTCCGCCGACGGGTAGGCGAACCGGACGTGGTCGAACTCGATCGACGGCGCCTTCTGTGCCTTCGACAAGGACGGGCCCTTCGACAACGACGGGGTGCCGCCGGTGGGCTTGCGGGCCTCGCCGAGGGAGCGGGCGTCGTCGCGGTCGCGGATCAGCGGCTTGAGGTCCAGGACCTCGAACACGCGGTCGAAGCTGACCAGCGCGGTCATGACGTCCACGTGGACGTTCGACAGCGCGGTGAGCGGCCCGTACATGCGGGTCAGCAGGGTGGCGAGCGCGACGAGCGTGCCGATCTCGAAGGAGCCGTCCACGACCAGGGCGCCGCCGACGCCGTAGACCATCGCGGTGGCGAGGGCCGCGACGAGCGTCAGCGCGGTGAAGAACACCCGCCCGTACATGGCCGCGACGACGCCGACGTCGCGGACGCGCGCGGCGCGCCCGCGGAAGTTCTCCTCCTCTTCGGAGGGACGCCCGTACAGCTTGGCCAGCATCGCGCCCGCGACGTTGAACCGCTCGGTCATCAGCGAGCCCATCTCGGCGTCCAGCACCATCTGCTCGCGGCTGACGCGCTGCAGGCGCTTGCCGACCCACTTGGCCGGCAGGACGAAGATCGGGAGCAGCAGCAGCGCGATCAGCGTGACCTGCCACGACAGGATCATCATGGTGACCAGCACCATGGCCAGGCTGAGCACGTTGGACACCACCGACGACAGGGTGGTGGTGATAGCGCGCTGCGCGCCGATGACGTCGTTGTTGAGGCGGCTGACGAGCGATCCGGTCTGGGCGCGCATGAAGAACGCGACGGGCTGGCGCTGGACGTGCGCGAACACCTGGCTGCGCAGGTCGTAGATGAGGCCTTCGCCGATGCGCGCCGAGTACCAGCGCTGCGCGAGGCCGAGCACGGCCTCCACCAGCGCGAGCCCGGCGACGGCGACCGCGAGCCAGATGACCAGGTCCTGCCGTCCCGGCAGGATGCCGCGGTCGATGATCGCCTTCAGCAGCAGCGGATTGGCGACGACGATCAGCGCGGCGAAGGAGTTCAGGGTGAGGAACAGCACCAGTTCGCGGACGTAGGGCCGCGCGTAGCCCGCGATCCGCCCGACCGTGCCGGGCTTGAGCTTCTGCTGGGTGACGGAGCCGTCCTTGCGGAACGAGGCCATCACCTGCCAGCCGTTGCCCGGCATTCCCATCGAGCACCTCCGAGATCCGCCCGTACGCGATCAAGCCTTTGTAATCAAGTAAGCATCGCAGCGTCCGGTGGCCACAACGCGCGTCCGGACGGCGACCTTCCCGCGTCCGCTCACGGCGTAACCGCCCGTGACGCGGCCGGCGCCGCAACGGTGACGCCTTGGGGACGGCCGGATGCGGGCAGAACAGCTTATGGACTTCACCGCCGCGCTGCGGGTTAATGATCTTTACGTTTTTTCTGGCTCACACCCCCAGGAGCCCCTGTGAACCATCGCCTCCCGCTCGGCGGCACCGGCGTGATCACCTTCACGGCCGCGATGCTCGCCCTCACCGCGCTCCCCGCGGGGGCGGCCGGACCCGCCACGTCCGCGACGCCCGCATCCGCTCCCGCGGCGAAGATCTCGGTGCAGAACGGCGAGACCCAGCCGATCTACTCCCGCGCCGACGCCGTCACCCAGACCGTGGACATCGAGACGACCGTCGACAGCGACCGCGACGGTGTCCGCGACCGCGTCCGGATGCGGATCATGCGCCCGAAGGAGACCGACACGGCCGGGCTCAAGGTCCCGACGATCATGGAGGCCAGCCCGTACTGGGCCGGCACCCACGACATCCCGATGCACCCGGTCGACATCGACGACGCCCGCAGGAAGGGCCTCGCCGCCCCGTTCCGCGGCCTCGCCGAGATCTTCCCCGGCTACTACGACAACTACTTCCTGCCCCGCGGCTACGCCATCGCGAACCTGGACAGCATCGGGACCGGGGGCTCCACCGGGTGCCCGACGTCCGGCGACCGGGCCGAGCAGGCGGGCGCCAGGGCCGCCGTGGACTGGCTGAACGGCCGCGCCCGCGGCTGGGCGCCGGACGGCTCCCCGGTGAAGGCGTCCTGGTCCACCGGCAACGTCGGCATGATCGGCCAGTCCTACAACGGGACGCTGCCGAACATGGCCGCCGCGACCGGCGTCGAGGGCCTGAAGGCCATCGTCCCGATCGCCGGCATCTCCAACTGGTACGACTACTACCGCGCGAACGGCGGCGTCGTCGCTCCCGGCACCTTCCAGGGCGAGGACCTCGACATCCTGGCCAAGGTCGTGCTGACCCGGCAGAACCCCGAGGTCTGCGCCAAGGTCATCGAGGACCTCACCGCGACGCAGGACCGCGAGACCGGCGACTACAGCAAGGTGTGGGCGCAGCGCGACTACCTCGACCAGGCGCGGAAGGTGCGCGCCGCCGTCATGGTCGTGCACGGGCTCAACGACTGGAACGTCAAGGTCAAGAACTCCGTGCAGTGGTGGAACGCCCTGAAGAAGGCGGGCGTGCCGCGCAAGCTGTGGCTGCACCAGGCCAACCACGCGACGCCGTTCCGCTGGCGCGTCGAGGAGTGGCTGCGGCAGACGCACCACTGGTTCGACCGCTACCTGTACGGCATCAAGAACGGCATCGAGCGCGAGCCGCGGGTGGACGTCGAGCGCGCGGACGGCACGTGGGAGACGGCGCGGGACTGGCCCCTGCCCGGCACCCGCACCGTCCCGCTCAGCCTGAACGCCGCGCGGTCGGGGCAGGACGGGCAGCCGGGGACCCTCGGCCTGTGGCCGCGGCCCGGCAGGACGCAGACGTTCGTCGACGCGGGCAGGACCCGCACCGCCGAGCAGCTCCTCGTCAACGAGAACGAGGCGGACCCGAACCGGCTCGCCTACCTGACGGGGCCGCTGCCCGAGCCCGTCCGGGTGAACGGCACCCCGTCCCTGTCCGTGCAGGCCGCGCTCGACGGGCGGTCCCCGTACCTGACGGCGCTGCTGGTCGACTACGGCACCGACGCCCGCCCGACGGGCGCGCGGGTCAGCACCGGTGAGCAGGTCTGCTTCGGGCAGACCGTCGAAGGCGACGTCGGCTGCACGATCCGGCAGGCGCTGAAGACGGAGACGGCCCCCTACAAGGTCATCACGCGCGGGTGGCTGGACGTGCGGAACCGGCACAGCGTCAGCCGCACCGAGCCGATCAAGCCCGGCAAGACCTACACGTTCCGGTGGGACCTCGAACCCACCGACTACGTGGTGAAGCCCGGCCACCGGCTCGGCGTGGTCCTGCTGTCCACCGACTACGACTACACGCTGCGCTACCCGGTCGGCACCGAGGTCGGCGTGCGGCCCGGCGTCAGCAAGATCATGCTTCCGCTGGCGCGCGGCGGGCACGAGTCCCTCCAGTAACAAGAGACCCTCCGGTGACACCGGAGGGACGCGGCACCGCCTGAAACGGACCGGCGGGCCGGGGGCACCACACCCCGGCCCGCCGGTCCGTTCATGTCCAGGGGGCGGCGGTCACCTGGCGGAGAGGTCGCGGAGGCGGCCGATCTGCTCGCGGCGCTCGGCGGCGCTCTGCTGTTCGAGGGTGTTGCCGGCGGCCTGCCGCAGCAGCCGCTTCGTCGCGGCGGAGGCGCCCGCGTCGACGGCGAGCAGCGCGCCCACCAGGTCGCGGACGGCGGCGTCGAGGCCGTCGCGCGGGACGAGGGTCTCCGCGAGCCCGATCCGGGCGGCCTCGTCGGCGGGCACGGTCCGGGCGGTGAGGCACAGCTCCAGGGCGCGCCCGATGCCGGCGATCTCCACCAGCGGCTTGGTGCCGGTCAGGTCGGGCACGAGCCCGAGCGCGGGCTCCTTCATGCAGAACTTCGCGTCGTCGGCGACCACGCGGATGTCGCAGGACAGCGCCAGTTGGAACCCGGCGCCGATGGCGTGGCCGTGGACGGCCGCGACCGTGACGAGGTCGGGGCGACGCAGCCAGGTGTAGCCCTCCTGGAGCTCGGCGATGAAGCGGTCGGCGGCCTCGGGATCGGAGCCGTCGGGCAGGCCGCCGCCTTCCCCGGAGAACATGCCGAGGTCGATGCCCGCGGAGAACGACGGGCCCGCGCCCCGCAGGACGACCACGCGCACCTCGGCGGGCAAGGAGCGCCCGATGGCGGCGAGGCCGCGCCATGTCGCGAAGGTCATGGCGTTCCGGCGCTCGGGCCGGTTGAGTGTGACGGTGGCGACGGGGCCGTCCACGTCCAGGAGGAGCCCCGCCTCCTCGAGACCCGGCACCGGAACGCCGGTTTCGGGCGGGATCTCGACCGTTTCCGGTCGGCCGTTCGTGCTCGCGTCCCCCATGCGTCTTTCCTCTCGATGAGCGTGCGGGGCCCGCCCCGCCGTCCACGGGGCGGGCCCGGAAACCCGTCCGCCGCCGCGACCGAACCCTACTCGGTGGGCCGCGGCGACGGTTCGGGCCGTGCGCTCATCCGGGGGCGGTGTCCGGTCAGGACTTCTTTCCCCGGGTCGCGCCGCCGCGACCGCGCAGGTTGACGCCGGACTCGGTCAGAATCCGGTGGATGAAACCGTAGGAGCGGCCGGTGGCGGCTGCCAGGGCGCGGATGCTCTCGCCGGAGTCGTACCTCTTCTTCAGGTCCGCCGCCAGCTTGTCGCGCTCGGCACCGGTCACGCGGGTGCCCTTCTTAAGGGTCTCGGCCACGAGTACCTCCCGTAGTGATGTGGTGACCGCTGCGTTATCCCCCGCCATGATCAGTCATTCCCGGCTGTTCGGCTACCCACTCGGCCAGAAAAGATCTGTGGAAGTCACTCCGCAGGTCACGCGAGCGCCACCAGATCGGCAAAGTCGTCACTCCAGATGTCTTCCACCCCATCCGGCAGCAAAATCACTCTTTCCGGCGCGAGCGCGTCCACCGCGCCCTCGTCGTGGGTGACCAGGACGATGGCGCCGGTGAACGTGCGCAGGGCCCCGAGGATCTCCGCGCGGCTGGCCGGGTCGAGGTTGTTGGTGGGCTCGTCCAGCAGCAGGACGTTCGCGCTGGACACCACCAGCATCGCCAGCGCCAGCCGGGTCTTCTCGCCGCCGGACAGGACGCCCGCGGGCTTGTCGACGTCGTCGCCGGAGAACAGGAACGAGCCGAGGATCTTGCGGACCTCGACGGGCGCCATGCCGGGCGCGGCCGACTGCATGTTCTCCAGGACGGACCGGTCGACGTCCAGGGTCTCGTGCTCCTGGGCGTAGTAGCCGATCCGCAGGCCGTGGCCGGGGACCACCGTGCCGGTGTCGGGCGCGTCGACGCCCGCCAGCAGGCGCAGCAGCGTGGTCTTGCCCGCGCCGTTCAGGCCGAGGACGACGACGCGGCTGCCCCGGTCGATGGCGAGGTCCACGTCAGTGAATATCTCCAAAGATCCGTACGATTTCGACAAACCCTCCGCGGTGAGCGGGGTCTTGCCGCACGGGGCCGGGTCCGGGAAGCGGATCTTGGCGACCTTGTCGGCCTGCCGCTCGCCCTCCACGCCCGCGAGGAGCTGCCTGGCGCGCCGGTCCATCTGCTGGGCCGCCTTGGCCTTGGTGGCCTTGGCGCGCATCTTGTCGGCCTGCGACAGCAGCGCGGACGCCTGCCGCTGCGCGTTCGCCGACTCGCGCTTGCGGCGCCGCTCGTCGGTCTCCCGCTGGTCGAGGTACTTCTTCCAGCCGACGTTGTAGATGTCGATCACGCAGCGGTTGGCGTCGAGGTGGAACACCCGGTTGACGACCGCGTCCAGCAGCTCCACGTCGTGGCTGATCACGACGAGGCCGCCCTGGTGGGACCTCAGGAAGTCGCGGAGCCAGACGATCGAGTCGGCGTCGAGGTGGTTGGTGGGCTCGTCCAGCAGGAGGGTGTCGGCGCCGGAGAACAGGATGCGGGCCAGCTCCACGCGGCGCCGCTGGCCGCCGGAAAGCGTCCCGAGCGGCTGGGCCATCACCCGGTCGGGCAGGCCGAGGCTGGAGGCGATCGACGCCGCCTCCGCCTCCGCCGCGTACCCGCCGAGCACGTGCAGCCGCTCCTCGAGGCGCCCGTACCTGCGGACGGCCTTGTCGCGCTCGGCGCCCGTCGCCGCCGCCATCGCGTCCTCGGCGGCGCGCAGCTCGCGGATCACCTCGTCCAGGCCGCGGGCCGACAGGATGCGGTCGCGGGCCAGCTCGCCGAGGTCGACGTCGCGGGGATCCTGCGGCAGGTAGCCGATGGTGCCGGAGGACGTCACCGCGCCCTGCGCGGGCAGCGCGTCCCCGGCCAGCACCTTGGTGAGGGTGGTCTTGCCCGCGCCGTTGCGCCCGACGAACCCGACCCGGTCGCCGGGGTTCACCCGGAACGTGGCGGCCTCGATCAGCAGGCGGGACCCGGCGCGCAGCTCGATGTCTTTCGCGATGATCACAGTGACAGGGCTCCCCTGACGGACGGCTCGGTGGACAGGCACGAAGAAGCGCGCCTCTCAGCCGGCGTTGCGACTGGGGCGCGCTCGAGGCGGCCTGTCAGTTCGGGAGCGGAACCATCCGTCAAGTGTACGTGACCCGAGGCCGGCACTGGTCATGCCGATCGGGGTGCGTGCGATGTGTGAACGGCGCGCGCGGGGCCAGGATGAGGACACGGGCGTGCGGCGGAGAGCACAGGGGGACCCGGGGTCCCGCCACGAAGGAGTGTGAGACGTATGACCAAGGTCACCGGCAATTCACCCGAGGGCACGCCGACCTGGCTCGACATCGGCGTCCCCGACCTCGACCGGGCCAAGGCGTTCTACGGGGCGCTGTTCGGCTGGGACTTCGAGGACGCGGGCCCCGAGGCGGGGCACTACCACACGTGCATGCTGCGCGGCGAGCCCGTCGCGGGGATGATGCTGAACCCCGAGGAAGAGCCCGACGTGTACTGGTGGAGCGTCTACTTCGCCACCGACGACTGCGACGGCTCGGTGAAGCGCGCCACGGACGCGGGCGGGGAGGTCGTCGTCCCGGCCATGGACGTCATGGACATGGGCCGCATGGCGATCATCAGGGACCCGCGGGGCGGCCAGTTCGGACTGTGGCAGGGCCGCAGCCACACGGGCTCCAGGATCGTGAACGAGCACGGGTCGTTCGTCTGGAACGACCTGTTCGTCCCCGGCGACGCCGGGGACGCCCGCGAGTTCTACAAGGCGCTGTTCGGCTACCAGGTCGAGCCGATGCAGGGCGCCGAGGGCCTGGACTACACCACCGTCGCCCGCCCGGACGGGCGGTTCATGGGCGGCGTGCTCGGCGGGGAGGGCCTCGTCCTCGGCGGCGGCTCGGAGGAGGTCGCGTCGTGGCTCACCTACTTCGCGGTCGACGACGCCGACGCGGCGGTCCGGCAGGTCCGGGACGGCGGCGGCACGGTCGACGAGGAGCCGGCCGACACCCCGTACGGGCGGATCGCGACCGTCCGCGACCCGTTCGGCGTGCCGTTCCGCGTGATGAAGCCCGCGCCCGACCCTGAGTCGTGAGAGGAAGGCCGGGGCCTGGACGCCGTCCAGGCCCCGGCCCGCTCCGGCCCGGTCAGCCGCCGCGCTCGGCGGACAGGCGCTGGGTGATGGTGCGCTGGAGCCGCTGCAGCCCGGTCGTGCCGACCAGCCCGATCTGCCCTTCGAGGTCGCGCAGCAGGACGTCCTCCTTCATCACGACCTCGGACGACTGCATCAGCACGGTGCCCTGCCCGGTGAAGTCGAACTGGTGCTCCTCGCCGGACTGCCCGCCGATCCCGAACGCCATCCGCGCGGCGCCGAACGCCCCGCGCATGTACGAGTGGTCGTAGTGGTGGCAGGGGGACGGGCAGTCGGCCCAGCCGAGCAGCGCCTGCGGGTCGACCCTGATCGGCGGCTCGACGAAGTGGACGGGCCCGTTGGAGGCCGCCACGAACCGTCCCGTCCCGATCAGCGTCAGGAACCCGGGGATGATCGACTGCTTGAGCTCCAGGCCCGGCTCGAACGCCAGGAGGTTCCCGGCGCGGACGGTGAGGTTCCCGTCCTCCAGGTCGAAGGAGTTGACGTCGAACCCGCGGTCGGCGAGGACGAGCTTGCCCTGCCCCTGCGCGACGATCCAGTCCTGCGCGTACAGCGGCGAGTTGAAGGTGTGCGCGACGAGCGAGTCGAGCGGGCCCGCCGACAGCGCCTCGAACCTGATCTGCCCGTAGTAGGCGATCATCTTGCCCTTCTGCGCGAACCACTGCCCGTTGAGGTCGACGCTGAAGGCGTAGGGGTTGACGTTGTCGTTGGACGGGAGCGTGACCGGGTTCCAGGTCTGCGTCTGCGTGCCGTACGTGCTCACGGTCAGATCTTCCTCTCGCTGGCCTGGACGTAGACGACGCCGAGCCCGCTCAGTTCGAGCTGGAACGCCTCACCGGAGCCGCGTCCGACCAGGTCGCGCAGCCCCACCGCCGTGGTGAGCTTGTTCTGCACCTGGCCGCGGTGCGCCACGTACGCCTGCGGGTCGACGTGCACGGGGCGGTTCTGGCTGATCGGCAGCTCCATCACCCCGCCGTGCGACAGCACCGCGCACGAGCCGTGGCCCGTGAGCGTCGAGGTGAACAGGCCCTGCCCG
This sequence comes from Actinomadura sp. KC216, assembly GCF_004348535.1. Taxonomy (GTDB): domain Bacteria; phylum Actinomycetota; class Actinomycetes; order Streptosporangiales; family Streptosporangiaceae; genus Spirillospora. Next base: position 23,041 of record NZ_SMJX01000087.1, read on the forward strand.
GTGACGGCGCCGCGGACGATGCCGCGCACGCCGCCCTGCTCGCCCATGAACATCGTCCCGACCTGCAATGACGCGTCGTGCACGAGCAGCCGGTCGGCCTCCACGTAGAGGGTGTCGGCGCCTTGCAGGTCGATGACGGTGACGTGCAGGCCGCCGTGCCCGAACAGGACGCTGCCCTGCCCGGTGACGTGCATCATCGCGCTGCGCTCGCCGGCGACGGCGCGCCCGATGGTGCCGCCGATGCCCTGCCCGGCCGTCGCGCTCGGCGCGAACGACACCGGGCCGGTGTAGGCGAGCATCGCGCCGCGCTTGCTGTAGACCTCCTGGCCCGGCCCGACCGGCACCTGGAGCATCTTGGAGTTGATCGACTGGTATCCGGGCATCAGACCTCCAAGATCCCGCCGCGCTCGGACGGCTGGACGTACACCAGGCCGTGCCCCTGGTACCGGAACTGCACGCTCTCCCCCGATCCCTGGCCGATCACCGTCCGCCAGTTGACGTCGGTGACCACGTCCTGCTGGAGCTGCCCGTGGTGGCAGACGTAGGCGTGCGGGTCGACGCACAGCGGCGTCTGGGGCGTCACCTCCAGCACGATCGCGGGCCCCTGGGACAGGATCGCGACCGTCCCGTGCCCCTCCACCTTGGTGGTGGCGAGCCCCTGCCCGGTGCCCATCCCGCGCAGCCCGACGAAGTGGACGCCGGTCTGCAGGTTCCCGTCGAGGGCGAGGAGGCTCTCCGACTCGACGTACAGGGTGTCGCCGGTCAGCGGGACGAGGGTCACCTCCGTCGCCTCGCTCGCCAGGTACACCGTGCCCTGGCCGCTGATCTCCATGAGGGTCATGCCCTCGCCGGCGATCCGGCGTTTCAGCGCGCCCCGCAGGCCCTCGCCGCCCGTCATGCCCTGGCGTTTGAACGACATCTGGCCCTCGTAGGCGACCATGGATCCGTTCAGCGCCCTGATGGTCTCGCCGCCGAGGTCGACGGCGAGCATCTTGGAGCCGTTCATTCGAAATTGCGCCACGAAGCGAGAACATACAACTGTTAAGGCCCAGGGTGTGGGTGGCGCCTCGCACAATCGAGGGGCACGGCGCGTTGACGGTTCGCCTCGCTCGCGGATCGGGAAGGATGAGGACCATGTGGATCGCTCCCGAACGCCGCAGTCTCGGCAGGTGGGCCGTGCCCGGGGTCGTCCTGGGCGCCGGCGTGGTGGTCGCGGCCGTGCTGGCCGCCGACGGGCGGTCGGGGACGGCCCTCGTCGCGCTCGCCGCGCTGGCCGGCTACGCCGCCTACCTCGCCTACCGGCGCAACGAGCCGACGCTGCCGATCAGCGAGGGCTTCGGCTCCGGCACCCGCGCCCGCGCGCACCTGCGGGCCGCGGCGATGACCGGCGACGTGCTGACGGTCGCGGTGGTCGGGGGGCTGATCGTCCAGGCGCTGCGCGGCGCCGACATCACCGCCTACGTCTGGCTCGCCGCCGTCGCCGGGGTGACCTACCTGCTGTCGGCGCTCGCCGGTGGCCGCGGCCTCTGAACTGCGAATGTTGGGTTAACTTCGGCTGACACATCTAGTTTCGGCGCGAAGTAGGGCGACATGATGCGGTTGTGTCCGCAGTCGATGCACTTGACGCCCTCCTCCCCGCCCGGGCGGTGTTCCATCCGGTCGTCGACCTCGGCACCGGTACCGTCGTCGCGGTGGAGGCGCACGCCCCGCCGGCCGGTTCCTCCGGCCCCCTGCGTCCCGATCCGGCGGCCGAGGACGTGCGCCGCGCGATCGAGGCCGCCCGCGCCGCCACCGGGCTCGGCACGCCGCTGCCGCTGCAGATCGGCCTGCGCACCGAGACCCTCGCCCGCGGCGACGACCTCCTCGCCGAACTTCACCGCGGGCTCGGCGACACCGGGCGCCGCCCGCAGGAGATCATCATCTGCGTGTCGGGCGGGTTCCCGCCCGCGGCGCGCCCGCCCGTCACCGCCGCGCTGTCCGGGCTGCGCCGGACCGGCTACCTCGTCGGCCTCGCCGGTCTCGGCGCCGCCCACGCGCCGCTGGACCTGCTCGTGGACGGCGCGTCCTACCTGCTGAAACTCGACCCCGAGCTGGCGCGCCGGTCGGTGTCGGAGCCGCGCCGCGCGGCGCTGGTGGGGAGCCTGGTCGAGCTGGCGCACCGCCTGGAGACGCACGTCCTGGCGCCGCAGATGGCGACCCGGGAACAGGTGCTGCACATGCGCGACGCGGGGGTTCGGCTCGTCCAGGGGCCCGCGCTGGCGCCGCCGGAGTGGCGGCCGGGGATGCCGGTCCACATCCCGGTCGCCGCCGCCGAGGAGTCCGCCCGTCCGGACCCCGGCCTCGGGCTCGGGCCGCGGGTCTCGGAGTTCACGCTCCCCGCGGTGACGCTGCCGCACACGGCGACCGCGGGCGAGGTGCTCAACGCGCTGAACGCCGAGAGCGGCATCACCAGCATCATCCTGGTCGACGAACGGCAGCGGCCCCGCTGCACCGTGGACCGGACGCGTTTCCTGCTGCGGCTGTCCGGCGCGTACGGGCACGCGCTGCACGCCCGCCGTCCGGCCGCGCGGCTCGCCGACCCGCCCCGGCCCGTGCCGCGCACCGTCCCGGCGGTCGCGGCGCTGCGGGCCGCCGGGCGGGAGGACGAGCGCGTCTACGACGACCTGGTCGTGGTGGACGAGGTCGGCCGCTGCCTCGGCATCGTCCGCGTCGCCGACCTGATCCGCAGCCTGTCGCGCTGAGATCGCCGCTGCCGGGTCAGAACGCCCCGGGTGATCCTTTATGAGGATCGGTCGCGGAACGCCCGGAGGCGGCCGTCTCCTGGGCCAGGATGGCCGCCTGGACTCGGCTGGCCAGCCCCAGCTTCCCGAGGATGCGGCTGACGTGGGTCTTGGTGGTCGTCTCCGCCATGTCCAGCCGGGCCGCGATCTGCCCGTTCGACAGCCCCTCCCCCAGGCACGCGAACACCTCCCGCTCCCGCGGCGTCAGCTCCGCGAGCCCCGGCGCGGCCTTCTCCGTCGCCGGGCGGGCGGCGAACGCGCCGATCAGCCGCCGGGTGACCTGCGGCGCGATGATCCCCTCGCCGGCCGCGACCGTCCGCACCGCGTCGACCAGCTTGTCGGCGTCGACGTCCTTGAGGAGGAACCCGGCCGCGCCCGCCCGGAGCGCGCCGAACACGTACTCGTCCATGTCGAACGTGGTCAGCACCAGCACGTCCGCGATGCCCGCGATCTCCCGGGTGGCGCCGATGCCGTCCAGCCGGGGCATGCGGACGTCCATGAGGACCACGTCCGGGCGCAGCTCCCGGGCCAGCTCCACCGCCTGGACCCCGTCGGCCGCCTCGCCGACCACCCGGATCCCGGGCGCCGCGCCCAGGATCAGCACCAGCCCCGCCCGCACCGCCGCCTGATCGTCGGCGACCAGGACCTCGATCATGACGTCTCCGTGAACTGCTGGTCGAGCGGCAGCTCGGCGTGCACGCGCCATCGCCCGCCGTCGGGTCCCGCGTCGAAGTCTCCGGCGAGCATCACCGCGCGCTCGCGCATCCCCACCAGGCCGCTGCCCGTGCCCGGCAGCCGCGCCGCGTCCGTGCCGAGCGGGCTCAGCACGTCGATCACCACGCTCCGCCGCGTGTACTCGACGCGGACGTCGGCGCTGCCGGGGCCGGCGTGCTTCAGCGCGTTCGTCAGCGCCTCCTGCACGATCCGGTACGCGGCCAGCTCCACCGCGGCGGGCAGCTCCGGCGGCTCCCCGGCGACCTCCAGCCGCGCCGACAGGTCGGACCGCGCCGTCTGCCGCACGAGCCGTCCGAGCTCGGCCAGCCGCGGCCGCGCCGCGGGGTCCACCTCGCCGCCGTCCCCGTCGCGCAGCAGCCCGATCATCCGGCGCATCTCCGCGAGGCCCTGGACGCTGTTCTCCCGGATGACCTCCATGGCCCGCTCGATCCCCTCCCGGTCGAGGTTCGGCACCTTCAGCACGGCCGAGGAGTGCAGCGCCACGGCGCTCAGATGGTTGGCGATCACATCGTGCAGCTCGCGGGCCATCCGCGCCCGCTCGGCGGTCACGGCGGCCCGCCGGTCCAGCTCCGCGAGCCGCGCCACCTGCTCGGCCCGCTGCCGCTCCGCCTCCGCCCGGAACCGGTGCTCCCGGACCGCCATCGCCGTCAGCACCGGCGCGACCCACACCACCCCGGCGACCGACCCGCTCACCACGCCGAGGGCGAGGTCGCCCATCCCGATCCCGGCGGCGGCCGCGACGGCCAGCGACGCCACCAGGGTCGTGCCGAGCAGCCACTCCGCCGTCCGGCGCCGCCCGTAGAGGCTCGCCGCGTACAGCGCGTCACCGTAGATCATCGCGGTGGCGAGGCTCGGCCCCATCACCACGTCGGCGGCGTTGAACGGCGTCGCCACCGCCAGCGCGGTCAGCGGCGCCGTCCGCCGCATCAGCAGCGCCGACGACAGCCCGAGCAGCGGGACGAGCCGCACCCACGCCGACGGGTCCCAGTCCTCCGACCACGTCGAGTAGCCGTGCACCGAGAGCAGCAGCAGCCCGCCCGCGAGCGCCGCCGCGGCGACGAGCGCGTCCTTGCGGGTGGTGAGCCTGTGCACCCGTCCATCTCAGCATCCCCGCGGGCGTGCGTCGTCCACCGCCCCGACGAGCCCGCGTACATCCTTCGGACGACCCCCGGAACCCCATCCGGGACGACGATCGCGGCCCCTCCGGCAGGGACGATGGAAGCGTCGAGAAAGGACTCCACGTGCTCATCGCGATCATTGCCGCCTGCGAGATCGGCTTCTGGGTCGTCCTCGCCGCCGGTCTCGTCGCCCGCTACGTCCTGCGCCTGCGCCGGACCGGCGCGGCGCTCCTGGTGTGCGTCCCCCTGGTCGACGTGGTGCTGCTGACGGCCACCGCGATCGACCTCCAGGGCGGCGGGACGGCGGGCTTCACCCACGGCCTCGCCGCCGCCTACATCGGGTACTCGATCGCGTTCGGGCACAGCATGGTCCGCTGGGCCGACGAGCGGTTCGCGCACCGCTTCGCCGGCGGCCCGCCGCCCCGCGGCAAGCCCAAGTACGGCGGGGCCCGCGTCCGCTACGAGTGGCGCGAGTTCGGGAAGGCGGCCATCGCCACCGCCATCGCGTGCGCCATCCTCCTCACGCTGATCGTCTGGGTCGGCGACGCCGGCCGCACCGAAGCCCTGCAGGGCTGGCTGTTCCGACTGGGCGTGGTCCTGGCGGTCTGGTCGATCTGGCCGATCAGCCACACGCTCTCGCCCGCCAAGCCCAAGGGCCCCGGCCCGAAGGCGCCCGCCGAGCACGCGCCCCCGCGGTGACGAGCGGGGTGGAGG
>NZ_SMJX01000088.1 GCF_004348535.1 Actinomadura sp. KC216
CCGCCATGCAGCGGACGAGCTTCGCTCGGATGACCGATCCCCCCCGGCGGCCTCGCCCGGCCAGGTCCCCATCCGCTGCCCTATGCCCTAGAGGAAGAACACCGCGTGGTTGCGCGGGGGGGTCGCCGTCTGGCGCCGGGGAAGCTGCGCCAGATGGCTCGGAGAGCGGCTGGAGACCTGGCCGAACGTGGGCCATAGCCGGTCATCGGACCGACGAGTCGTTTCTCAGAGGATCCCTGGCAACACCTCCTCCGAGACGTCGGAGAACGTCTCCTCCTCCTGCTCCAGGTAGGTCTCCCACGCCTGCGCGTCCCAGATTTCGAGTCGCGTGTTGGCGCCGATGACCGTGCAGTCGCGGGTGAGGCCCGCGTACTTTCGCAGCGGCGGAGGAATGGTGACGCGGCCCTGCTTGTCGGGGACCTCGTCGGAAGCACTGGCGAAGAAGACCCGGCTGTAGCCGCGCACGGCCTTCTCGGTGACCGGTGCGGCACGCAGAGCCTCGGTTATCCGCTGGAACTCCGCCATGGGGAAGACGTACAGGCAGCGTTCCTGGCCCTTCGTGATCACCAATCCCCCCGACAGCTCCTCGCGATATTTCGCCGGCAGGAACAGCCGTCCCTTGTCGTCGAGGCGCGGCGAATGGGTGCCGAGGAACACCGGCCCCACCTCCCGCGCCGCATGGGGCGCACCTGCTCCCCACGGCGCCCCACTCTACTCCACTCTTCCCCACCGTCAACAATAAAAACACGTTCCAGAGACCGATTCGGCGGACGAATCCCCAGTTCAGAGGGGGTGGCGCGAGGTGGGGGCGCGCGGCGCCCGCTCCGCGTGCCGCGGTCCCGAAAAATGCCGTCCCGGCCGTTCCGTTCCGGCGCGGCGGGGACGCGAGGGGCCGGGTGGAGAGAAGTGGTGCGGCGCGATGGGTCAGGACGCCGATCTCGTGGAGCACAATGGGCTCGCGTTCACCGTGAACATCGCGACGCGCCGCCCGACGACGTACTGTCGTTTGGACGGACGCAAAGAGCGCCGCACCGGCGCGTGAAAGGCCCTGGCTCCGAATGAGGGGCCGGCACACCGCGCGGCCGGACGGCTGAGGAGGGTTTGGTGGCAGTAGGAACGCACGGCGAGTCGTTCATGGAGACCGACCCCCCGGCATCCCACCCGGCCCGGCACGGCGCCGACGAGGCGTCCGGCCCCGGCCTCGACGGCCTCGCGCAGGTCGCGAACAAGATCCGGGACGCCGTGGAGTCGGTGATCGAGGGCAAGCCCTCGGTGGTGCGGCTCGCCCTGACGGTGCTGCTGGCCGAGGGGCACCTGCTGATCGAGGACGTCCCCGGCGTCGGCAAGACGATGCTCGCCAAGGCGCTCGCGCGCTCGGTCGACTGCTCGGTGCGGCGCGTGCAGTTCACGCCCGACCTGCTGCCCAGCGACATCACGGGGGTCAGCGCCTACAACCAGGAGCTGCGCGAGTTCGAGTTCAAGCCGGGCCCGGTGTTCGCCAACATCGTGGTCGGCGACGAGATCAACCGCGCGTCCCCGAAGACGCAGTCCGCGCTGCTGGAGTGCATGGAGGAGCGCCAGGTCACGGTGGACGGCACCACCTACACGCTGGAGCCGCCGTTCATGGTGATCTCCACGCAGAACCCGGTGGAGATGGAGGGCACCTACCCGCTGCCGGAGGCGCAGCGCGACCGGTTCACCGCCCGCATCTCGATGGGCTACCCCGACCCGGCGGCGGAGCTGGAGATGCTGGAGACGCACGGGGAGTCCTCCCCGCTCGACCGGCTCACGCCCGTCGCGCACGCGGCCGACGTCCGCGACCTCATCGAGGTGGTGCGCCGCCAGCACGTGTCGGCGGGGGTGCGCCAGTACGCGATCGACCTGGTCGCCGCGACCCGAAGCCATCCCGAGCTGCGGCTCGGCGCCTCACCGCGGGCGACGCTGCACCTGGTGCGGGCGGCGCGGGCGTACGCGGCGCTGGACGACCGCGACTACGTCCTCCCCGACGACCTGCAGGACCTCGCGGTGCCCGTCCTCGCGCACCGGCTGCTGCCGACCACGGAGGCGCAGGTGGACCGGCGCCGTCCCGAGCAGGTCGTGGCGGACCTGGTGAAAAGGCTGCCGGTACCCCCGCACGGGAAGTGACCGAGTGAGACGTGCGCTTGCCGGCCTGACCACGCGCGGGCGGTCCTTCGTGGCCGCCGGCGCGACCGCGATCGTGTGCGCGTTCGTCCTCGGCGAGCGCGACCTGCTGCGCGCCGGGGTGCTGGTGCTGGCGCTGCCGCTGCTGTGCACGGTCGCGGTGTCGCGGACCCGCTACCGGCTGGCGTGCGCGCGGCGGCTCGACCCGCCGCGGCTGCCGGTCGGCCGGGAGGCGCGCGTCGACCTGCGGCTGGAGAACGTGTCGCGGCTGCCGAGCGGGCTGCTCATGGTGGAGGACCGGGTCCCCTACGCGCTCGGCGGGCGGGCCAGGTTCGTCCTCGACCGGATCGAGTCGCACGGCAAGCGCCGGCTCGGCTACCGGATCCGCTCGGACGTGCGCGGGCGGTTCCGGGTGGGGCCGCTGACCGTCCGGCTCGCCGACCCGTTCGGGATGGTGGAGCTGGTCCGCTCGTTCAGCCTGGCGGACACGCTGACGGTGACGCCGACGATCCATCCGCTGCCCTCGGGACGGCTGTCGGGCGCGTGGTCGGGCGGCGGTGACAGCATCGCCCGGGCGGTGTCGGCGGCGGGCGAGGACGATGTGACCCCGCGCGAGTACCGGCACGGCGACGACCTGCGCCGCGTCCACTGGCGGTCCACGGCGCGGCACGGCGAGCTGATGGTGCGGCGCGAGGAGCAGCACTTCAAGAGCAGCGGGACGCTGTTCCTCGACACCCGCCGGACGGCGCACTGGGGCGACGGTCCCGGCGGCACGTTCGAGCAGGCCGTGTCGGCGACCGCGTCGATCGGGGTGCATCTGGCCCGGACGGGGATGAACCTGCGCTACGTCACCGACGGCGGCGAGGCGCTGCCGGCCGCGCGCGCCGACGGGACGTTCGAGGGGCTGCTGCTGGACGCGCTGGCCGTGGCCCGCCGGTCCAAGGAGCGCTCGCTGTCGGGGGGCCTGGCCGCGCTGCGCGGCCGGGCGGGCGCGACGCGGGAGGGCGACGGGCTGGTCATCGGGGTGTTCGGCGTCCTGTCCGAGGACGAGGCCCGCTCGCTCGCGGCCGTCCGGAGCGGCACCGGGACCTGCGTCGCGGTGTTCGTGCTGGGACGCGGCCGCGCGGCGAGCGCACCGGACGGCGCCGGCGCCGGCGCGGGGAGCGGTGGCACGGCCGCCGGGCCCGCCGCCGCGCTGCTGCGCGCGGGCGGCTGGCGGGTGGTGGTCGTCCGGTCGGCGGCGGAGCTGGCCGGAGCGTGGGCGCAGGCGGGGCAGGCCGGTGACGACTACGTCAGGGACGGCGCATGAGGATCCGGATGACGGTCATGGCGGGGCTGGCGACGCTCGCCGGCTCGATCGGCCTCTACCCGCTGTTCGAGTCGGGCAGCTGGTTCGGGACCGGGCTCGGCGCGGTGCTCGCGGTCGGCGCCGCGGGCGTGCTGGCGCGGCGGCTGCGGCTGCCGGCGGCGGCGAACCTGCTGCTCGGGGTGACCGGGCTGCTGCTGTACCTGAACCTTGTGTACGCGTCCGGCGAGGCGTGGCTGGGGGTCGTCCCGTCGCCGGAGTCGGTGGAGCGCCTCGGCCAGCTGGCCGGGGACGGCTGGCGGGCGGCCAACCGGTACGCGGCGCCCGTCCCGGTGCTGCCGGGGATCGAGCTGCTGGCCGCCGCGGGGATCGGGCTGGTCGCCGTCCTGGTCGACCTGCTCGCCGTGCGGCTGCGCCGCGCCGCCCCGGCCGGGCTGCCGCTGCTCGCCATGTACAGCGTGCCCGCAGCGGTCCGCGAGGACGGCGTCAGCTGGCTGGCGTTCGGCGCCGGCGCGCTCGGCTTCCTCGCGCTGCTGATGGCCGACGCCCGCGAGCAGGTCGGCGGCTGGGGCCGGACGGTCAGCTCGTTCCGGCAGCGGGACGTGCCGCTGGCGGGCGCGGCGCCCCGTCCGGACGAGGGGTCCGCGCTGCCCGACGCGGCGGCGCTGGCGGCGTCCGGGCGCCGCATCGCGGCCGGTGCGGTGGCGATCGCGGTGCTGGTGCCGGCGGCCGTGCCGGGGCTGCAGCCGCGCGGCATGTTCGGCCTCGGCGGCGACGGGCGCGGCGGCACGCAGACGGTGACGACGCCCGACCCGCTGGTGAGCCTGAAGCGGGAGCTGACCCGGATGGACGAGTCGGTCGTCCTCACCTACCGGACGAACGACCCGGAGGCCCCCGACTACCTGCGCCTGTACGCCCTCGACAAGTTCGAGGGCGACCGGTGGACCTACACCCAGCTCGACAGCCACCCGCGCGACCGCCTCGACGAGCGCGAGATCCCGCCGCCGCCGGGGCTGTCGGTCGCGTCGTCCCGGGAGGTGACGACCAGGGTCCAGGTGCGTCCCGAGGTCAGGGACATGTCGTTCCTGCCGGTGCCGTACGCGCCGTCCGACGTGACGATCAGCGGCGACTGGCGGGTGGACGCGCGCTCCCTGATGATCTATTCGCTGCGCGACTCCGCGGACGGGCGCGCCTACACCGTCAGGAGCCGGCGCGCGGAGCCGACGATCGGCCAGCTCGCCGCGGCGGGCAACCACCCGCCCGACATCGTGGCCCGGTACACGGCGGTGCCGAAGAACGTCCCGCAGGAGGTCAGGCGGCTCGCCGAGCAGGTCACGGCCGGGTCGGCGACGGCGCTGTCGCAGGCGGTGCGGCTGCAGCGCTGGTTCACCCTGTCGGGCGGGTTCAGCTACGACCTGGACGCGCCAGCGCCCAAGCACGGCAGCGACCTGGTCGACTTCCTGCTGCACAGCAAGCGCGGCTACTGCGAGCAGTTCGCCGCGTCGATGGCGCTGATGGCGCGGCTCCTCGGCATCCCGTCCCGGGTGGCGATGGGCTACACGGCGGGCAGCGAGGTCAGGCCGGGGCAGTGGGTCGTCAGGTCGCGGGACGCGCACGCCTGGCCCGAGCTGTACTTCGAGGGGACCGGCTGGGTGCGGTTCGAGCCGACGCCGTCGGGCGCGGCCGGGCAGGGCACCGCCGCCACCCCCGAGTACAGCCTCCCCGCGAGCACCGGCGGCGGCAGCGACGGGGGGGAGAGCACGCCCGCGCCGGAGACCTCCTCGCCCGCCGGCGGGCAGGCCCCCGCGCCGCAGGCGCCCGCCCGGGGCCGCAACGACACGGGCGAGACCGGCGGCGCCGCCGCGCAGGACGACGAGGACGGCGGGTTCTCCGCGGCGCCGTGGCTGGCGGGCGGGGTCCTGGTCCTGCTGCTGCTGGCCGTCCCGATGGTGCTGCGGGCGTTCACCCGGCGGCGGCGCTGGGCGGCGCTGATCTCCCCTCCCGGGAGGGCGTCGCGCCCGTCCCGGGCAAGGGCCGGGCCCGGCTCGTGGCCCGGGGCGCGGTCCGGGAGACGGCCCGGGTCGCGGCCGGGGCCGGCGGCGGGCACGGCCCTGCGGGAGCCGCCGCCCGATCCCGCCGGGGCCGCGCACGCCGCGTGGCGGGAGATGCGGGCGGACGCGCTCGACCACGGCCTCGAATGGCGGGCGAGCGACTCCCCCCGTGCCACCGCGCGCAGGCTCGGCGAGCTGCTGGAGCTGGACGAGGCGGGCGCGCAGGCCCTCGCCCGGATCGCCCGCGCCGAGGAGCTGGCCCGCTACTCGCTGGCGCGCTCCCCCGAGCCGCCGGAGCGGCTCCGCGCGGACGTCCGGACGGTCCGTGACGCGTTCGCCGCGTCCGTGGGCCGCGGGGCCCGCTGGCGCGCCCGGCTGCTGCCGCCGTCGACGCTGGCGCAGACCCGGACCACGCTCCACTCGGCCGGGAACCGCGCGCTGGACGCGCGGGCCCGCCTCTACGAGCTGCCCGCCCGCCTCCGCCGCAGGTAGCCGCGCGGAGCACGGGCGGCACGGCCCCGGATACGCGTTCGTCCCGGCCCGCGCGGGCGGCTGCCCGCGTACGGCCGGGACGTTCGGAGGTGCCGACGTTCAGGTGGGAGGGTCAGTCGCCTTCGGTCCTGCGGCGCCAGCGCTCTTCCATGCGCTCCATGAAGCCCGACTTGGCGGGTTTCGGCTGCCCGGAGCGCCTGGCCCGGCCGGGCTGCCCCGGCTGCCCCGGCTGCCCGGCGGCGCCGCGCGCGGGCTCGGTGCCGATGCCGGTCATGCGCTTCCACGACGTCAGCGCCCAGACACAGCACACCACCATCAGCAGGAAGCCGGTGACGCTCACCGCGATGGTGGTGGTGCCCGCGTTGATCACCAGGCCGGCCATCAGGGCGCCGACACCGACGACGAACCCGAAGGCCGCCTTGACGATCCGGCGCTTGTAGTGGACCTGTGGGCTGGTCGAGCGAACCGCGTGAGCGAACTTCGGATCCTCGGCGTACAAGGCCGATTCGATCTGTTCGAGCATGCGCTGCTCGTGCTCAGAGAGCGGCACGGCACCTCCCAACGACAGCCCCGCGGCGGGGAGTCCGATGCAGGACGCGAACCTCAACGGTGATATGCCCAGAATACGAGCACTGTGCCGCGCACGAAAGCAGACGTCCCCTCAAGGGCACGGCGCCGGTAACCCCACAGGCTTCTTTCATTGTGTTCCGTCCCTGCCGTCACGTCCTTCGCCATGCGCGCGACGGACCAGCGCGGCGGGGCGGACCGCGCCGCGGCCGAACCGGTGCGCGACCTGGTCCATGGCTCGCTCGGCCTCACGCCAACCGCGTTCCGGCTCGTCGAAGGCGAGCTGGCGGGGGGCCGCGCCGGCCGGGCCCAGGTTCTCCACCCGTACCCCGACCAACCGGAGTCGTACCCGTTCCAGCCCGGCCCCCTCATAGAGATCACGCGCTGTGACATAGATCACACGAGCGAGGTCGGTGGGCTCGGCGAGCGTGCGCGCCCGCGTGATCGTCTTGAAGTTCGCCATCCGGAGTTTGACGCTGACCGTCCGGCCCGCGTTCCCGCTCGCGCGCAGCCGGGCGCCGACCTTCTCCGCCAGCCGCAGCAGCTCGCGGCGGATGATCTCGGGGTCGTCGACGTCGGTGTCGAACGTCTCCTCGGCGCCGATGCTCTTGTCGGGCGTGTGCGGGACGACCTCGCGCGGGTCGCGGCCCCACGCCAGCTCGTGCAGGTGGGCGCCCACCGCGTTGCCCAGCTCGCGCTGGAGCGTGCTCAGCGGCACCTGGGCGAGCTGGCCGACGGTCCGCAGGCCGAGCCGGGTCAGGGTCTGCTCCGTCCGCTCCCCCACGCCCCAGAGGGACGCGACGGGCAGCGGGTGCAGGAAGTCGACGGCGCCGTCCGCGGGCACGACGAGCAGCCCGTCGGGCTTGCACCGCGTGGAGGCCAGCTTCGCGACGAACTTGGTGCTCGCGACGCCGACCGAGCAGGTGATGCCCTGCTGGGCGCTCACCTGCTCGCGGATGAGCCGCGCGATCTCGGCGGGACGGCCGAGCCGCCGCCCGGCGCCCGCCACGTCGAGGAACGCCTCGTCCAGCGACAGCCCCTCGACCAGCGGCGTGATCGACCGGAATATCTCGAACACGGCCGCGGACACCCGCGAGTACTTGCCGTGGCTCACCGGCAGCACGACGGCCCGCGGGCACAGCCGCCGCGCCCGCGACATCGGCATCGCCGAATGCACGCCGAACCTCCGGGCCTCGTAGGACGCCGCGGACACGACGCCGCGCGGCCCGGCCCCGCCGACGATGACGGGACGCCCCCGCAGCTCGGGCCGCTCCAGCAGCTCGACGCTGACGAAGAAGGCGTCCATGTCGACGTGCAGGATGTGGCAGCCGGTGTCGTCGGCGGGCGGGCCGGGCTGCGGGCCCGGCCGGTGCAGCTGCTGCTTGCGGCTCACGGTTCGTTCTTACTCGGCCGGCTTGTCCGCCACCAGATGCAACTGGGTGGCGAGATCCCGCAGGACCGGGTGGACGGCCGCGACCGACTCCAGCGCGATCATGGCGTCGGCGGACCCGGCGTCGCCGTCGAGCATGCCGGACGGCACCAGGTCGGCGAAGATCCGGACGCCGTGCAGCTCGGCGACCCGCAGCCCGGAGCCGCGCACCAGCGCCGACAGCGTCTCCCGGGTGAACCGGCGGGGCATCCGGTCGCCCTCGCCCCACCGCCCGGACGGCGCGGTCAGTACCCGGCGGGCGTCGTCGAAGTGCCCGGCGAGCGCGCGGTGCAGCGCGGCGGCGATCTGCCCGGCGGCGAGGACGCTCACCGAGCCGCCGGGACGGACGGTCCCCGCCATGGCGGCCATCGCGGCGCCGGGGTCGTCCACGTACTCCAGGACGCTGTGGCACAGGACGAGGTCGGCGGCGTCCGGGCCGAGCAGGTCGGGCAGGTCGACGGCGTCGCCCTGCACCGCGCGGACCGCCACCCCGGACTCGGCGGCGCGGCGCTCCAGCGCGGCGAGCGCGTCGGGGTTGGCGTCGACGACGGTGACCCGGTGGCCGAGCTCGGCGAGCGGCACGGCGAAGCCGCCGGTGCCGCCGCCGACGTCCACGACCTCGCTCCGCCCGGCCTCGGGCGCGATGCGGTCGAGTACGGCGCGCAGCGCGTCCCACAAGACGGCGCTCCGGACCCGGCTCCCGCCGCGGACCCGCTTCTGCTGCTGGCCGGTGACACCCCTGACGTCGCTCATCGGGCTCAGCCTAGCCGTCCGAGCCCGCCGGACGGGCGGCGGCCGGGAACGCCGTTACACGACGGCCACCTGCGCAAGCGCCCGCCGTCGCATGGGCGGGTCTTACAGGGAGAGGGAGGGCTTGAGCTGCTGGAGGCGGGAGAGGAGGCCGTTGATGAAGCGGGGGGACTCGTCGGTGGACAGTTCGGTCGCGAGCGCGACCGCCTCGCTGACCGCGACGCCGTCGGGGACGTCGTCGACCCACAGCAGCTCGTAGGCGCCCATCCGCAGGATGTTGCGGTCGACGACCGGCATCCGCTCCAGCGTCCAGCCGGTGGCGTAGGTGGCGATCAGGTCGTCGACGCGTTCGCGGTGCTCCTGGACGCCCTCGATCAGCCGGACGGCGTGCGGGTACTCGGCGAGCTCGTCCTGGTTGGGACGGCCCCGGGCGGCGAGGACGGCGGTCGGTTCCTCTTCTCGCAGCTCGGCCGCGAAAAGGATGTCGAGTGCGAGTTTGCGTGCCTTGGTGCGTGCGCTCATCGCCTCAGCCGCGGCCGAGGTATTCGCCGGAGCGGGTGTCGACCTTGACCTTCTCGCCGGTGGTGATGAACAGCGGCACCTGGATCTGCGCGCCGGTCTCCAGGGTGGCGGGCTTGCTGCCGCCGGTGGAGCGGTCGCCCTGCAGGCCCGGCTCGGTCTCGGTGATCTCCAGCACGACGGCGGCGGGCAGCTCGATGTACAGCGGGTTCCCGTCGTTGAAGGCGATCACGGCCATCTGCTCGGGGAGCAGGTAGTTCGCGGCGTCGCCGACGGTGCCCGCGGGGATGTGCGGCTGGTCGTAGGTCTCGGTGTCCATGAAGACGAAGTCCTCGCCTTCGCGGTAGAGGTACTGCATCTCCCGCTTGTCGACGCTGGCGACGTCCACCTTGGTGCCGGCGTTGAAGGTCTTGTCGACCACCTTGCCGGACAGCACGTTCTTGAGCTTGGTGCGGACGAACGCGCCGCCCTTGCCGGGCTTGACGTGCTGGAACTCCAGGACGGTCCACAGCTGGCCGTCGAGGTTCAGCGTCATGCCGTTCTTCAGGTCGTTCGTCGTCGCCACTGCGTTGTTCTCCCGTCGCGGCCCGCGCGCCTAGAGGACGAGCAGGTCCTTGGTGGTTGTCGTGAGGAGTTCCGGGCCGCCGGGGCGGACCACGAGCGTGTCCTCGATACGGACCCCGCCGCGGCCGGTGAGGTAGACCCCCGGCTCCGCCGTGATCGGAACCCGGTCCATCAGCTTACCGGTCTTGTCGTACCCCATGAGCGGAGCCTCGTGGATCTCCAGGCCGACGCCGTGCCCGAGTCCGTGGGGGAACGCGTCGCCGTGCCCGGCGGCCTTGATGACGTCGCGGGCGGCCCCGTCGACGGCCTTCGTCTCGGCGCCGGGCATGGCCGCGCCGATCCCCGCCCGCTGCGCGCGGTGGACGAGGTCGTAGACGTCGCGCTGCCAGGCGGCGGGCTCGCCGATCGCGACGGTGCGGGTCATGTCGGCGTGGTAGCCGCCGTACAGGGCGCCGAAGTCCATGGTGACGAGGTCGCCGGTCTGGAGCTCGCGGCCGCCCGGGCGGTGGTGCGGGACGGCGCCGTTCGGCCCGGACGCGACGATCGACTCGAACGCGGGACGCTCGGCGCCGAAGTCCACCATCGCGCGTTCGAGCGCGATCGCGACGGCCCGCTCGGTGACGCCGGCGCGGATCTCGGGGAGGACGGCCGCGAACGCGCGGTCGGTGATGGCGCACGCCTCCCGCAGCAGCGCGATCTCCTCCTCGTCCTTGACCAGGCGGAGCTCCTCGACCAGATGGCCGAGCGGCGTCAGCTCGACCTCGGCGTTCGCGGCGAGGGTGGCGTGGTGCTCGACGGTGATGTCGTGGGCCTCGAAGCCGAGGCGGCGGTGGCCGTCGGCGGCGGCGCGGGCGGTGAGCGCCTCCGTCACGAGCCGGTCGACCACGATGGGCAGCTCCGGGCATACCTGCTCGGCCGTCCCGGCGTACCGGGCGTCGGTGGCGAGCACGGCCGGTCCCTCGGCCGGGACGAGCAGCGCGGCCCGGGAGCTGTCGAGGCCGGTCAGGTAGCGGACGTTGACGAGCCGGGTCACCAGCAGGGCGTCGGCGTCGTGTCCGGCGACGAGCGCGGCCAGCCGGCGGCGGCGCGCGAGGTGCGTCTCCCCCATGGTCAGACTCTAGATCACCGTCCGGGCGGCGCCACCGTCCGGGCGGGGTGGGGCCGGGGCGCCGCGGGATCACAAAACATGAACAACTCTCGACTTTTTCGCGCGGGCGGTCTAGCGTGATCGGCGGTGTGAGCCACCCGGTGGGCGGCGTGCCGGGGCGCCTGCGGCACGCCGCCCGAGCCCGCCGTGGACGCTCAGAGGCCGGCGGCCATCTCCTTGACCTTCTCGACCAGCGCGAGGCGGGCCTTGTGGTCGCCCGCGATCGGCGACACGTTCAGCGTCGTCACCCCGGACTCCTTCATCGCGGCGAGCCGCTCCCGGACGTGCCCCTCGGGCCCGATGAGCGACATCTTCTCCAGCAGCTCGTGCGGGACCTTGGCGGCGGCCTCGTCCTTCTTCCCGGCGAGGTAGAGGTCCTGGATCTCCTCGGCCTCCCGCTCGAAGCCGTACCGGCGGGCCAGGTCGTTGTAGAAGTTGCGGCCCTTGGCGCCCATGCCGCCGATGTAGAGCGCGGCCATCGGGCGCCCGAACTCCAGGTACCCCTGGACGTCGTCGCCGATGGCGAGGGTGGCCTGCCCGACGACGTCGAGGTCGCCGAGGGCCGGGTCGCGGCGGGCGCGGCCGGCGGCGAGGGACGCGCCCCACACGTCCTTCGCCTTCTCCGGCATGTAGAAGATCGGCTCCCAGCCGTCGGCGAGCTCGGCGGTCAGCTCGACGTTCTTCGGGCCGATCGCGGCGACGAGGATCGGGATGTCGGCGCGCACGGGCCGGTTGATGAGCTTCAGCGGCTTGCCGAGCCCGGTGCCCCGGTCCGCCGGCAGCGGCACGGTGTAGTGCCTGCCCTCGTGCTCCAGCCGCTCCCGCCGCCACACCTTCCGGCATATCTCGATGATCTCGCGGGTGCGGCCGAGCGGCGCGGTGTAGGGGACGCCGTGGAAGCCCTCGATGACCTGCGGCCCGGACGCGCCGATGCCGAGCGTGAACCGGCCCTCGGAGACGAAGTCCAGGCCCGCGGCGGTCATGGCGGTCAGCGTCGGCGTCCGGGTGTAGATCTGCATGATCCCGGACGCGATCTCCAGCCGCTCGGTCTTGGCGGCGATGTAGCCGAGCTGGCTGACCGCGTCGAAGCTGTACGCCTCCGCGACGAACACGATGTCGAGGCCGGCCTTCTCGTAGTCGGCCAGTTCCTCGGCCGTCCGCCGGAAACCGGCGTCGGAATAGCTGAGCGACATCCCGATGCGCATCGGCGTTCCCTCCATGAACCGAATCGGATTCCAGCCGACGGTAACCTACCGCCGTCACGCGGGCGCGTCCGGGGGGCGGGCGACCGGGACGGCGGACGTCAGCCCAGGGCGGGACCGTTCAGGGCGTCCAGGGCCGTCCGGTACATGTCGGTGCGGATCTTCGCCACGGTCCGGCCGTCCTTGCCCGCCAGGGACGCGGCCAGCTCGACGGCGGCGGGCAGGACCTCCTCCTCGGCGGCGGTGCGCCGGACGATCCCGGCGGACAGCGCCTCCTCCGCCGTGTACCGGCGGCCGGTGAGCATCGCCTCGTGCGCGGCGGTCTTCGGCAGCCGCGACCGGATCAGCGCGTCCATGCCCGGCGTGAAGCTCATCCCGAGGTCGACCTCGGGCAGGCAGAAGTAGCCGCGGTCCGTCCGCATGACGGCGAAGTCGTGCGCGAGCGCGAGCATCGCGCCGCCCGCGAACGCGTGCCCGTTGAGCGCCGCGACGGTGGGCATCGGCAGCGACAGGACGCGCGCGTAGAGGCCGTGCACGCGGCGCAGGTAGTCCTCCAACCGGTCCGCCGAGCGCAGCTCGTCCGTTGAATGGCGGTGGGTGGGGGCTGGAGGACGGTCCGGGTTGGCGCCGAGCCAATCGAGGTCGAGGCCGTTGGAGTAGAACTTGCCGGTGCCGACGGTGACGAGGGCGCCCGGCCCCTCGTTCTTCTCCACGGTGCCGAGCGCGTCCGCGGCCGCGTCGAGGAAGGCGGGGCCGAAGCGGTTCTCACCGGCGTCGAACCGCAGGACGTACACGTCTCCGTCGCGCTGGAGGTCGATCACGAGGGTCTCCTTCATCCGTGCCCGAGACGACCTTACTCGCGGGTAGCGCGACGTGCCCGCGCGCACCGGCCGGGCGCCTATGATGAATGTCATAATCGGGGCCATGGGGACCGACAGCCGGGAACGCATGGTGCGCAGCGCCGCCTACCTCTTCCGGGAGCGCGGCTACAGCGGCACCGGGTTCCGCGACGTCATCGCGCACAGCGGCGCGCCGCGCGGGTCGATCTACCACCATTTCCCGGACGGCAAGGCGCAGCTCGCCGAGGAGGCCGTCCGCTACGCGGGCGACTTCCTCAACGCCGGGATCCTCGCCGCCACCGAGGGCGGGGACGCCGCGTCCGCCGTGGACGCCTTCACCGCCTGGTGGCGGCAGTTCCTGATCAGGAGCGAGTTCCGCGCCGGGTGCCCCGTCGTCGCGGTCACCGTGGAGTGCCACGACGAGGCCCCGCGGCTCGCCGCGGCAGCGGCGGCGGCGTTCGACCGCTGGCGCGACACCCTCGCCACCGGGCTCGGCAACGCCGGCGTCCCCGACGACCGCGCCGCCCGCCTGGCCCGCCTGATCGTCGCGGCCGTGGAGGGCGCCACGATCCTGTGCCGCGCCCACCGCGACGTCGCCCCGCTGGACGACGTCGTCGCCGAGCTCAAGGACCTGATCCGCCAGGCCGTCCGGGACGCCTAACCCTCCTGGGGCTTCCCGGGCTTTTCGGCGATGAGGTCGGCGATGGCCTGGAGGGCGAGGACGTACGACATCGGGCCGAACCCGGCGATCGTGCCGGTGGCGACGCCCGCGACGACGGAGGTGTGCCGGAACTCCTCGCGGGCCGCCGGGTTGCTGATGTGGACCTCGACGAGCGGCGCGGTGCGCTGGGCGAGGGCGTCCCGCAGCGAGTACGAGTAGTGCGTGAACGCGGCCGGGTTCACGACCATCGGGACGCGCCCGTCGGCGGCCTCGTGCACCCAGCGGAGCATCTCGGCCTCGTCGTCGGTCTGCCGGACCTCGACGCTCAGGTCGAGGCGGCGGCCCGCGTCGCGGCACAGCGCGGCGATGCCGTCGAGGGTCGTCGTCCCGTACACGTCGGGTTCGCGGACGCCGAGCCTGCGCAGGTTCGGGCCGTTCAGCACGAGGACGCGGGTCGTCATCGGGAGACCTCCCGGTAGGCGGCGGCGAGGAGGTCCTCGTCGGGTCCTTCGAGGCGGCCGGGCTCGGCGATGCCGTCCAGGACGACGAACCGCAGCGTCGAGCCGCGCGACTTCTTGTCGATGGCCATCGTGGCGCGCAGGCCCGGCCAGTCGGCGGCGTAGGAGATCGGCAGGCCGACGGACGTGAGGATGTCGCGGTGCCGCTGGACGACGCCGGCGGACAGCCGTCCGGCGAGGCGGGCCAGCTCGGCGGCGTACACCATGCCGATGGCGACGGCGTGGCCGTGCCGGAACCGGTAGTCCTCGGCCTTCTCGATGGCGTGCGCGAGCGTGTGCCCGTAGTTGAGGATCTCGCGGAGCCCGCTCTCCTTCAGGTCCGCGGACACGACGTCCGCCTTGACCTGGACGGCGCGTTCGACCAGCTCGCGGGTGTGCGGGCCGTCCGGGGACGCGGCGCCCGCCGGGTCGTCCTCGACCAGCTCCAGGATCTTCGGGTCGGCGATGAACCCGGCCTTGATGATCTCGGCGAGGCCGCTGATGTAGTCCTCGCGCGGCATCGTGACCAGCGTGGTCAGCTCGCACAGCACCCCGGCGGGCGGGTGGAACGCGCCGACGAGGTTCTTGCCCTCGGGGATGTTGATGCCGGTCTTGCCGCCGACGGCCGCGTCCACCATGCCGAGCAGCGTCGTCGGGACGAGCACCGCCGGGACGCCGCGCAGCCACGACGCCGCCGCGAACCCGGCGAGGTCGGTGGTCGCGCCGCCGCCGACGCCGACGACGGCGTCCGTCCGGGTCATGCCGTGCCGGGCGAACGACGACCAGAGCCCGGCGAGGACCCCGGTCTCCTTGGCCGCCTCCCCGTCCGGGACGGGCAGCGCGTGCACGGCGTATCCGGCCTGCTCCAGCGCGCCGCACACCGGGCGGGCGATCTCCGGCAGGCCCTCGGCGTGGACGACCGCGACGGTCCGCGCGCGCTCGCCGACCATGCGGGGCAGCTCGCCGAGGGCGCCCGTCCCGATGACGACGTCGTACGGGTCGGGGCCGCCCACGTGGACGCGGGACCGTGTCACGCCTCCCCCAGCGCCTTGGCGATCTCCTCGACTATCTCGGCGGGCTCGCGGCCGTCGGTGCCGACCGCGATCGTGCCGAGCCGCTCGTAGATGGGGAGGCGCTCCTCCAGCAGCTTGCGCATCTGGCTGCGCGGGTTCAGGACCAGCAGCGGCCGCGCCGACGCCAGCCCGACCCGCTTGATCGCCTCCGACAGCCCGACCCGCAGGTAGACGACGGTGTGCCCGGCGAGAAGCTCCTGCGTCTGCGCCGCCAGGACGGCGCCGCCGCCGAGCGCGACGACGCCCTCGTGCTCCGCCAGCGCCGCCGCGACGGCCGCGCGCTCCAGCTCGCGGAAGCGCTCCTCGCCGTCGTCGATGAAGATCTCGCCGATCGGCTTGCCCGCCGCGGACTCGACGTCGGCGTCGGTGTCGCGCAGCGGCACGCCGAGCCGGTCCGCGAGCGCGGCGCCGATCGTGGACTTGCCCGAGCCGGGCGGGCCGATGATGACTGCCTTCGGTCGCATGGTCAGCGGATCCAGTTCACTTGATCGTCAGGGAGGACAGGTATCCCCGCAGGTTGCGGGCGGTCTCCTCGGCGGAGTCGCCGCCGAACTTCTCCAGCGCCGCGTCCGCGAGGACGAGCGCCACCATCGCCTCCGCGACGACCCCGGCGGCGGGCACGGCGGTGACGTCGCTGCGCTGGTTGATCGCCTTGGCGGGCTCGCCGGTCTTCACGTCGATGGTGTCGAGCCGCCGCGGGACGGTCGAGATCGGCTTCATCGCCGCGCGGACGCGCAGCGCCTCGCCGGTCGTCATGCCGCCCTCGACGCCGCCGGCCCGGTTCGTGCGGCGGCGGACGCCCTCGGGCGTGCCGTCGATCTCGTCGTGCGCCCGGGACCCGGGGCGGCGCGCGGTGGTGAACCCGTCGCCGAGCTCCACGCCCTTGATCGCCTGGATGCCCATCAGCGCGCCGGCGAGCCGCGCGTCGAGCCGCCGGTCCCAGTGGACGTGGCTGCCGAGGCCGGGCGGGAGCCCGTAGGCGAGGACCTCCACGACGCCGCCGAGCGTGTCCCCGGCGCGCTTGGTGTCGTCGATGTGCGCGACCATCGCGGCGGAGGCGTCCGCGTCGAAGCAGCGCACCGGGCTCTCGTCCACGCGGGCGAGGTCGCCGGGCTCGGGCAGGACGCCCTCCGGTGCCTCGACCTCGCCGAGGGCGATCACGTGGCTGAGGACGTCCACGCCGAGGGCCTGCTTGAGGAACGCCTTGGCGACCGTGCCGAGCGCGACGCGCGCCGCCGTCTCCCGCGCGCTCGCCCGCTCCAGGACGGGCCGCGCGTCGTCGAAGCCGTACTTCTGCATGCCGACGAGGTCGGCGTGGCCGGGCCGCGGCTGCGACAGCGGCGCGTTGCGCGCCTGGGCGGCCAGGACGTCGGCGTCCACGGGGTCGGCGGCCATGACCGTCTCCCACTTCGGCCACTCGGTGTTGCCGACCTCGATCGCGACCGGGCCGCCCTGCGTCATCCCGTGCCGGACGCCGCCGACGATCGTCACCTGGTCCTGCTCGAACTTCATCCGGGCGCCCCGCCCGTGGCCGAGCCGCCGGCGGCGCAGCTCCTCGGCGATGTCCGCCGAGGTCACGCGCACACCGGCCGGAAGCCCCTCCACGATCGCGGTCAGGGCCGGGCCATGGGACTCCCCAGCGGTCAACCAGCGCAGCATGCCATTGATCCTATTGAGTCCGGGCCGCCGCCCGTGACGGCGCCCGCCATCTGAGAAGCTCGGCGCCGGAGGTGGGGCGGTGCGGGAGCAACTGCTGAGGCAGGCGCGGGCGTGCGCCGAGCTGGGATCGCCGATGTACGCGGAGCTGCTGGCGCGGGCCGCGGACGAGGCGCCGGATCTCCTCGGGGACGTGCTCGGAGCGCGGAGGGAAGCCGGGTTCATCGTCGGGATGCTGGCGGCGGTCCACCGGCTCGTCCTGCAAGGGCGCGTGCCGGACCTCGCCGCCCACTACCCGACCGCGGGAGGGACCGCGGACCCCCTGGACGCCTGGCCCGCGTTCCGGGACGTCCTGGTCGCGCACACGGCGGAGATCCGCGCGGGGCTCGCCGACCCGCCGCAGACGAACGAGGTCGGGCGGGCGGCGCCGCTGGTCGGCGGCCTGCTCACCGCCGTCGCGGCGCACGGCCTGCCGGTCCGGCTGCTGGAGATCGGCGCGAGCGCGGGCCTGAACCTGCGGGCCGACCACTTCCGGATCCTGCACGGGCACGGCGGCTACGGTCCCGACTCGCCGGTCGTGCTGCCGGACGCCTGGCACGGCCCCCTCCCGCCGGACGTCCCGCTCACCGTCACCGAACGGCTGGGCTGCGACCCGGCTCCGCTGGACCCGTCCTCGCCGGAGGCGCGGCTGCGGCTGCTGTCGTACGTGTGGCCCGACCAGACGGCGCGGGTCGAGCGGCTGCGGGCCGCGTTCGAGGTGGCCGCGCGCGTCCCGGCGACGGTCGTCCGGGCGGGCGCCGCCGAATTCCTCGACGGTCTCGCCCCGGTACCGGGCGCCGCGACGGTCGTGTGGCACTCGACGATGCAGCCCTACATGTCCGGGGACGAGGCGGCGCGCGTCGTCCGGCACGTGGAGAACGCCGGGGCCGCCGCCACCGCGGACGCGCCCGTCGCCTACCTGACGTTCGAGGCCCGCGACGCGTCCCGCCTCAACGCCGTCCAGGTCGTGACGCTGCGGACGTGGCCGGGCGGCGACCGGCGGATCCTCGGCGAGGGCCCCGCGCACGGCCTCCCGACCACCTGGTTCTAGACGGCCTCACGCCGACGCGAAGCCGGCGATTCTCAGGCGCGGCGGGTGACGCTCAGCTCCACGCCGCCGACGATGTGGCCGCGCAGGAGTTCGGCGAGGCGGTCGGAGACGCGCTGCACGGTGCGGCGCTCGTCGTGGCCCTCCACGACGGCGAACCGGACCGCCAGCTCCGTCGACTCGCCCTCGGTGACGCGGACGCCGCTGACGGACTGGTCGGAGCCGAACGCGGCCTCGACGGCGGCGAGGACGTCCGGGTCCTCGTGCGGGGGCGGGACGGGACGGCCCTCGGCGAGCAGGTGCAGGCGCAGGCCGTCCACGGCGAACGGGACGGGGCCCGCCACGTCCACGACCAGGGCGTCGGCGCCCTCGTCCAAGGTGGCGCGGCAGGCGTCGCCCGCGCGGACCGCCACCGGGCGGGCGTCGTCGCGCCACGCCTTCATCGTCTCGGTGCAGGTGAAGCCGAGCACGCCGCGCCGGCCGTCGTCGCCGATCAGCGTCGGCAGCGCCATGTCGCTCGACTTCTCCCGGCGCAGCTCGCCGGGCTCCACGTCCTCCTCTTCGGTGAGGACGGCGACGATCGGCACGAGCAGCCGCACGCCCTGCAGCCGCCGCAGCACCACGTGCGCGCCGACACGGCCGGCGGCGTACCCGGCGAGCGCCTCGCAGAGCCGCGGGTCGGCGCCGCCGTCGTCCTCCGGGAACTGCGGTTCGGGAATGGTCAGTCCGGACACGGCAGGAAGGCTATATCCTCCGGCGACCGCTGTGGGTGGCGATCCGGATACTCTCCGTTCCGGTTTCCGTCAGCCGAGGTCGGCGATCGCCGCGACGGTGCCGCCGCCGGACGGCCCCTGATGCACGGCCGCGACCGACACGAACACCGCGGGATCGCCCGTCACCGACGCCGCGACGCCGCCGACGCACGCCTTGATCTGCCGGTGCCAGTGCACGTCGGCGTCGTCCAGCATGATGTTGCGGCGTCCCCGGACCGAGCCGGACGGGTCCGCCTCGCACTTGATGAACACGTTGACGAGCCGGCCGCCCAGGTCGGACGTGCGGGGACGGTCGGGCAGGTCGAGGCCGGTCGAGGCGATGGCGGCCCAGATGCCGTCGGCGTCGAGGGCGTCCTTCATCACCCCGTGCCCGGCGCGGTACCGGCCGCCGATGCCGCGCACGTTGCCGACCACGACGATCTGCGCCCGGTCCAGCTCCACGCCCGACGAGCAGGACGCCACCGACGAGTACAGCGACAGGTCCCTGTGGATCTGCTCGGCGGACGGCGGCTCGATCTCGCCGAGCGCGACGGCGATGCCGAGCGCCGTGGTGGAGTTGGAGATGTCCATCGACTTGAGGGTGTCCTCGGTGACGACGCCGTGCCCGCGCGACCTGGCGTCGTTGATGGTGTCGAGCGTCAGCAGCGGCGTCTTCGTCTGGACGTAGTGCACGTCGGCCGGGTCGTCGATCCCGGCGGTCTTCATCGCCTCGCGGACGCCCGCGGCGACGGTCTCGACCATCGCGGGACGGCCGATGTCCTCCGGCCGGATGATCTCGCTCATCGCGACGCCGACCGACAGCCGCGGCTCGTCCGTCCTCGGCGCGGTCGCGGGGTCGACGGTGGCGAACACGGTGGCGTGCGGGCTGAGGACGCCGTCGGTGCCGCCCGACCACACCAGCGGGACGCGCCCGACCTCGGCGGCGGACCGGGTCCCCTTCGCGAGCAGGACCTCGCGGAACGCGCGGTCGGCGAGCAGGCGCGTGTAGTCGTTCACGCCGCCGTTGCCCTCGGTCTTGCCGACGACGGCGAGGACCCGGTCGGCGTCCAGGACGCCGTCGTCGATCAGCCGGGCCAGCCCGGACGCGTCGGTCACGCTCTCGATGGGGATCTTGCGGACTTCGATCGGATCGGGCACGTCATCGCTCCTCAGCTGCTCTGTTCGCTCTCTACCCCGGGTCACGCCTCGATGATCGTCCCGGCCTCGCCGCGCACGGCGGCGCCGAGCCGGGCCAGCGACGCGATCGCCGCGCGCCGCCGCCCGCCGGCCGCGACGAACCGCCGCACCGCCTCCACCTTCGGGCCCATGCTGCCGCCCGCGAAATGCCCGGCGGCGGCCAGCTCCGCCAGCTCGGCGGGGGTCGTGCGGCGCAGCGGGCGGGCGCCGGGCGTCCCGAACCCGGCCATCGCGTACTCGACGTCGGTCGCGATGACCAGGGCGGACGCGCCGAGCCGCCGCGCCAGCAGCTGCGCCGCGAGGTCCTTGTCGACGACGGCCTCGACGCCGCGGAGCGTCCCGTCCACGCGGGCCACCGGCACTCCCCCGCCGCCCGCCGCGACGACGACGTGCCCGGCGTCCAGCAGCGTCGCCGCCGCGTCCGCGTCGAGGATCTCCAGCGGCTCCGGCGACGCGACGACGCGCCGCCAGCCCCGCTCCCCGAACGGCCGCCACACCTCGCCGCGCGCCATGGCCCGGCGCGCGTCCGCCTCGGGGAAGTAGCGGCCGATCGGTTTGGCGGGCGCAGCGAACCCGGGGTCGGACGCGTTCACCAGCGTCCGCGTCACGACCGTCGACACCGGACGCGCCGCACCGCGCGCGGCCAGCTCCCGCTCCAGCGCGTTCATGATCATCACGCCGACGGTGGCCTGGGTCTGCGCGCCGCACCAGTCCAGCGGGACGGGCGGCACCACGCCCGCCGCCAGCTGGTTCTTGATCAGCAGGTTGCCGACCTGCGGCCCGTTCCCGTGCGTGAGCGCGACCCGCGCGCCCGCCGCGACCAGGTCCGCCACCGGCCCCATCGCCGCCTCGACGGCCGCCGCCTGGGCGTCCGGTGCGGCGCTGCCGTCGGGCGCGGTCATGGCGTTGCCGCCGAGCGCGATCAGGACCCGCTCACCGTCGAGCGGGCCCGTGCCGTTCCAGCTCACAGGCCGAACGCTAGCCGCGCCGGACGCCGCGCTCATGGGCGAATCCCGCCCAACGGGCGCCGCTTCTTCGGCAATCCGCGCCGATCAGCGGAGGCGGGCGAGGCGTTCCACGGCCTCGTCGATGACCTCGTCCTTCTTGCAGAACGCGAAGCGGACGAAGTGCGCGCCCGCCTCGGCGTGGTCGTAGAACACCTGCGTCGGGATCGCGACGACGCCCGCCTTCTCCGGCAGCGCGCGGGCCAGGGCCATGCCGTCGGTGAAGCCCAGCGGCCGGATGTCGGCCTGGACGAAGTACGTGCCCTGCGGCCGGTAGGTGCTGAACCCGGCGGCCTCCAGCCCGGTGATGAGCCGGTCGCGCTTGGCCTGCAGCGACTTGCGCAGCTCCTCGACCCAGGGGATCTCGTTGGCCAGCGCGTACGCGGCGGCCCGCTGGTAGGGGGCGCTGGCGGTGAACGTCAGGAACTGCTTCACCGTCTGGACGGCCCGCACGTACGGCGCGGGCGCGGTCACCCACCCGGTCTTCCAGCCGGTGACGGAGAACGACTTGCCCGCGGACGACACCGACACCGTCCGCTCGCGCATGCCGTCGAGGGTGGCGAGGGGGATGTGCTCGGCGTCGTCGAACGTCAGGTACTCGTACACCTCGTCGGTGATCGCGACGAGGTCGTGCTCGCGGCAGACGCCGGCGATGGTCTCCAGCTCGGCGCGGGTGAACACGGTCCCGGCCGGGTTGTGCGGCGAGTTCACCAGGACCGCCCGGGTGCGGGGGCCCACCGCGGCGCGCAGCTCGTCGGGGTCGAACGTGAACCGCTCCTCGACGGGACGGAGCGTGACGGGCCTGCGCACGGCCCCGGCGAGCGCGATCACGGCGGCGTAGGAGTCGTAGTAGGGCTCGAAGACGATGACCTCGTCGCCGGGCCCGGCCAGCGCCAGCACCGAGGCCGCGATGCCCTCGGTGGCACCAACGGTCACGAACACCTCGGTCGCCGGGTCGTACGACAACCCGTACCGCGCAAGCCGCTGTGCGGACACCGCCTCACGGAGTTCTGGGAGTCCCGGCCCGGGCGGGTACTGGTTCGCGCCGATCCGGATCGCCTCGACGGCCGTGTCCAGGACGGCCTTCGGGCCCTCCTCGTCCGGAAAGCCCTGGCCGAGATTGATCGCGCCGGTCCGGACGGCGAGTGCCGACATCTCGGCGAAGATCGTCTCGCCGAATTCCTGCATCCGCGTTACGAGAGGCTCGCTCACGCCCACCAGACTAACGGGCCGTCAGATCCAGCCCATGTCGCGCGCGGCGCGGGCGGCGGCGGCGCGGGTGGGGGCGCCGAGCTTGGTCATGGCGGTGGAGAGGTAGTTGCGGACGGTGCCCTCGGACAGGTGCAGCTGGGACGCGATGCGGGCGGTCTCGGCGCCGGTGCCGGTGAGGCGGAGGACCTCGCGCTCGCGGTCGGTGAGGGGGTTGTCGCCCGCGGCCATGGCGGCGGCGGCGAGTTCGGCGTCCAGGTAGCGGCCGCCGTCGTGGATCTTGCGGATGGCGGCGGCGAGCTCCTGGGTGGGGGCGTCCTTGGCGACGAAGCCGCGGACCCCGGCGGCCATCGCGCGGCGCAGGTAGCCGGGGCGGCCGAAGCTGGTCAGGATGCAGATCGCGCAGCGGGCGCCGGACGCGGTGAGCCGTTCGGCGACGGTGAGGCCGTCCGCGCCGGGCATCTCGATGTCGAGGACGGCGACGTCCGGGGCGTGCGCGGCGACCGCTGCCGCGACCTCGTCGCCGCGGCCGACCTCGGCGACGACCTCCAGGTCGGGCTCCAGGCCGAGCAGCGCGGCGACGGCGCCGCGGATGAGGTGCTCGTCGTCGGCGAGCAGGACGCGGATCACGCCGTCCTCCCCGCGACCGGCTCGGCGGGTGCGGGGTCCTCGGCGGGCGCCGGGAGCGGGACGGCGGCGCGCAGCAGGAACCCGTCGCGGCCGTGCCTGCCGGAGGTGATCTCGCCGCCGAGCACGGCGACGCGCTCGGCGAGCCCGGTGAGGCCGGAGCCGTTCCCGTCGCCGCCGTCCCGGACGCCGTCGTTGCGCATCTCCAGCACCACGGACCCCTCGTAGGCGGTGAGCGCGACGGCGCAGCGCCGCGCCTCGCTGTGCTTGATCACGTTGGTGGCGCCCTCCCGGATGACCCAGGCCAGCACCGAGCGGACCTCGGGCGGCAGCGGGTCCGGCGGGTCGCCGATGTCGCAGCGGATCCCGGCGGCCTCCAACACGGCGCGCGCCCCGGCCAGCTCGGCGTCCAGCTCGACGGCCCGGTACCCGCTGACGGCGGACCGGACCTCCCGCAGCGCCTCGCGCGCGGTGCGGCGGACGTCGGCCATCTCGGCGCCCGCGCGGCCCGGGTCGGTGCCCGCCAGCCGCATGGCCAGCTCGCTCTTCACCGCGATGAGGGAGAGGCTGTGGCCGAGGAGGTCGTGCAGGTCGCGGGAGAAGCGCAGGCGCTCCTCGGTGACCGCGAGCCGGGCGAGGGCGTCGCGGGCCGCGTGGGTCTCCCGGTGCATCTCCCACATGCGGCGCTGGTAACCGTTGACGAACACGACGATCCCGCAGGCCGCGGTGTAGATGGCGAACATCAACGGGAGGAGGAGGTACCAGGGCAGGTCGCCGTCCGGGAAGTGGCGTTCCGCGGCGACGGTGGTGATCACCGCGCAGAACGCCCCGGTGGCGGCGCACAGGACGGCGATCCGCCCGCGGCTCATCGGTGACAGGCCCAGCGCGGACAGCCAGAAGACCGGGACGACGGTGAACATCGGGCTGGTCAGGATCATCAGGCTCAGCGCGGCCGTCACGGCCCCGCTGAGGACGATGTCGCGGCGCGCCGCCCCGCCCGCCAGGCCCGCCTTGACGAGGCGGGCGTAGTACCAGCTGAGCAGGGCGAGGCCCGCGAGCGCCGCGGCGATGACGGGAACGCCGGCGCGGCCGTTGCCATAGGCCATCCCCAGGCCGGCGAGGCTCGGCCCGACGAAGCCCACGGCGGCGCAGAGGAACGAGCGGTAGGTGACCCGCTGGTAGCGCTCCAGCCTGCGGATGTCACGCGCTTCGAGGTCCGCCGTCGTCGCGACCGTCATGTCCCGTCTCCTCCTCGTGTCGCACTGTAACCGGTCCGGCACCCCTTATCAGGCGCGCCGGGGCTCCCAGCGGAACCAGCGGGCCGCGAGCACGCGGCCGAGGACGATCCACCCGGCGAGGACGGCGAACGACGGCAGGCAGGCGCGCCAGCCCTCCAGGACGCCGACGGGCGGATGCGCCGAGTGGGCGTGGAAGTCCTGCCCGAAGTACCCGGTCCTGGTGATCTCCACGACGGGGCTGAGCGGGGTGAACCGGCATATCTGGGCGAGCCGGCCGGGCAGCTCGTCCAGCGGGACCATGACCCCGCCGCCGAGCATGCAGCCGAACATGATCGGCAGGACGGCGAGCTGCGCCAGCTCGGCGGTCGGGCTGACGCCGGAGAGCGCGAACGCCAGGGCCGCGAAGACGGCGACGCCGCCCGCGAGGCCCGCGAGGACGAGCACGGGGTCGGCGGGGAACCGGCCGCCGAGCGCGACGCCGAGCACGGCGAGCAGCGCCAGCGCCTGGACGGCGTACATCGCGACCGCGGTGAGGACGCTGCCGCCGGTGATCTCCGTGTCCGACAGGGCGGTGCCGCGGAGCCGTTTGAGGGTGAGGTCCTCGCGGCGGGCGGTGAACACGGTGACGAGGTTCATGAGGACGGCGAAGACGAGGAAGAAGCCGAGGTGGCCGGTGCCCTGCAGGAGGGCGCCGTCCACGCCGCCGATGTCGGCGCCCTTCATCGGGACGAGCATCCCCGCGAACACCATCGGCAGGCCGACGACGGTGACCAGGGACGTCTTGTTGCGCCACAGGAGGGTGAAATCGAGGCGGGAGACGCGGAGCATCGCGGGCAGGGACGTCGCGGCGGCGTTCATCGGGTGGCTCCTTCGGCGGCGGTGCGGAGGAAGACGTCTTCGAGGGAGGCGCTGCGGGCCTCCAGGCCGTCCAGCCGGATCCGTTTGCCATCGGCCCAGCGCAGCAGGTCGTACAGGCCCGCCTGGAGGCCGGTGACGGTGACGGTGTAGGTCGCGACGGTGCGGCCGCCGTCGACGGTGATGCCGGCGCGGGCGCCGCGCAGGGCGGGGAGTTCGGCGACCTGGAGGTGCTCGGGCAGCCGGAAGCTGATGCGGTCGCCGTGCCCGGCGACGACGTCGCCGACCGTCCCGGCGGTCTCGATCCGGCCGCGGTGCAGGATGGCGAGCCGGTCGGCGAGGTGCTCGGCCTCCTCCAGGTAGTGGGTGGTCAGCAGGACGGTGGTGCCGTCCGCGACGACGTCCCGGACGATCGTCCAGGTGGCGCGGCGGGCCTCGGGGTCCATGCCGGTGGTGGGCTCGTCCAGGAACAGCACGGCGGGACGGCCCAGCAGCGCGAGCGCGAGGTCGAGGCGGCGTTTCTGGCCGCCGGACAGCTGCCGCACCCGGACGTCCGCCTTCTCGGTGAGGCCGGCGAGGGCGACGGCCTCGTCGCGGGCGCGGGGCGCGGGGGTGAAGCCGCGCCAGTGGTCGACGGTCTCGGCGACGGTGAGGTCGGCGAAGAAGCCGCCCTCCTGCAGCATGATCCCGATCCGGGGGCGGACGGCGCGGCGCTCGCGGTGCGGGTCGCGGCCGAGGACGCGGACCGTCCCCTCGTGGACGGGCCGGTGCCCCTCCAGGGCTTCGAGGGTGGTGGTCTTTCCGGCACCGTTCGTGCCGAGGAGCGCGAACAGCTCGCCGGCTCTGACCTCGAAGGAGATCCCGGCGACGGCCTCGAAGTCCCCGTACCGCTGGCGGAGCCCGTCGACGCTGATGGCTGTGCTCGTATCCATGCCTCCAGCGTCGCGAGCGGGCGCGTGCGCCGGTAGAAGCGCGTATCACCGGTTCCGGCGGCGCCTGTCAGCCGATCGGCATGACAGATGTCATGCGGGCGGGGCGTGTCATGCGGGCGGCGCCAGGCGGGTCTTGACGACCTTGCCCATGGCGTTGCGCGGCAGCGACGCGACCAGGTGCACCACGCGGGGCCGCTTGTGGGCCGACAGCCGCTCCGCCACGAAGTCGATCAGCTGCCGTTCCGCGACGCCGTCGGCGACGACGTAGGCGGTGACCTGCTCGCCGAGGTCGTCGTGCGGGGTGCCGACGACGGCGGCCTCCCGGACGGCGGGGTGCGCGAGCAGCGCGTTCTCGATCTCGCCCGCGCCGATCCGGTAGCCGCCGCTCTTGATCAGGTCGGTGGACGCGCGGCCGACGATGCGGTGCCAGCCGTCCGGTCCGATGGTCGCGATGTCGCCGGTGCGGAACCAGCCGTCCGCGGTGAACGACTCGGCGGTGGCGTCGGGGCGGTTGAGGTAGCCCTTGAACAGCAGCGGGGCGCGGACGTGCAGCTCGCCGGGCGTCTCCCCGTCCGCCGGGACGGGCCCGCCGTCCTCGCCGGCGAGGCGCGTCTCGACGCCGGTGAGCGGCGTGCCGACGTAGCCGGGACGCCGGTCGCCGTCCGCGCGGGCGCTGACCGTGATGAGCGTCTCGGTCATGCCGTAGCGCTCGACCGGGCGGTGCCCGGTCAGCTGCGCGAGCCGCTCGAAGACCGGCACGGGGAGGGGCGCGCTGCCGGAGACGAGGAGCCGCGCGCCGCGCAGGGCCTGGGCGGCGGACGGGTCGGCGGCCGTCCGCGACCAGACGGTCGGGACGCCGAAGAACAGGCTCCCGCCGTCGTCCTGGGCCGCGGCGGCGTACGCCTCGGGCTTGGGACGGCCCGTGTGCACGAGCGGGGAGCCGACCCGCAGCGCCCCGAGGACGCCGAGGACGAGCCCGTGCACGTGGAACAGCGGCAGCCCGTGGACGAGGACGTCGTCGGGGGTCCAGGCCCAGGCGCCGGCGAGCGCGTCCAGCCCGGCGGCGATCGCGCCGCGCGAGATCGGCACGCCCTTCGGCGCGCCCGTCGTCCCGCTGGTGTAGAGGATCAGCGCGGTGGCGCCGGCGCCGGGATCGGCCGTGGTGCTCCCGTCGCGCGGGAGCGCGTCGACGGGGATGAACGGCGGCTCGCCGTCCGCCCGCGGGGCCGCGTCGCGGGCGGCGAGGAGGAGGCTCGCACCGGAGTCGCCGAGGATGTGGGCGCGTTCGGCGGGGCCGGAGTCGGGCGGCACCGGCACGACCGGGACGCCCGCGAGCAGCCCGCCGACGACCGCCGCGACCGTCTCCAGGGACGCCGTGGCGTGGACGGCGACGGCGTCCGCGCCGCGGATCTCCGCGGCCACGGCCGACGCCCAGCCGAACAGCTCGTCGCGCGGCAGGCCGCGTCCCGCGATCCGCACCGGGCCGCCCGTCGCGCCGAGCAGGTCCATCGTCTGGCCCCTCTCCGTGTCGTCCTGGAAGTATGCCGTCCGTGCCGTTCCCACAGGGTGCCGCCCTGACCTATCCCGCGCTCGCCGCCCGGCTGCTGGTCCTGCCGCCGTCGTGCGGCCCGGCGCGCCTCGTCGCGATCGACGGCCCGAGCGGCGCCGGGAAGTCGACGTTCGCGGACCATCTGGCGGAGGTCCTGGTCGGCGCGCCGGTGGTGCGCTCCGACGACTTCCGCGTGCCGTGGGACGCCGACCCGCTCACCTGGTGGGGACCGCTCCGCGCCGCCGTCCTCGACCCGCTGCGCGACGGGCGGCGCGCCGTCCTGCGCCGCTACGACTGGCACCGCGACCTGTACGGGCCGGAGGAGGAGGTCCCGGCCGGGCCCGTCCTGATCGTGGAGGGCGTCGGGGCGGCGTGGGCGGGGTCGCCCGCCGCGTTCCGCATCTGGATCGACGCGCCGCACGACCTGCGCCGGGCCCGCGCCATCGACCGCGACGGGCCCGAGCACGCCGACGCGTGGGACGCGTGGAGCGCCCGCGAGGCGGAGTTCTTCACCGCCGACGCCACCCGCGCCCGCTCCGACCTCCTCGTGGACGGCACCACGTTCACGTCCCACCGCTTCCGGACCTACTCGACGGCGTCGACGTCGGCGGACGGCAGCCCGCCCGACAGTTCGGGATAGCCCGGCCCGCGGTCGAAGAACGGCGCGGGTCCGCGTTCGGCGCGCAGCCGCTCGCGCAGGGCGGCGGTGGCGTCCTCGTCGACCAGGCCGCCGGCCAGAACGACGACGCCGTAGTCGTCGCGGGCACCGTCCACCGACACCTTGCCGTCGCGGACGTCGGCGGCCACACGGGACGGGTCGCGGTCCAAGGGGTCGCCCCACCCGCCGCCCCCGGTCGTGCGGATGCGGATGACCTGCCCGGCCTTGACGGGGTGGTCGTCCACGAGGCCGTCCATCTC
>NZ_SMJX01000089.1 GCF_004348535.1 Actinomadura sp. KC216
GACCTTGGCTTTCCCTTCCACGCTCCCCACCTCCCGGCCCGGTTCCTTCCCTCCTCCCGGAGATCAGGCATGGGAGTTCGGGAGCTCAGGGCTGGAAGCGGTAGCCCATCCCGGGCTCGGTGAGCAGGTGCTTCGGGTGCGCGGGGTCGGTTTCGAGCTTGCGGCGGAGCTGCGCCATGTACTGGCGCAGGTAGTGGGTCTCGCGCCGGTAGGACGGCCCCCACACGGTCGTGAGGAGCTGCTGCTGGCTGATCAGCTTGCCGGGATTGCGGATCAGGATCTCCAGCAGGTGCCATTCGGTCGGGGTCAGGTGGACGCCGCCGCTGACCGTCTTGCCCGCCAGGTCGACGGTGCGGTCGCCGACGTCCACGCGCGACACCTCGCCCGTCACCGTCACGCGGCGGGACACGGCGCGGATGCGGGCGACGAGCTCCTCGATGTCGAACGGCTTGGTGACGTAGTCGTCCGCGCCCGCCTCCAGCGCCTCGACCTTGTCCTGGCTGCCCGCCCGCCCGGACAGGACGATGATCGGCACCCGCGTCCAGCCGCGCAGCCCGTGGATGACGTCCACGCCCGGGATGTCGGGCAGCCCGAGGTCGAGGACGACCAGGTCGGGCGGCGACGCACCGGCCAGGCGGAGCGCGGTGGTACCGTCGGCGGCGACGTCCACGTCGTAGTCGCGGGCGCGCAGGTTGATGCGGAGCGCGCGGAGGAGCTGCGGTTCGTCGTCGACGACCAGGACGCGTGTCACGGCGCCTCCCCCCGCTTGTGGACCGGCAGCGCGACGATCATGGTGAGGCCGCCGCCCGGGGTGTCCTCGGGGACCAGCTCGCCGCCCATCGCCTCGGTGAGCCCGCGGGCCAGCGCGAGGCCGAGCCCGACGCCGGTGTGGTTGTCGCGGTCGCCGAGCCGCTGGAACGGCAGGAAGATCCGTTCCCGGTCGGCGGGCAGGACGCCGGGACCGCGGTCGGCGATCCGCAGCTCGACCCGGTCCTTGATGGCGCCCGCGGTGATCAGGACGTGCTCGCCCGGCGGGCTGTGCCGCAGCGCGTTCGCGATCAGGTTGACGAGGACGCGTTCCAGCAGCGCGGGGTCGGCGGTCACCTCCGGCAGCAGCGGGTCGAGCCGGACGGTGACGTCCCCGCCGCCGAGGTCGTCCAGGGCGCGGGGCATGATCTCGTCCAGCGCGATGGGCTGCGCGGCGATGCCGAGGACCCCGGCCTGCAGGCGGCTCATGTCGAGCAGGTTGGCGACCAGCCGGTCGAGCCGGTCGAGGGACTGGACGGCGGTGTCGAGCAGTTCGGCGCGCTCCTCCGGCGTCCACTCGACGGAGCCGGTGCCGAGGCTGTCGACGGCGGCCTTCGCCGAGGCCAGCGGCGTGCGCAGGTCGTGGCTGACGGCGTTGAGCAGCGCGGTCCGCATCCGGTCGGCCTCCTCCAGCGGGCGGGCCCGTTCCGCCTCCGCCTCCAGCCGCTGCTGGCGCAGCGCGCCCGCCGCCTGGACGGCGAACGCCTCCAGCACGCGCCGGTCCCCCGCCGGGAGCGGGCGGCCGCGGATCGCCAGCGTGAGGCCGTCGCCCGCCGGGATCTCGGTGTCGCCCTCGCCGGGCGACGTGCAGGGGCGCCCGCCGACCGTCGCGACGATCCGCCAGTCGGCCGGGTCGCCGTGGCTGTCGGGCGTGGCCGGAACGGGCCGTTCCAGCAGCGTCACGGACGTCAGCCCGAACGTCTCGCGCATCCGTCCGAGCAGGGTGTCGAGGGCGCGCTCGCCGCGCAGCACGTTCCCGGCGAGCGTGGACAGCAGCCCGGCCTCGCTTCCGAGCTTGGCCGCCTCCCGCGACCGCCGCGCCGCGTGGTCGACGACCATGCTGACCCCGACGCCGACCAGCACGAACACCGCGAGCGCGATGAGGTTCTCCTGCTCGGCGACGGTGAACCGGTGCAGCGGCGGGGTGAAGTACCAGTTGAGCAGCAGGAACCCGGCGACGGCGGTGAACAGCGCGGGCCACATCCCGCCGACCAGCGCGATCGCGACGACGGCGGCGAGGAAGAACAGGATGTCGGACGGCAGCGACAGCGCGGGCCGCGCCTCCGCCAGCCCGAACGTCAGCAGCGGCAGCCCACCCGCCGCCGCCAGGAACCCGGCGGCGCGGCGGCGGGCCGACAGCCCCTGGTCGCGGACCGTCCGGTGGATGCCCTGCCTGGCCTGGTCGTGGGTGACCATGTGGACGTCGATCGTCCCGGACAGCGCCGTCGTCGTCGCCCCGATCCCCGGCCGCAGGAGCTGCGCGAGCCGTCCCCGCCGGGAGATGCCGAGGACGAGCTGCGTCGCGTTGACGGCGCGCGCGAACTCCAGCAGGGCGCGCGGGACGTCGTCGCCGACGACATGGTGGAACGTGCCGCCGAGCCCCTCCACGATCTCCCGCTGCCGGGCCAGCTCGCGCGGCCGGGCGCCGCCGCTCAGCGCGTCGCCGCGCGCCACGTGCACGGCGAGCAGGTCGGCGCCCTTCGAGCGGGCGGCGATGCGGGTCGCGCGGCGCAGCAGCGTCTCGCCCTCGGGACCGCCGGTGAGCGCGACGACGATCCGCTCCCGCGCCTCCCAGGTGCCGCCGATGCCGTGGTCGGCGCGGTACCGGTCGAGTTGCTCGTCCACCTTGCCCGCGAGCCACAGCAGCGCCAGCTCGCGCAGCGCCGTGAGGTTCCCGACGCGGAAGTAGTTGGAGAGGGCGGCGTCCACCTTCTCGGGCGTGTAGACGTTGCCGTGCGCCATCCGGCGGCGCAGCGCCTCCGGCGCCATGTCGACCAGCTCGACCTGCCCGGCGCCGCGGACCACCTCGTCGGGGACGGTCTCGCGCTGCGGCACGCCGGTGATGTTCTCCACGACGTCGTTGACCGACTCCAGATGCTGGACGTTCACGGTCGTGATCACGTCGATCCCGGCGTCGAGGATCTCCTCGACGTCCCGCCAGCGCTTGTCGTGCCGGGAGCCGGGAACGTTGGTGTGGGCGAGCTCGTCGACCAGCACGACCTCGGGGGCGCGGCGCAGCACGGCGGGCACGTCGAGCTCGGTGAACTCGGCGCCCCGGTGCGTCACGGTCGCGCGGGGCAGGACCTCCAGGCCGTCGAGGAGGGCGGCGGTGCGGGCGCGCCCGTGGGTCTCGACGTAGCCGACGACGACGTCGGTGCCGCGGTCCCGCCGCCGCCGCGCCTCCGACAGCATGGCGTAGGTCTTGCCGACCCCTGGGGCGGCGCCCAGGTAGATGCGGAGCTGCCCCCTGGCCATGGGCTCCATCCTCTCAGCCCCGGTAGGGGGCGGCCTTGTCCAGGGCGATGTTGAGCTGCAGGACGTTCACCACGGGCTGCCCCATGAACCCGAGCGCGCGCCCGGTCGTCGCGCCGCCGACGAGCTTCTGGACCGTCCGCACCGGGACGCCGCGCGCCTCCGCGACGCGCCTCATCTGAAGATCGGCGTAGGCGACGGAGATGTGCGGGTCGAGCCCGGAGCCGCTCGCGGTGACCGCGTCGGCCGGGACGGCGGGCTCGGCCGGGGCGCTCCCCCGGATCGGCACGATCGTCCCGGCGCGGGGATCCAGGCCGGGCGGGGCGCACTCCACCGTGACGCCCTTGTACTCGGCGACGAACGGCACGGCCACCGGGCACGGCTCGTTGACGCTGATCACCCTCGCCGCCTGGACGGACAGGACGGCACCGACCCCGCTTCTGGTGCAGTACGGGCGCGAGCCGTCGACCCCGTTCAGCTCCCCGATCTCCTTGCTGCGGGTGCAGACCATGCTGAGCAGGCTCTTCTGCTCGCCGCCCCTGTCGATGACGTCCTCGGGCCCGAGGTTGCTCGCCGAGGTGGCGGTCGGGTCGTAGCCGTCGCCCGCCGCAGAGGGACGGCCCTGGAAGTACTGCTTGAGCGGGTTCCCCTCCGCGTCGGTGAACGGCTGGCCGATCAGCTCGCTGCCGACCCGCCGTCCGTCGGCGCTGACGTAGGAGCCGTCCGCGTGGTCGTTCAGGCCGGGCACCTGCGCGACGGCGGTGATGGCCAGCGGATACAGGACGCCCAAGACGGCGGTGAAGACGAGCAGCGCGCGGAGCGCGGCGAGATGCGGGCGAAGCCGGCCTGGTAGTGCGTTCATCAGTCGATCCCCGGAATGAACTGGACGAGAAGGTCGATGAGCTTGATCCCTGCGAACGGGGCGGCGATCCCGCCGAGCCCGTAGACCAGCAGGTTGCGGTTCAGGAGCCGGGCCGCCGAGCCCGCCCGGTACCGGACGCCGCGCAGCGCCAGCGGGATCAGCGCCACGATGATCAGCGCGTTGAACACGACGGCCGACAGGATCGCCGACTGCGGGCTGGACAGCCGCATCACGTTCAGCGCGTCCAGGCCCGGGAACAGCGCGACGAACAGCGCCGGGATGATGGCGAAGTACTTGGCGACGTCGTTGGCGATGGAGAACGTCGTCAGCGCGCCCCGCGTGATGAGCAGCTGCTTGCCGATCTCGACGATCTCGATGAGCTTGGTCGGGTCGGAGTCCAGGTCGACCATGTTCCCGGCCTCCTTGGCGGCGGACGTGCCGGTGTTCATGGCGACGCCGACGTCGGCCTGCGCGAGCGCGGGCGCGTCGTTGGTGCCGTCGCCGGTCATCGCGACGAGCCGCCCGCCCTCCTGCTCGGACCTGATGAACGCCATCTTGTCCTCGGGGCGGGCCTCGGC
Source organism: Actinomadura sp. KC216 (assembly GCF_004348535.1). GTDB lineage: Bacteria > Actinomycetota > Actinomycetes > Streptosporangiales > Streptosporangiaceae > Spirillospora. Next base: position 4,720 of record NZ_SMJX01000089.1, read on the forward strand.
GATGAAGTCGTCCACGCCCGCCTCGTCGGCGATGGCCCGCGCGGTGAGCCGGTTGTCCCCGGTAACCATGATCGTTTTGATGCCCATGGCGCGCATCCGGTCGAACCGCTCGCGCATGCCCGCCTTGACGACGTCCTTCAGATGGACGACGCCGAGCACGCGGGCTTTCCCATCGCGCGCCTCCGCGACGACCAGCGGGGTGCCGCCGGACGCCGAGATGCCGTCCACGACGGCGGCGAGCGCGTCCGGCACCTCCCCGCCCTGCTCGCGGACCCAGTCGGTGACCGCGCCGGACGCGCCCTTGCGGAGCCGCCGCCCGTCCACGTCCACGCCGGACATCCGGCTCTGCGCCGTGAACGGCACCCACTCCGCGTGCGACAGCTCGCCCGGGTGCCGCTCGCGCAATCTGTACGCGGCCTTGGCGTGCACGACGACGGACCGCCCCTCGGGCGTCTCGTCGGCCAGCGAGGAGAGCTGCGCCGCGTCCGCCAGCTCGGCCCCGGTCGTCCCGCCGACCGGGACGAACTCCGACGCCTGCCGGTCGCCGAGCGTGATCGTGCCGGTCTTGTCGAGCAGCAGGGTGTCGACGTCCCCGGCGGCCTCGACGGCGCGTCCGGACATCGCCAGCACGTTGCGCTGGACGAGCCGGTCCATCCCCGCGATGCCGATCGCCGACAGCAGCGCCCCGATCGTCGTCGGGATGAGGCACACCACCAGGGAGACCAGCACGATCCCGGTGACCCCGTGCTCGTCGAGCGCGAAGCCGCCGTCCGTGCCCGGGGCGTTCGCCATGGAGTAGATCGCGAGCGGCTGCATGCTCGCGATCGCCACCAGGAAGATGATCGTCAGCGCGGCGAGCAGGATGTTCAGCGCGATCTCGTTCGGCGTCTTCTGCCGGGACGCGCCCTCCACCAGCGCGATCATCCGGTCCACGAACGACTCGCCGGGCCGCTGCGTGATCTTCACGACGATCCGGTCGGAGAGCACCCGGGTCCCGCCGGTCACCGCGCTGCGGTCGCCGCCGGACTCGCGGATGACCGGCGCCGACTCGCCGGTGATGGCCGACTCGTCCACGCTGGCGATGCCCTCGATGACGTCCCCGTCGCCGGGGATGATCTGCCCGGCCTCGACGATCACGAGGTCGCCGCGCCGCAGCCCGGCCGCCGCGACGGTCTCCTCTCCCCCCGACTCGGTGATCCGCCGTGCCGTGGTCTCCTTCTTCGCCTTGCGGAGCGTGTCGGCCTGCGCCTTGCCGCGCCCTTCGGCCACGGCCTCGGCCAGGTTCGCGAAGATCACGGTGAGCCAGAGCCAGACCGTGATCAGCACCGCGAACACCGAGGGGTCGAGGACGGCCATGACCGCCGTCCACACCGCGCCGATCTCGACCACGAGCATCACGGGGTTGCGCCACATGACGCGCGGGTCCAGCTTGCGCAGCGCGGCGGGCGCGGAGGCGAGCAGCAGGCTTGCGAGCATCAGTGGATCCCCTCTGCGAGCGGCCCGAGGGCGAGCGCGGGAAAGAACGTCAGGGCGACGAGGATGAGCGTCACGCCGGCGACCAGGCCGACGAACTGGGGGCGGTGGGTCGGCAGCGTCCCCGCCGACGCCGGCACCGGCGTCTGCCGCGCCAGCGACCCGGCGAGCGCCAGGGCCAGCACGATCGGCAGGAACCGCCCGAACGCCATGGCCAGGCCGAGCGCGACGTCGTAGAACGTGGTGGCGGCGGTGAGGCCCGCGAACGCCGAGCCGTTGTTGTTGGCCGCCGACGTGAACGCGTACAGCACCTCCGACAGGCCGTGCGGCCCCGCGTTCAGCATGCTCGCGCGCGGCGTCTCGAACGCCATCGCGATCCCGGTCCCCGCCAGCACGATCATGGGTGTGACCAGGAAGTACATCGAGGCCAGCTTGATCTCGCGGGCGCCGATCCGCTTGCCGAGGTACTCGGGCGTCCGGCCGACCATCAGCCCGGCGACGAACACCGTGATGATCGCCAGGATGAGCATCCCGTACAGGCCGGAGCCGACACCGCCGGGCGCGACCTCCCCGACCATCATGTTCAGCATGGCCACCGCGCCGCCGAGGCTGGTGTAGGAGTCGTGGAAGGAGTCGACCGCCCCGGTGGAGGTCAGCGTGGTCGCCGCCGCGAACGTCGCAGAGTTCGAGACCCCGAACCGGGCTTCGGTGCCCTCCGACGCGGCCGCCACCGACTCGGGGACCGTCCCGTGGTGCGCGAGCTGCGCCGCGTTCAGCGCGACGACGCTGAGCAGCGCCAGCACGCCCATCACCGCGACGATCGCGCCGCCCTGCCGCCTGTCGCCGACCATGCGGCCGAACGTCCGGGGCAGCGAGAACGGGATCAGCAGGATGAGGAGGATCTCGATCCAGTTCGTCCAGGCGGTCGGGTTCTCGAAGGGGTGCGCCGAGTTGGCGTTGTAGAATCCGCCGCCGTTGGTGCCGAGCTCCTTGATCGCCTCCTGGGACGCCACCGGCCCGCCGGTGATGGTCTGCTTTCCGCCCGTCAGCGTGGTGACGGTGTGCGGGTCGGCGACGTTCTGGATCGCTCCACCGGCGACCAGCACGACCGCCGCGACGGCGGCGATCGGCAGCAGGACGCGCGTCACGGCCCGCGTGACGTCCACCCAGAAGTTCCCCAGCTCGCCGGTCTTCCGCCGGGCGAGGCCCCGGACGAACGCCATCGCGACGGCGATCCCGACCGCGGCCGACACGAAGTTCTGCACCGCGAGCCCGGCCATCTGCACGAGGTGGCCCATGGTGCTCTCGCCGGAGTACGCCTGCCAGTTGGTGTTGGTGACGAAGCTGATCGCCGTGTTCCACGCGATGTCGGGGTCGACGCCGCCGAACCCGAGGCTGAGCATCAGGTGGCCCTGGAGCCGCTGGAGCCCGTAGAGGGCCAGCACGGACACGGCCGAGAACGCCAGCACGCTGCGCGCGTAGACGCTCCAGACCTGCTCGGCGTCCGGGTCGACGCCGACGATCCGGTAGATCAGCCGCTCGGCCCTCCAGTGCCGGCGGGAGGTGAACGTCCGGTACATGTGGTCGCCCAGCGGCACGTGGACCGCCGCGAGCACGAGGATGAGGGACCCGATGAACAGGATCCCGGCCGCCGTCGCCCCCATCTAGAACTTCTCCGGGCGGATCAGCGCCACGACGAGGAGGACGAGCAGCCCGGCGGCGAGGGCCAGCCCGACCGCGTTCTCGGGACTCACAGCCGTCCCGCCCCCTTCACGACGAGGCCGAGCAGCGCGAAGACCGCGAGCGTCAGCACGATGAGCACAAGGTCTGCCATGCCCGCAGAAAACACCCGTTTCGGACGCTTTTCGCCGGTCTTGACGCGTTCCCTACGCCCGCGCCCGCCATCTTCACGCGATCCATACGCGGACGGCGCTCAGTCCCCTCCGGCGGCCGCCTCGACGCAGGAGTCCAGGTAGGGGCCGAGCTCGCGCGCCACGGTCCGCAGCGGCCGGACGTTCCGCTCCGCGCGCGCCATCAGGATCGCGCCCTCCAGCGAGCTGATCATCAGCGTGGCGAGCGCGTCCGCCCTCCGGGACGGGACGCCCATCGCGGCCAGCTCCCGCGCGAGCGGACGCCGCCAGTCGGCGAACGCGGCGGCGGTCGCGGCCCGCGTCGAGGCGACGGTGTCCGCGCAGTCGACCGTCGCCGCCGCGACCGGGCAGCCCTTCGCGAAACCGGCCGTCCGGTACTCATCGATCCACTGCCGGACCATCGCCTCGAACAGCCGTCCCGGCGTCGGGCGCGACATCGCGGCCATGAACCGCGCGACGCGCTTGCTCGCGTACCGGCCCGCCCATTCCACGGCCTCGTTGACCAGCTGCTCCTTGCCGCCGGGGAAGTAGTGCTGCAGCGAACCGCGCGGCGCCCCGGCGTGCTCGGCGACGTCCCGCAGGCCGGTGGCCGTGACGCCGTCGCGGCGGATGAGCTGCGCCGCGCTGAACACCATGCGCTCCCGAGGCCCACGACTTTCGCCCATTGCATCCTTCACCTGGGCCATTATCATGACCGTTGTCATAACTCGCAAGATCGGACGACGGCACGGCCGGAGGCGGCGATGGGTGCGGACATCGGTTTCATCGGTCTCGGCGTCATGGGCCGGCCCATGGCGCTCAACCTCGCCCGCGCCGGTACCGGCCTCGTCGTGTGGAACCGCACCGCCGCGAAGTGCGAGCCGCTGCGCGCCGCCGGAGCGGAGGTCGCGGCCAGCCCCGCCGACGTGTGCCGCCGCGCCCGCGTCGTGTTCCTCATGCTGGCCGACGGGCCCGCGATCGACGCCGTCCTCGGGCGCGGCACGCCCGCCTTCGCCGCGAACGTCGCCGGGCGCGTGATCGTCCACATGGGCACGACGTCGCCGGGCTACTCCCGCGGCCTCGAAACCGACGTCCGCGCCGCCGGGGGCCGCTACGCCGAGGTGCCGGTGTCCGGCTCGCGCGGGCCCGCCGAGGAGGGCCGCCTGGTCGCGCTGCTGGCGGGCGACCCGGCGGCGGTGGCCGCCGTCCGCCCGCTGATCGGGCCGATGTGCCACGCGTCGTTCGAGTGCGGCCCGGTGCCGAACGCGATGCTGATGAAGCTCTCGGTCAACCTGTTCCTGATCACGATGGTCACCGGGCTGGCGGAGGCGTTCCACTTCGCCCGGCGGCACGGCCTGGACGAGCGGCGGCTCCGCGAGGTGCTCGACGCCGGCCCGATGGCGAGCACCGTGTCACGCGCGAAGTCGCAGAAGCTCGCCGCCCGCGACTTCGGCGTCCAGGCGTCGATCGTCAACGTCCTGGACAACAACCGCCTGGTCGCCGAGGCCGCCGGGGACGCGGGCATCGCCTCGCCGCTGCTGGACGTCTGCCACGCCCTCTACGGCGAGACCCTGGCGCTGGGGCACGGCGAGGAGGACATGGCGGCCGTCGTCCGGGCGATCGAGTCGCGCACCGCGGCGGAACGCGCGGTCACTCGGCGGCGGTCTCCCCCGCCTCGGCCGACGCGCGGGCCTCGATGATCTCCTGCTCGGCCCGGGTGTGCCCGTCGATGATGATCCGGACGACCTCCTCCGGGTCGTCGGTGACGTGGATCAGATCCAGGTCCTGCGGGGAGATTTTGCCGCTGGTCAGCATCACCTTCTCGACCCAGTCGAGCAGCCCGCTCCAGAACTCCGTGCCGACCAGCACGATCGGGAACCGGGTGATCTTCCTGGTCTGGACGAGTGTGATCGCCTCGAACAGCTCGTCCAGCGTCCCGAACCCGCCGGGCAGCACCACGAACGCCTGCGAGTACTTGACGAACATCGTCTTTCTGACGAAGAAGTAACGGAACTCCAGCCCGATGTCGAGGTGGTCGTTGAGCCGCTGCTCGAACGGCAGCTCGATACCGAGCCCGACCGACAGCCCGCCGTTGTCGTTGCAGCCCTTGTTGGCCGCCTCCATGATCCCCGGCCCGCCGCCGGTGATCACGGCGTAGCCGGCGTCGTGCAGCCGGGCGCCGATGTCCACCGCGAGCTCGTACTCCTCGGTGCCCGGCTTCGTGCGGGCGCTGCCGAACACGCTGACGGCCTTCGGCAGCTCGGCGAGCAGGCCGAAGCCCTCGACGAACTCCGCCTGGATCCGCAGCACCCGCCAGGGGTCGGCGTGCACCCATTCGACGGGGCCGCGGCCGTCGAGCAGGCGCTGGTCGGTGGTGGTCTGGGGGACGGCCCGTCCCCGCAGCATGGCCGGCCCCTGCCGGCGCGAGCGCGAGTTCACATCCGATGTCATGGACACACGTTAGTCGGACCCTCCAGCCACGCGCGCATACGTTGCTCGCACTCGGCGATGAGGGGAATGTCGACGTATTCGTCCTTGGTGTGCGCGAGGGTCGGCTCGCCGGGGCCGTAGTTGACGGCCGGGACGCCGAGTTCGGAGAAGCGGGCGACGTCCGTCCAGCCGAGTTTGGCGCGGACACCGGCCCCGCTGGAGGCGACGAACGCGGCCGCCGCCGGATGCGTCAGCCCGGGACGGGCCGCGGAAGCGGCGTCGGTGACCGTCACCTGGAAGCCATCGAAGATTTCCCGGACGTACGCCTCCGCCTCAGCAACGGACTTATCCGGGGCGAACCGATAATTCACGGTGACGACACACTCGTCCGGGATGACATTTCCCGCGACGCCACCCCTGACGAACACCGCGTTGAGCCCCTCCCGGAACTCCAACCCGTCCACGACCGGACGCGACGGCTCGTACGCCCGCAGCACATCCAGAATGCGCCCGGCCGTGTGGATCGCATTGGACCCCATCCACGCCCGCGCACTGTGCGCCCGCTCTCCCACGGCGGTGACCTCGGCGCGCAGCGTCCCCTGGCAACCGCCCTCGATCTGCGCGCCCGTCGGCTCCATCAGCACGGCGAAATCGCCCGCGAGCAGCTCCGGACGGCTCTCGGCGAGCTTCCGCAGCCCGTTGTGCTCGGCCTCGATCTCCTCGCACTCGTAGAACACATAGGTGATGTCACGCGACGGCTCGACAACCGTGGCGGCAAGGCGCAGCGCAACCGCGACACCGCTCTTCATGTCGGTCGTCCCGCACCCGTAGAGCCGGTCGCCGTCCACCCGCGACGGGAGGTTCCCGTTCAGCGGCACGGTGTCGAGATGCCCGGCCAGAACGACCCGCTCATCCCGCCCGAGCCGGGTCCGAGCGACGACGTTGTTCCCGGCGCGCTCCACGTCCAGATGCGGAAGCGCCCGCAGAGCCTCCTCGACGGCGTCGGCAAGCGCCTTCTCCGCGCCGCTCACCGACTCGATGTCGACGATGGCCGCCGTGAGGTCCACCACGTCCGAGAACAGATTCAGCATACCGAAGTCCTATCTTGACGATCCTCCCCATGGCTAAAGCCGGGGATTCCGGGGCCGTGGGCCCGGAGCGGTAATACCTTGCGGGTTCCCGCTGGTTGGCGCTTCGCAGACCGGGGCATCCCGAGGTCTCCACGCCCTGTGACCCGAATGTCCCCGGGCCAAAACGTTCTTCGCCCCAACCGTGTCAGCATGCTCATGATGCCCGCAGGCGGTGCACACGAACTTCGCTTGGCTCTTGCGATTGTCCGGGTGCACATGCCCGCAGCCCGAGTTCGGACACGTCTGGGAGGTGTAAGCGGGGTTCACGGTGAGGACCGCCGTACCCGCGTGTCTGGCTTTGTTACGGCAGGCCAGCTCGAACATGCGCCAGCCTTTGTCCAGGATCTTTCGGTTCAGCGCGGATTTGGCGGCAACGTTCGTACCGGGCTGCTCCATGGTGCCTTTAGCCGAGGCGGTCATGCCCCGTGTGTTCAGTGCTTCAAGTACGACCAGAGCATTGCCGCGGACCACGGTGGCGGCGGTCTGCCCACAGAAGTCCGCTCGCCGGTCACGTTCCCGGCGCCTGATGGTGCGGATCTTCGCCTTGACGGCCTCGCGGCGTCGGGATCCGGGCCGGCACCGATGACATTGCCGTTCCAACCTGAGCAGGCGTTGACGTTCGCCGGGCGTAAGGAAGGCCCGGTCGAAGAACCGGCCGTCGGAGGTGGCGACCGCTTGAACGATGCCCCGGTCAATGCCCACTCTGCCACGTTCAAGACTCACGGAGCGTTCAGGTTCGCCAGTCTCCACCAGGAAGCTGATGTGCCACTGGGAGCCGTCCCGCTTGAGCGTCGCCGAACGGATCGTGCCACCCAGCGGGCGGGACCAGCGAAACCGGATCCATCCCATCTTCGGGAGTTTCGCGAGCCCCCACTTGCGGCCTATCCGCTTCACCCGGATCCTTTTCCCGTCGGGGAACCGGAAGGACGGCGACCAGAAGTGTCTTCCGACCCTCGCACGCCAGTTCACCTTCCATGGACTGTAGGTGCGGCATGCCCTGTCCAGATCCATCAACGTCTGTTGCAGACAGTGCGCCGGCACGGTCCTAAGCCACGGATGCTCCACTTTAGCCTCGGCCAGTTCACGAGCCTGGTTCCGGTACCCGATGAACGCGCCCCTGCGCCGGTAGGAGCGGCGCTGCTCCAAAGCGGTGTTCCATACGGCCCGGCACACCGCACCGATCTGCTCGGCGTAGTCTGCCTGCCAGACATCAAGGTAGGCGCGATATTTCCGGCCGGTCAGCATGACTCACCTCCCACGAAAGACACAGTGGAGCGCGATGTCGGTTTTACCCGCAATGTCATAGACACATCAAAGGTGGCTATGCACAACCTAACTCACAAGCTGGAGAGAAGGACTGCCCGCGCAACGAAAGCCGAGGGACCGTCGCCTGCAAGTACGATCAGCGTCGTGGACATGCCTGTGCTGGAGTGCGCCGTCCGCTGGGCGCGCCCCGCCGACACCCCCGAGATGCGCGACCTCCTCGACGCCGGGGAGCGCGAGCGCTACGAACGCTTCCGCCAGCCCCAGGACAAGGCCCGCTTCGTCACCGGACGCTTCCTCGCGCGCACGGCCCTCGCCGAGGCCACCGGCCTGGACCCGCGCACCATGCGGTTCACCACCGACTGCCCCCACTGCGGCGGCACCCACGGCAAGCCCCGCCTGCCCGGCTCCTCCGTCGACTTCTCGCTCTCCCACTCGGGCGACCGGGTCGTCGTCGTCCTCACCGAGGGCGCCGAGGTCGGCGTGGACGTGGAGCAGGAGAACGACCGCGACATAGACCGCCTAGCCGACATGGTCCTGGCCGCCCCAGAGCGCACCGCCCTCGCGGCCATGGAGGACAAACGACACGGCTTCCACCGCTACTGGACCCGCAAAGAGGCCCTCCTGAAGGCCACGGGCCACGGCCTCGCCGCGCGCATGACCGACATCCACCTCTCGCCCCCCGGCGAGCCCGCCGAGGTCGTCGCGTGGGCCGGCGAGGCGGCGGTCTCCCCCGTCCGCCTCACCGACCTGGACCCGGGCCCCGGCTACACCGCCGCGGCCGCCGTCCTCACCGACCGCCCCCTGAAGATCACCGAGATCACGTATTGATTCCGTGGTCGCGCAGGATGTCGTTGAGGGACGCCTTGTCGTGGCGCTGGCCCTCTTCGAGGCGCTTGAGGATCAGCACCGCCGGGAGGCCGAACGTGCCGCCCTTGAACTCCTTGTAGCGGGTGCCGCCGACGGCGACGCACCAGTCGGGGACGCGGCCGCGGGCGACCTCCTCGCCCGTCTCGACGTCGATGACCGGCATGGACGCCGACAGGTTCGTCCCGGAGCCGATGACCGCGCCGCGGCCCACCCGGGCCCCCTCGACGATCATCGAGCGGCTGCCGATCATCGCCTCGTCCTCGATGATCACGGGTTTGGCGTTGGGCGGCTCCAGCACGCCGCCGATGCCCACACCGCCCGACAGGTGGACGTTCTTGCCGATCTGCGCGCACGACCCCACGGTCGCCCACGTGTCGACCATCGTGCCGGAGTCGACGTAGGCGCCGATGTTGGTGAACGACGGCATCAGGACCACGCCCGGCGCGAGGTAGGAGCCCCAGCGGGCGATCGCGCCGGGGACGACGCGGACGCCGTCCAGGCGGGTCTTCAGCGGGATGCGGTCGTGGTACCGGAAGTCGCCGACCTGGGAGCGCACCATGCCGAGGACCTTGAAGCTCAGCAGGATCGCGCGCTTGGCCCGCTCGTCGACGAGCACCTCGCCGGTGCCCGGGTCGATGCGGGCGACGCGGGCCTCGCCGGCGTCGATCTGGTCGACGGCGGCCACGATGGCGGCGCGCGCGTCGGCGTCGTCCGGGGTGAGGTCGGCGCGCCGCTCCCACAGCTCGTCGATGCCGCCGGAGATCGGGCTGGTGAACGTTTCGGTCATGGCCATGAGCTTAGTGGTGGCCGTCTCCCGGTACCTTCAACGCGTGGCTGTTTGGGCGAGGGAGAAGGCGGGCTCCGGGGAGGGGCCTGACCATGGTGGACGCCGCCGCGGGCGGCGCTGGGCGGCGGGCTTCACCGTCGTCGTGGTGCTGCTCGGCGCGGGCGCCTACACGCTGTTCCTGAAGGCCCGCCCCTACCTGCACGGCACCGGCTGCGAGGTGAACACGAGCGAGGGCAAGATGCCGCTCGACCTGGAGCAGGGCGCCAACTCCGCCACGATCGCCGCGGTCGCGTTCCGCAAGCAGCTACCCGAGCGGGCGGTGGTGATCGCCTACGCGACCGCGATCCAGGAGTCCCACATCCGCAACCTGCCGGGCGGCGACCGCGACTCGGTCGGCATGTTCCAGCAGCGCCCGTCGCAGGGCTGGGGCGAGCCGCCGGAGCTCCGCGACCCCGTCGTGTCCACGACGAAGTTCTTCAACGCGCTGGTCAAGGTGAAGGGCTACCTGGACCGCGACCTGCACGACGCGGCGCAGACCGTGCAGCGCAGCGCGGACGGCCGCGCCTACGCCCAGCACGAGGACGACGGCAAGCTCCTCGCGGCGGCGTTCACCGGGCGCGAGGCGGGCACGGCGCGCTGCTGGTACCCGCCGGGCAAGCGGACCGCGTCCCGCCGCCCGGACGCGATCCGCGAGATGCGCCGCGCGTTCGGCAGCAAGCTCCGCGTGACGGGCCCGAGCCCGCTCACGAAGGGCGCGGCCTCGGACCCCGACTCCTGGAACGCGGTGAAGGTCACGAACGCGCGGGCGGGCTGGGCGGTGGCGGCGTGGGCGGTGACGCACGCGCAGGCCTACGGCCTCACCGAGGTCCGGTTCGCGGGCCGCCACTGGCAGGCCGACGCGGGCCACGACGGCTGGACGGACGACAAGTCCGCCCGGAACGACAGCGTCATCATCCAGTAGCGGACCTCCATTTCCGGCAATCCGGATGCCGCTGTTGATCATGAAAGCGGTTCGGCGGAACCATCTACCTGCCGTCCCTGCCCGCACCCGGCAAGAGCGCCTTCGTGGTCTGGCGACGTCCACCCTCATTTGACGGGCAGGGCCTCGGGGCGAGGGTCCGGCGTCTCGGCGCCGGACGCCTCGCCGCGGGTGTTCGCGGACCGGAGGGCGACGACGGCGGCCACCGCCAGGAAGACGCTGCATACGAGGAGTGCCCTCGCGAAGCCGGAGGTCAGGGCCTCCGGGACGGGCTTTCCGTCGGCGATCAGGGCGTCGGTCCGGGACGTGGCGACCGCGGAGAAGATCGCCAGGCCGAGCGCCCCGCCGATCTGCTGCGAGGCGTTGAGGAGCGCGGCGGCGAGCCCGGCCTGGTCCGGCGGGACGTTCGCGTTCGCGGCGGTGGTGATGGCGACGAACACCACGCCGAGGCCCAGCGAGGTGACCAGCAGGCCCGGCAGGAGGTCGGTCAGGTACGCGCCGTCCACCGGGATGCGGGACAGCCAGAAGATCCCCGCGCCCGTCACCAGCAGGCTCCCGACGATCAGCGGGCGGGTGCCGGTGCGGGCGAGCAGGCGCGGTGTGAGGCCCGCGGCGATGCCGACGCCGAAGCACAGCGGCAGGTACGCGGTACCGGTCTTCAGCGGGGAGTAGCCGAGGATGTTGACCATGTAGAGGCTGAGGAAGAAGAACATGGACGCCAGCCCGGCCACGGCGACGAGGTAGGCGACGTCGGTGACGGCGAGGCCCCGGACGCGGAAGATCGACAGCGGCAGCAGCGGGCTGCGGTGGCGCTGCTCGTTGACGGCGAACGCGGCCAGCAGCACGGCGGTCCCGGCGAGGCCGCCGATGGTGCGGACGGAGCCCCAGCCCACCTCCGGGGCCTTCACGAGGGTGAAGACGAGCAGCAGCATGCCGCCGGTGACCAGGACCGTCCCGCCGACGTCGAAGCTCGCCCGGCGCGCGGAGCGGCGGTCGCCGTCCACCAGCAGGAACAGCCCGATGATCACCAGCGCGCTGACCGGGACGTTCACCAGCATCACCCAGCGCCATCCGAGGCCGTCGGTGAGCAGCCCGCCGAGCAGGACCCCGGCGGCGCTCGCACCGCCCGCGACGCCGCCCCAGACGCCGAGCGCCTTGGCGCGGTCGCCGCCCTCCTTGAACATCGTCGTCAGGATCGAGAGCGTGCCGGGCAGCATCAGCGCGGCCCCGGCGCCCTGGGCGAGCCGCGCCCCGACCAGCATCCCGGAGGTGATCGCCAGGCCGCCGACCAGGGACGACAGCGAGAACAGCACCGTCCCGGCGAGGACGACGCGGCGGCGGCCGAGCAGGTCGGCGAGCCGCCCGCCGAGCAGCATGAACCCGCCGTAGGTGAGCAGGTAGCCGCTCGGCACCCACTGCAGGTCCTGGACGGAGAAGTCCAGATCCTGCCTGACCGCGGGCAGCGCGACGTTGACGATCGAGGCGTCGATGAAATCCAGGAACGCGATGGCGCAGAGCAGGGTCAGCGTCAGCTTGCCGCGTCCGGTCGCGAGGAAGGACGGCTGAGCGCCCGCTTTGTCGGTCGTATCCGTCATGAAGACCTCCGGGTCGAATTCGTCGCGTCCCATGAGCGGATCGGTGTGCGGGAGTGTGACACGGACGCCCGCGGATGAGGTCCACATCACAATCCGGGCCGCCATGTCACACTCTGGGCACCCGTGTCCCTCTCAGGGGTGAGGACGGGAGGTCCGACCATGCCCGAGGGCGCCACAGAGGACGCCGCGACGCGGGTGTTCGCCGATCATCGGGAGCTGCTGTTCTCGGTCGTCTACAACCTGCTGGGCAGCGTCGCCGACACCGAGGACGTCCTCCAGGACACGTGGCTGCGCTGGTCGGCCCGGAATGCCGCGGGCGAGGCGGACTCCCCTCATGGTGCGGGCGAGATCGAGAATCCCCGTGCCTACCTGGTGCGGATCGCGGTGAACACCGCCCTCGCGCGGCAGGCCGACATCAGCCGCCGCCGCGAGACGTACGTGGGGCCGTGGCTGCCCGAGCCGCTGGTGTCGGACGGGGACGCGGGCGAGTCCGCCGAGCGGACGGAGGCGGTGTCGATGGCACTGCTCGTCGTCCTGGAGACGCTGACGCCGCTGGAGCGGGCCGTGTTCGTCCTGCACGAGGTGTTCGGGTACGCGCACACGGAGATCGCCCCGATCCTGGACCGGAACCCGTCGGCCGTCCGGCAGCTCGCCCACCGGGCGCGCGAGCACGTCCAGGCCCGGCGGCCCCGCTACCAGGCCGACCCGAAGGTGCAGCGGCAGGTGACCGAGCGCTTCCTCAAGGCGGCCCTCGGCGGCGACCTCGCGGCGCTGATGGAGCTCATGGCCCCGGACGTGACGCTGTGGCGGGACGCAGGCGGCAGGCGCGGTCCGCTGCGCCCGATCCACGGCCGCGACCGGGTGGCGCGCGTGATCACCGGCACCGCGCGCCGGGAGGACGCGGAGCGGTTGGAGATCCGCTACCGGACGGTCAACGGCGACCCGTCCGCGGTGCTGTTCGACGCGGACGCCCCGTTCGCGGTCATGGTCCTCGACCTGGACCCCGACGGCGACCGCGTCCGCGGCGTCTACGCCGTCGCCAACCCCGACAAGCTCACCCACATCGAAGACTGATTTCCTACCTTAGAAGTAGAAATAGTTGACTATGCCGGGCGGGCGTGGTTCGCTAGTGCGCGTGGGGTGATCCCTTCCCCGTGGAGTGATCCTTTCCCGTCCGCTCGTCCGGGATGAGGGCAGATCAAGGGACCCGGCCGGGTCCGGTGTGGGTGGCACCGGACCCGGTGCGGCCCCCCGCGGGACCTGGCGGGCGGCCGCGGCGTGGAGGCGCAGGTAACGCCGGGCCTTGAAACGCAACCCTTGGGACACTCTCGGTGAACGGTGCCGGTGAATGGTGTCGCGCTCCCGGGGAAGCGGGTCCCCATGGACATACCCCGGACCCTCGTGATCACCGGGCACTTCCCGCCGGAGCCCGGCGGGGTGCAGACGTTCACCTGGGAACTGGTGCGCCGCCTGCCCGCCGACCGGCTGCTCGTGGTCGCGCCCGCCTGGCCCGGGGCCGCCGCCTTCGACGCCCGGCTCGACTTCCCGGTCGTCCGCCGGCACGCCTACCTGCTGTTCCGCGGCCTGCACCGGCTCGCGAGGCGACACGGGGCCGAGGTCGGCTGGATCACCGCCGCCTCGCCGTTCGCCATGTACGCGCCGCTGGTCAAGGCGGCCGGGGTGCCCCGGCTGATCGGCTCCACGCACGGGCAGGAGCTCGGCTGGTTCCGCTGCGCGCCCACCCGGGCCGCGCTGCGCGCCGTGGCCCCGGCCTTCGACGCGCTCACCTTCCTCAGCATGGGGACGCGCGGCGAGATCGCCGCCGCCCTCGGCGACCGGACGCGGCTCGTCCAGCTCGCCGGGGCCGTCGACGCGGTCCGGTTCCGTCCCGGGCTGGACGGACGGTCGGTGCGCCGCCGGCACGGCCTCGGGCAGGGGCCGGTCGTCCTCAGCGTCTCCCGGCTCGTCCGGCGCAAGGGCCATGACCTGCTGCTGGACGCGTGGCCCGACGTCGTCCGGCGGCATCCGGACGCCCGGCTGCTGATCGTCGGGGACGGGCCCGCCCGCACCCACCTGGCCGACCGCGCGGCACGGACGGCCCCCGGCACGGTCACCCTCCCCGGAACGGTCTCCCCCGCCGACCTGCCCCGCTACTACGCCGCCGCGGACGTGTTCGTCCTCCCGTGCCACGACACCCGCCGCGGGCTCCAGGTCGAGGGGCTCGGGCTGTCGGTCCTGGAGGCGTCGGCGGCGGGCCTGCCGGTCGTGGTCGGACGCTCCGGAGGCAGCCCCGAGTCCCTCATCGACGGGCACACCGGCGTGCTCGTCAACGCGGCTCGCACGAACAGCCTCGCGAGCGCCCTGCACGACCTGCTCGCCGACCCGGCCCGCGCCCGCTTCATGGGCGAGAACGGCCGCCGCTGGGTCTGCGAGAAATGGAGCTGGGACCGGGCGGCCGCCCGCCTCGCCGCCCTCCTCCGCGGCGACCCCGTCCCGCCGGAGGAGTCGTCCCCCGACGGCGGCCGAGACCGACAGGACGCGCGGCCCCGGAACGCCGCCGTACGGGGGGTCGAGCCCGCATGGGACTCAAGGAGCAGCTGAACCGCCGCGACTTCCGGCGGCTCATGGTGGGCCAGACGGTCTCCTCCTTGGGCGACTGGATGGGGACGCTCGCCCTCATGTACTTCGTGCTGGAGCTGAGCGGATCCACGACGGCGGTCGGCGGAGTCCTCGTCCTGCGCCTGCTCCCCTCCGCGCTCGGCGCGCCGCTCGCCGCCCGGGTCGTCACCCGGTGGCGGCGCCGCTCCGTCATGCTGACCTCCGACCTGATCCGCGTGGGCATGGCGCTGGCGCTGCCCGTCGTCCCGTGGCTGTGGTGGGTGTACTTCTGGGCGTTCGCCATCGAGGTCGTCGGCCTGTGCTTCCTCCCCGCCCG
This sequence comes from Actinomadura sp. KC216, assembly GCF_004348535.1. Lineage (GTDB taxonomy): Bacteria > Actinomycetota > Actinomycetes > Streptosporangiales > Streptosporangiaceae > Spirillospora. The sequence goes on from NZ_SMJX01000089.1 coordinate 20,032, forward strand.
GGACGCCGCCATCCCCTACCTCATCGAGGACTCCGAGGAGAAGAAGCACGGACGCGAGCACGACACCGGCACCCTCGAAGTCGCGAACGGCATCACGATGGCCACGTCCTACGGCATGATCCCCGTGGGTGCGGGCCTGTTCGGGCTGATGCTCTGGGCGTCGAACAACGCGGGCTGGGAAGGCCACTGGCGCTACGTCGTCGTGTTCTGGCTGAACGCGCTCACCTACCTCATCTCCTATTTCGTGATCCGCTCCATCCCCGACCTCGGCCCGAAACCCGGCGAGCGCTGGGCGGCCGAGCAGTCGCGGAAACAGCACGGCGGCTTCCTCGACGCGCTGCGGCTCCGCGTCGTGCGCGGCGTCCTGCCCGGCGTCGCGGTGGTCGCGCTCGGCCTCGGCGCGCTGTTCTCGCTCGGCGTGGTGTTCGTCAACGACGTCCTGGACGCGAGCCCCGTCGGCTTCGGCGTCCTGGTGGCGCTGTTCGGGGTCGGCGCGATCACGGGGCTGATCATCGTCCGCAACGGCCGATGGCCCCTGATGACCCAGATCCGGACGGCCACCGCCCTCCAGGGCCTGACGATCGCCACCATGGGCGCGCTCGCGTCGATCGCCGGGTCGTTCGTCGGCGCCGTCATCTTCGGCGGCGCCGCCACCGCCGCGCTGGTCGGCGGGATCACCTACATGCAGGAGAGCCTGGAGGGGTACCGCCGCAACCTCGCCCTCACCGCGTTCCACGCCGTCCTGCGCTTCGGCCTGGCGCTGGCGGCCCTCCTCGCGGGCCTGGCCTCCGACCTGCTCGAACGGTGGGACGTGAGCCCGCTGGGCATGGACCCGCCCCGCCTGGTCCTGGCCCTCTCCGGGCTGGTGGTCGTGGCGGGCACCTTCCTCATCCGCTCGCCCGCCGGACGACCCAAACCCATCTGACACATCCGGTATACGGATGTCACCTCTGGGATAGAAGGGACTCATGGATTTCAAACTGGAGCTGGTCGCGGTGCCCGTCTCGGACGTCGACCGCGCGAAGGCCTTCTACTCCGACCAGGTCGGCTTCACCGTCGACCACGACCACCGGGTGAGCGACGAGATCCGCTTCGTCCAGCTCACACCGCCCGGCTCGGCCTGCTCGATCGCCATCGGCACCGGCCTCGGCGCCGAGATGGCCCCGGGCACCCTCCACGGCCTGCAACTGGTCGTCACCGACGCCGACGCCGCCCGCGCCCAACTCGCGTCGCGCGGCGTCCAGGTCAGCGACATCCACGACTTCCCGTGGGGCCGCTTCGTCTTCTTCAAGGACCCGGACGGCAACGGCTGGAACGTCCAGGAAATCCAGGGCAGGCCGGAGTAAGGCCGCTCAAACGCGCGTGGCCGCTTCCGGCAAAGTTGATCTCGCTCTGGCCCAGGGCGGCGCCCGCGGTGATCATGTGGGGCACGACTCGCTCACCAAAGGAGTGCACCCATGAAGCGTTCGTTAGGCCGAGCCGCTTTAGCCCTGGCAATGGCGGCGTCCGCGACCGTGCTCCCCGCGTCGCTCGCGTCCGCGGCGACCACCGATCCCCTCCCCGGCTGCCCGGTCGACTCGCTGTGCGCCTGGTCGGGAGCCAACTACACGGGAGAGGTGGTGTTGTTCGAGCCCGGCGAGGGATGCGTCACCACGCCGTTCCCGATCCGATCCGCCGCCAACACGGTCCCGGGCGGGGGTGTCGGCATTCCGGTCGCCCTGAGCGTGATGTCGGGCAAGGACTGCACCGGCGACCCTCTAGACAACCTGGGACGCGGCGAGTCCCGCCCCTTCTTCCCCACCGCGGGCCTCAGCGTCTGGTCGGTCTTCTGACCCCGCCCCTCACCTGACCGCCCCGGGACGGTCGCAGCCTGCCGGCCACGGCGACCGTCGTCGGCAGGCTCCCGTCCCGTAGGCACCGTGCTGATCAGGGGCACGGTTTCACTTCGAGCTCGTAGGTCTGCCGGGGGCCGCCGGCGTCATAGTCGTAGCTCATGGAGGCAAAGCTGACCTTGTCCCGCTCGCTTCCCTTGACGACCCGCAGTTCCGTGTTGATGACGAGCTCGGTTCGCTCACCGCACGGCCTCCACACGAGCTCGGACGTCGGCACCGATTCGATGAACCGGAACTCGTCACTGCTGGCGCCCACTGTCCTGTACGTCTTCATTTCGCTCTGCGGGGTGCCCGGGAAGTGGTAGTTGGCCTTCATGATGGCCTGCGCACCCCTCTGCAATTCGACGTCCAGGTGGTAGGTCGTTCTCCGGACGGCGTAGGTGTAGGAGGCCAATCCCGCGACCAGCTCAAGGGAGAGCCGGCAGTTCTTGCGAGCGTCGGTGGGCCTCGAATCGCCGCCCGCTTGGACCTTGTAGTCCTCGTAGACGACGGTGAAGCCCCTGTAGTCCGACTGCCCCCACCCACCGGTCGTGTCGAGCGTGCATCCGGAGCCGGTCGCGGTCTTGATATCGAGCAACGGAGGCGGGCCGACGACCGGCGGCGCGGCTGCGGCGGCGGGCACGACGGCCGTGGCGGTAAGGGCGAGCAAGGCGGTAGCCGCGGCGGAAAGCGCGATTCCCTTGTACATGCGGTTCCCCTTCAGAAGATTGACACTTTTCTTGGTCAGCCGACGCAGGACCTTGAATATGAATTCAAGATCTTTGCCGAGGCAAGTAGCCAAGGACCCGAGCGTTGTCAACGGACACATTTCAACTCGATGCGCCGTTGTCGAACATCAACCCCTGAATTTGACAAGGACCGTTCCATTTCCGCGGCGTGCACGAGCGAGGGAGCAAAGGGCCCGGGATGGGCGTCCGAATGCTAACGATCCGAGGGATCCGGAGACGCGTCCATCGAGCCGGCGGCGGGGCGGCGGGTGAGCGGTGCTGCCCGTGTTGCGTGCGGCGCGGCACCGCACATGGGGGGCCTGTTGATCCGTTATGTCGGATTCGAGGGGAGCAGACGGCGGGGCTCCCGCCGGGGACCCGCCACGAGCGGTTGACCGTCGCGCGGGTCGATTTCTATCCTGAGCGGTTGACTGGTGGCCACCTGCTGGGAGGGGAAAGGTGTCATTACAGGCGGAAGAGGAGACGTTTCGCTTTCAGGCCGAGGCGGCGCAGATCCTGGATCTGATGGCCAATTCGCTCTACAGCAACAAGGAGATCTTCCTTCGCGAGCTCGTCTCCAATTCCTCGGACGCGATCGACCGGCTGCGGATCGAGCGGTTCTCGCGTCCGGAGCTGGGCGAGGACGACGGCGGCGAGTCGCGGATACGGGTCGGGTTCGACAAGGACGCGGGGACGATCACCGTGTCCGACAACGGCATCGGGATGAGCCGCGACGAGGTGATCGAGAACATCGGGACGATCGCCAAATCGGGCACCTCCGAGTTCCTCCGCTCGCTGACCGGCGACCAGCGGCGGGACACCGCGCTGATCGGTCAGTTCGGCGTCGGCTTCTACGCGGCGTTCATCGTCGCCGAGCGGGTGGTCCTGACCACGCGGCGGGCCGGGCTGCCCGCGGAGGAGGGCGTGCGCTGGACGTCCGACGGCAAGGGCGAGTACACGCTGGAGACCGTCGAGCGGGCGGAGCGGGGCACGACGATCGTGCTGCACCTGCGCGACGGCGAGGAGGAGCTGCTCAACGAGCACCGGCTCCGCTCGATCATCAAGCGGTACTCCGACCACATCGCCCGGCCGATCACGGTCGGCGAGGACGACACGGCGGTGAACCAGGCGTCGGCGCTGTGGACGCGGCCGAAGAGCGAGCTGAAGGACAGCGACTACCACGAGTACTACAAGCAGCTCACCGGTGACTTCACCGATCCGCTAGGTCATGTGCACGCGAAGGTCGAGGGGCGGTACGACTACACGCTGCTGCTGTTCGTCCCGTCGCGGGCGCCTTATGACCTGTGGATGCCGGAGCCGGCGCAGGGCGTCCGGCTGCACGTCCAGCGCGTGTTCATCCTGGAGGACACCGGACGGTTGCTGCCCCGGTATCTGCGGTTCGTCCGCGGCATCATCGACTCTGCGGACCTGCCGCTGAACGTGTCCCGCGAAATTCTGCAGGGCAGCCAGGCCATCGACCACATCCAGGCCAGCGCGGTCAAGAAGCTGCTCAAGCTGCTCAAGGACATGGCGGACGGCGAGCCGGAGAAGTACGCGGAGTTCTGGACGCAGTTCGGCGCCGTCCTCAAGGAGGGCGTGTTCGACGACCCCGCCCACCGGGAGGAGATCGCCGGGCTGCTGCGCTTCACCTCGACCCGGTCGGGCGGGGAGGCCCGGGTGTCGCTCGCCGACTACGTGTCCGGGATGAAGGACGGGCAGGACAAGATCTACTACCTGCTCGCGCCGGGGCTGTCCGACGCCGCCGCCAGCCCGCATCTGGAGGCGTTCCGCGCGAAGGACATCGAGGTGCTCCTGCTGGACGACCCCGTCGACAACTTCGTCGTCACCGGCCTGGCGCAGTACGAGGGGAAGCAGCTCCAGTCCGTCGCGCAGGGGGCGCCCGACTTCGGCGCCATGGCGGACGAGGCGGAGAAGGAGGCCGCCGAGAAGGCCGACTCCGACTACGCCGACCTCCTCGGCAAGCTGAAGGAGCACCTGGACGGCAAGGCGTGGGACGTCCGCGTGACCAGCCGCCTGACGACCTCCCCGGCCTGCATCGTCGCCAACGAGGCCGAGACCGACTTCACCGTCGCGCGGCGGCTGCGGGGGTCAGGGCTCCCCGCCCAGCCGATCCTGGAGATCAATCCGGGGCACCCGCTGGTGGAGCGGCTCAACCGCGGCCAGGACGACCCGCGGCTCGCCGATTGGGCGCACGTCCTGTACGACCAGGCCGTCCTGACCAGCGGCGCCCGCATCGAGGAGCCCGGCGCGTTCGTGTCACGTCTGAACGACCTGCTCGTCTCCCTGACGGACGGCGAACAACCCGCCTGAACACGGCAGGCGGCGGCCCCACCCCCACGGCGGGGCCGCCGCCGACCGCCGACCGCCGAGCGTCAGACGCCGAGGGAGCGGCCGATGATTTCTTTCATGATCTCGGTGGTGCCGCCGAGATCCGGGCCCCTCCGCGTGGTGCAGTCCGATGCCGTAGAAACCAGCAGGTCAAGCCCGTGATCATGGTCGCGAGTGCAGTCCAGTGGAGCCACTTGGAGGCCCATCCGACTATCATTCTCGCTACCGCCGCACACGGGATCAGGCACCTGATGAGGGGCCGTTGCCTGTCTGCACCAAGCCGAAGCGTGTCGGTCATCGCGGGTGCCGGGGCGCACCTCTCGAACCACCTTCAACCAGCCTAGCGCGAGCTTGATACGTCTTAGGGTCGGTGGGTTGAATCCCTCGCCTGGACGAAAGGTCGTCAGCCGCGGGAACGGCGCGCGAACGACTGGCCGAGATCCTCGTGAGCCTCGGCGAGCTTCCCGCGTTCAGCGCCTACCGCAAGCTCTTCTGTCCTGACCAAGACCGACGCGCTCTTCGAGGTAGAACGAAGCACCCGCGAGCGCCACCAGACCGACCTGGACTGGCTCACCAAGAACTGGAACGTCACCCCTGATCCGTGAGCCCCGACACGAACGATCCATCCGAGCGCCAACCTAACTCGGAAGCAGCTTCCACTGACGCATCGACGGGCCGAGGCGATGGTCGGGCAGATCATTCCCGAGTGAGGGCCTCGGAAGCATGCGGATGGAATGTCAGGGCCTTCCGCTCTACTGGGAGTGGAGGTGTCCCGGATGAGAGTGACCGATCTACCGGAACTGGACCGTCCGCGCGAGCGACTGCTCAAGCTGGGGCCTGGAGCCCTCTCGAATCGAGAACTGCTCGCTCTGATCCTCGGGGCCGGAAGCCCCGGCTGCGACGCCATCGAGCTCGCCGCCCAGATGATCACCAGCCAAGCGGGGCTGGTGTCGCTGGCCGGGGCCGACCCGCATGCCCTCACTCGGCTCATGGGCATCGGACCGGCAAAGGCCGCCCGGGTGGCGGCGGCGTTCGAACTAGGCCGCCGATCGAAGCAAGAGCCGGCTATCACACGGATCCAGGGTTCGGCGGATCTTGCGGCGGCCGCTCGCCCCCTCCTCTCAGGGCTGAGATACGAGCGTGTCGTGCTCGTGGCCTGCAATCCCGCCGGCAAGCTCATTCGAGCCTTGCCCCTGACAGAAGGAGCTGCGGACCACTGCCTGGTCCCGATCAAGGAGGCACTAACGGCGGTGCTCTCTTGCGGTGGTTCTCAGTTCGGCATCGCGCACAATCACCCCAGCGGAGCCCTCGATCCAAGCCCAGCCGACATCCAGGTGACAAGCCAGATCAAGAGGGCGGCCGAGGTAGTCGGCCTGCGGTTCCTCGATCACCTGATCATCGCTGGGAACGGTTGGCGACGAGTCCCATTAGACCGCCACAGCACCCCGGGTCCGCTTTGGGCTTAACGGGCTTCGCGGTCGCGTTTGCACTGCAACGCTGTTGATGTCCCCCATGAAGGTGAGGCGTCGTTGAGCTCGTTCCGTTTCCCCCGCGCCAGGACTTCGAGGCACGACACGCGGCCGACCACACCGCGGCTCGGAAAGCTCGCCGAACGCGTCATGGAAGGTGAGGTACGGCTGCCAACCTTTCAACGAGACTTCGTTTGGACTCGCAGGCAGGTCCTCGATCTCCTGGACTCGGTAGCCCGCAACTACCCCATCGGCAGCGTCCTTCTGTGGAGCAGCACGCTCGAGCTCGACAGCTCGCGCACCATCGCCGGCCTGGACATCGAGATACAGCGCGCCGATGGCAAGGTCGACTACCTCTTGGACGGCCAGCAGCGCCTCTCGACGATCTGCGGTGCCCTCTACTGGAACCCCGAGTACGACCCGGACCCCGACAGCTACTGGAACATCGTCTACGACCTGAACGAAGAGCGTTTCCTCCACCGAGACGACATTGAGGAACCACCGATCCATCAGATCCCCGTCCGGCTCCTCGGCTCACCCTCGGCCTACTTCAACCGCTCCGTGGCCCCCGAGCACATCGATGCCCGGAAGCTCCTGTTCGACCGGTTCACCGACTATTCCGTCGCTGTCGTCACGCTCGACGACATGCCGATAGCGGAGATCGGCAAGATCTTCGAGCGGACCAACACCACGGGAACTCCGCTCACGATCGTCGAGTTCATGCGCGCCGCTACCTGGAGCGAGGACTTCGACCTCGTCGAGGCCATCGACCGCATCCGAGTCGTGCTCGCACGCAAGCACTACGGCCAGATCGATCGCAAAGTCCTGCTGCGCGCCATCGCGGCAGCCTCCGGATTCGGATTCTCCACGGAGGACATAGAGGAGCTCAGAAGCCGCACGCCCGCGCAGCTCGACGAAGCAGTCGAGGCCGTCACCGCCGCGACGCGCCACGCGGTCGATTTCTTGACTACGCAGATCGGAACTCCGACTGCGGACGCCCTGCCGTACATGAACCAGTTCGCGGTCCTCACCGAAGTCTTCCGACAGGTCCCCAAACCCACGGACGTTCAGTACCGCGCGATCCGCTCGTGGTTCTGGCGAGCCGTGCTCAGCTCCTACTTCAAGGGCTGGCGCGCCGACCAGATGGCCAATGACCTGGCAGCGATCTCGGCCTTCGCGCTGGGCCGCACGGCCGGCATCGACGTCACCGCCTCACCACCCAGCGCCCAATTCTGGCGCCGCACCGCCTACCACAGAGGCAGCTCCGCCACAAAAGCCTTCGCCCTCATGCTCGCCGCTGCCGACCCCATCGACTTCCGCAGCGGAGCCCGCATCGACGTCGGCAAGGCCCTCGCCCAGTCCAACGAGATGGAGTTCCACCACTTCTTTCCCCGCGCCTGGCTGAAGACCCAGGGCTACCGTGACGAGCAGGCCAACGTCCTCGCCAACATCATCATGCTGACCTCCATCAGCAACAAGGCGATCTCCGACCAGGCCCCCGCCCTCTACCTCCAGGACGAGATCGACATCCGCGGCGAGAAAGAGTTCATCGCCCGCCTGGAAACCAGCCTCATCCAGCCCAGCGCCCTCAACCACGCACTCGCCAACGAGTACGAACTGTTCCTGGACGACCGCTCCCAGACCATCGCCAACTGGATGAGCGACCTGGC
>NZ_SMJX01000008.1 GCF_004348535.1 Actinomadura sp. KC216
CTCCAACCCCTTCGGAAACGGCGACATCATCTGGAACTCCGTCCGCATCGGCCCCATCGCAAGACTCGCCTCCCACGAGCCCGCCCGCCTCCACAGATCACCCATTCACGGTGGATCTCCCGTCCGGTGCCGTCGTCGGACTCTCGTTCGCCGCCGGTGTCGGCTCCGCGCTCGTGATCACCCGGCTGCACCGGCGCCGTCGGCATCGCACACCCGCCACCGGCCCTGATCTGGCCCGGAGCGAACCGCCACCGTCGCCGACCATACGACGACTACGGCGCGTCGACCTCGGCCGCGAGGCCTCAAGGCCCGATCCTCAACAGCCGCCCGATGAGCCCACCCGGCTCCACCTGTTTCCGCTGCCATCCAGCGGTCGGATCGTCCTGGGAGTACGTGACGACCAAGAGATCACGGTTCCGATCGGCGGACTCGTCGTCGGACTGAAAGGGCCCGGCGGGATCGCGACCGCCCGAGCACTGCTGCTGACGCTCCTGATGCACGCGGGCGACCACGATGTGGAGATCATCATCCCCCGCAGCGACGCTACCCAGGTGCTCGCACTCAACCCCGACCAGGTCGACGAGCTCACCCAGTACGCCCGGGCCCTGCACGTCACCGCTGACCTGAGCGCGGCACTGCGGCTGCTGGAGTCCGAGCGCATCCATCGTGCCCGTCTGCTCGACACCGCACCCGACAACCAGGACCTGGCGGCGGTCCGCCAGGCCGACCCGACCGAGCCCCTGCCCCACCTGGTGTTGCTCGCTACCTCCGCCCCGGAGCAGCAGCGCCGCTTGGAAACCGTAACGGTGGCTGCCTCCGACTACGACATAGCCATCATCACACTCGGCGAGCACCCCGCCGGCCCCACTGTGAATCTCGACAACGCGGCGCAGGTCACCTCCTCAACCGGTGCTGGCAGCGACATCTGGGACGGGCTACGCCTGTTCCACGTCGAGCAACAGGATGCCGACCAGGTCCTCGAACTGATCCGCAGCGCCCACGGCGCCCCAGAACCCGAACCAGAATCCCAGCCCGCGGCGCAGACGACGACGGCCGCGCGCTCCCCGGTGTCCGTGGCGCGGTCGGCGCCACCGGCGCCCCAAGCAGCACAGGCCAGCGGGCACCGCCCCGTCCATTTGCAGGTCCTTGGACATCCGACCGTAAGAGTCGACAGCCAAATCCTGGAGACCGGTATTCGTGGCAAGGGCCGGGAGCTGCTGACCTACCTGGCCGTCCACGCCGAAGGCGCCAGTCGCGACGCGATCGTGGCGGCGCTATGGCCGGACGTCGACCACAAACACGCCGTGATGCGCTTTCACGCCCTGCTGCACGAGACCCGCCAAACCCTCAAACGCGCTACCGGACGAATCGATGAGAACTTCATCGTCCGGACCGCGGATCGCTACGGCATCGATCCCGAGCTCATCAGCGTCGACCTGTGGCGTTTCCACACCGCCCTGCATGAGGCGTCACAGGCCGATCGCGACCAAGACCAAGCGGTGCTGCTGCAGGAGGCCGTCGACATCTACCAGGGGCACCTAGCCGCTGAGGCATCCTATGAGCAGGCATACGAATGGATCGAACCCGAACGGGAGACGCTACGGCGCCAAGCCGTCGAAGCCTTGATCCACCTGGCCATCCTCTACGAGCGTCACGAACCCGAGCGCGCTCTCACCATCCTCGAACGCGCACGATCGCTCGACCGCTACGCCGAAGAGACCTACCAGCACATCATGACCCTGCAGGCCAAGCTCGGCCGGCCAGATGCGGTACGGCGCACCTACCGCCTCTTGGAGACCTCCCTGGAGGACCTAGCAGTCGACCCGAGCGAGGAAACGCAACAACTCCTCTGGCGCCTTCTCCACCCTCGTGGCCGGTCACAAACTGGCCAGCACTGAAAGTGATCGGGCCGCGCGGACCTGGAGTTGCCATCGATCGGTTGCTGTCGGCAATTGCGAATGAAAAGTTAGAGTGCGGCCCGCTGGGCCTCAGGCTTCAGCCGAGGATTCGTCATCTAGAAGGGTGCGCAAAAGTGTGTGCCCCGGCATGAGGTCACCGGGGATGAGCGGGACGTTGAACACCTTGGGCTCGGCGAAAACGGGTTCGCCGCTGGGGCGGCGTGTGTAGGGCACGAGGCCGTAGTCGATACCGTCTTCTTGATCAAAGCCCATCCAGGTGATGCCCTCCTCTTCACCAGCGCGCAACGGGTGGGGGGAGGGGGACCGGGCGGCCACGTCCCGTTCGTTGATCACCCAGACCTGCGGGACGGCCATGACCCATCGGACTGCCACAACGCGGCGGGCGTGGGTGGCTGCTCGTTGCTCGAACGCGACTGCGGAGGCGCGGTCTCGCAGGTAGTCGTAGTCACTGAGGATCAACCTGCGTTCCCCGTCGAGTGCGGCGATCGCCAGGTACTCGTCAGCCCGGATGTGCTGCTCCTGGCGTTCTACGACGTCGAAGAGTACTGCCGCAAGGTCGTCGTTCATCTGGCACCACCCTTCCACCCCATCCATGCCGGAGCAAGGTTCCCCGTCGGGGCTGGCCGCGGAAATGAGGGAACCAAGATGGCCTACCGGCATTCGGCTCACCCATCCCTTCTGGCCTCGCTAGTGAGTAACGAATCTGGCTCAAGCTCTATTGCGCCCTGGTGTTCACCAGATCGTGTGGGTGGCCGTGCGCCAGGCGTGGGAGCCTGATCGGGAGATCAGGGATCTGCGCTCTTGGGCGTTCAAGGTGGTGGGGCATCAGGTGTGCCGGGCGGCCGATGGGCGCGGTATGTTCCCCGCTGGTCGGCATTGCACGGCTAGGATGCGGAGGCCTGCCTGCTCGATGCCGCTCCGGCTCACGACCAGTCGGCTCCGGACCGGGTCAACACTTCGGTGCTAGAGGGTGCAGTGCTGGAAGGGGAGCTGGCCGAGCCGTCGGGCGATGCAAGGCCGCGCTGCAGGTCGGAGTCAGGGCCGGTCGGTGGCGCGGGCGTCCAGGCGGCAGGTGCCTCGGTCGTCGCGAGGAACCTTTCGCGGAGCCCCTAGTAGATCGGCCAGGCGCTGCGCGGCACATTCCCAAAGAGCCAGGCCGGAGCCCCGGCGCACGAGGTCATCTACCAGGCGATTTACCTCCCACACCGCGGTGGTCAGGAGCGCAGGGCGACACGTTGCGCAGCGGCCACCCAGGGTCCAGGCCCGAGGCCCAAGACCGGCGCGTCGGCCAACGCGCCACCCGCTTCATCGACCCCTGCGCGCTGATCAGCCAGCGGCCCGCCGATGTCGACGACTGCCCGGGTATCCGCCACTGGGAGGATGTGCTGGTCGTTAAGGCATGGCTGCGGGCCCACAAGGTCAAGGACGCGCGTGGGCCCTGGCCGTCAACGGGGTCCAAGCGGCACGGTCCCGAACCACCAATGATCGCGTGTGGCAGTGGCCGGATCAGCCTTACCGGCTCTGTGTCCGAAGGCGTATCATGAGGGAGCGATCGGTCTCCTGCTGTGATCTGCTATCTAGTATGGGATTTGATCAAAGGGGTCGACCCTCGCGTGCGGGGGTCGGCCCTCTTGCATCCGGTCACATGGTGAGAACTCGCTTTGGCGGTGGACGCTCCTGGCTTCCTCGCGCGTGTCCATCGTGGACGCATTAAGTGTCGGGGGTCATCGCTGTGACGAATGCGTTGAGCTGTCTGAGGAGCGAGTTTGCAGACTGCTGGGCTTCACGGAGGATCCCAAGCGCTGCATCAACTCCGCACACTGCATCCTCGCCGAGTTGACCCACCTCCATCGCTGGGCCAGCGAGAGTCACCGCCACAGGGGCGCTGACGTGCAGTAGGAATCGGTAGCACCAATCATTGCCGTCGTCGATGAACTCAATAGCAGTCGTGGCGTGTTCGGAATTGGATAGCACATCCTTCTGATCATGGGCTTGCTCGATCAAGCAGGAGACAGCATCCTCCTGGCCCGGCTCGCGGGGCTGCCAAGCAAGATGGACTTGCGGTCCTATTCTTGCCCCTCGGTTCTCACCTGGGTCATCCAGATCAGCCAGCTCGTGTGCGACGACAAGCTCGCTCAGCCACTCCCGCGCTGCCTCCTCGTTGAGAGTAAAGGGCTTCATCACCATTCTCCGATTTCGATTCATTTCGGGATCTCCAGCCCATCAACGGCTAGCGGCCCATCGACCCGGTTGATCGCCTCAGCTTCGGCGAGAATCTGTGCCATGGACACATCGGGCCTGAACTGGTGTCCCATCGCTGCTTCCAGCCCCGCACGGCGGCGGGCGCCAGCCGGGTCGAGCCGGGCTGCGGTCACCAGATGCCGACGACCCGCCAGAACACAGAACCGGCAGGAGAGCCGGGGCAGCACGGCATAGATTGGATGAATGCGGGTACGTGCTTTGGCGAGTCGTGCCCAGACCTGCTCCACTTTCCAATCAAGCAACGGTAGCCATTCATCGACCTCACGCTTGGTTTTGTTGGAAGCGCGGGCATCGTTTCTATAGGGGGCCATGGCTGCCCGATCGATACTCTCCTCAGCCCGCATGCCCATAATATTTAGAATCCGCACTCTGCGGCCGACGACGCCCTGGGCTCGCTTTTCGGCCACGAGCCGGGTCATGAGTTTGTGCACAGGGGCCCGCTTCATGTCACTTGTGCAAAATCTACGAGCTTTATCTGGCCATTTTTGCTGTTGTCGAGACTCGATATGCTCAGTCAGCCCTTGCTGACGTATCGCTCCTGCACCGTCTGACACCTGACGGAATACGATCTCATGGCGTACGCAGTAGTGTGCTGCGTGTTCGGCCGCTAGCTGTTTGGTTCCCGGCCATTCATCATCATCGCCAAGATCACAAAATACGGTGACGACACGATCGCCGATGCCAGCATCCTTTGCGGCTTCTACGACAACGTCGAGCATTGCTTGAGAGTCTTTTCCGCCAGATATGTTGCAAAGAAGTATGTCGTAGGCATTCAAATCCGGTGGTGCGCTGTAATCGGCAGATATGCGTGCGACGTTGTTTGGCTCGGTCATGTCCGCACCTGGTCTTGCGAGAAAATTCGCACGCCCGTAATCCGGGAAGGACGCCGCTGAATCATGGGCGCTGATAGCCGTGAGAAGTACCGCTCGACTCGGCCTGCGGCGGTGTGGGCCGGTCATTGCGCAGAGCGGCGGCCCTGCCCCGTCACAGGGCGAACTCGTCCTGGCTGGCAGAGGCCAGCAGCCGTTTCTGGCGTGGAACAGAGGCGGGGAGCGTCACGCGGTGACCGCCAGTTACTGCTGTGTATGGGGCTGCGCGGCGAGAGGGTTTGAAAGTATTGGCATGGTGCCAACCGTTGACGGCGTCGATCTCAGATGACCCGCACGACGCGGGCCAAGCGACGAAGACGTCGTCGGAGCGCCGAGCCTTGGAGGTTTTAGACCGTGGTCAAGTGAGTGAATACCTCTTGCGCGATCTGCTGGTTCGGGAAAAACTTCGTGCGAAGTCTTGGGGTGTTCGGCTTGGGTTCCAAGAGATCGCGGACGATGAACCACCGACTGGCACTGCCCTGAAGCTGGTAGCGATATCCGCTTGCCTCGGCCACATCAATGAGCTCTTTCCAACCTCAGTTGGTGTGATGGTGCAGGGCGAGAATCGCCTGGACGATGGCGGTCAGCCGTGCTGGTGAGCAGCGTGCGTGGCGGAGGATGTGCCAGCGTTTGAGGGTGGCGGCGCCCTGTTCGCCCAGTGCTCGAATCTTGGTGTGGTGGCGGTTGAACAGCTTCTTGCGCTTGCCGAGCTTGCGGCCGTGGCGGCGGCGGTAGGGCGTGCCGATTGCGCCGCCGGCGCCGATGTAGCCCTTGTCGGCGTAGCAGGCGATCGCCTTCCGGGTGAGAGCGTCGATGATGCCGTGGAGGCGGGCGGCGGTCAGGTCGTGGGTGGAGCCGGGCAGCGCGGCCGAGGCCCAGATCAGGCGGCCGTGCGGGTCGGTGAGGAACTGAACGTTCACGCCGTGCCGCCGGTGTGGCTACGACGTTCGTAAGTGGCCCCGGCAGGACGTCTTGGGTTCTAGAGGTGATCGCAACACCTGACCCTGAGGGGTGTTGCAGTGACCCAGGCGCGTCGCGGACGTAAGAAGCGCGGACCTGCTCCGCTTGCGGACAAACGTGATCAATACCTTCGGCTCATGGCGCAGGGGATGAGCAACTCGGCCGCGTGCCGGGAGGTCGGGATCAACCGCAAGACCGGCAACCGCTGGAGGTACGGACGCAAGGAGGTCGACCGCACCGGGCGGGTGCGCGTCTACGCACCGATCACCGAGCAGCCCGACGACAGCGCTATCTCGGCGCGGTTCCTGTCGGAGGATGAGCGGATCGTCATCGCCGAAATGCTTCAGGCCAAGAACTCCCTGCGTGCGATCGCCAAGAAGCTCGGCCGTGCCCCGTCCACGATCAGCCGGGAGGTGCGCCGCAACCGCGATCCGCGCACCGGAAAGTACCGCCCGTTCCATGCGCATCGGCGCGCAGCGGTACGGCGGGCGCGTTCCAAGGACGGCAAGATCCGGCGCGACCCGGAGCTGAAGACCTTCATCCAGCAGTGCCTTAACCAGCGCTGGAGCCCGGAGCAAATCAGCCAGGCGCTGCGCACTGCCTTTCCCGACGAGCCGGACCGGCACCTGGCGCACGAGACCATCTACCAGGCGATCTACCTCCCGCACCGGGGCGGCCTAGAGCGCCGGGCCGACACGTTGCGCACCGGCCGCCAAGCCCGGCGCCGACGCCGGCGCGTCGACCAGCGCGCCACCCGCTTCATCGACCCCGGCATGCTGATCGGCCAGCGCCCCGCCGACGTCGACGACCGCCTGGTGGCCGGGCACTGGGAGGGTGACCTGGTCGTTGGCCGAGGCAACCGATCCGCGATCGGCACCCTGGTCGACCGCACCACCCGCTACGTCAAGCTGCTCCACCTGCCCGACGGACGCACCGCCGAACACGTCCGCGACGCGCTCCTGCACGCCTTCGCCGACCTGCCCGCCGAACTCGCCCGCTCGGTGACCTGGGATCAGGGCAGCGAGATGTGCCGCCATGACGAGTTCACCCGCGCCAGCGGCATCCCGGTCTACTTCTGCGAACCGGCCAGCCCCTGGCAACGCGGCTCGAACGAGAACACGAACGGACTACTGCGCCAATACTTTCCCAAGGGCACCGACCTGTCCGTCCACACCGCCGAGGACCTCGCCAACGTCGCCGCCGAGCTCAACAACCGCCCACGCAAGATCCTCGGCTGGCAAACCCCCACCACGCTCTTCGCTAAGCTCGTCGCAACAGTCGAATGACCGCGTGTTGCGACAAATTCTGGAATCCGCCGTCCGCGACGCGCCTGGGTCACTGCAACACCCCTCAGGGTCAGGTGTTGCGATCACCTCTAGAACCCAAGACGTCCTGCCGGGGCCAGTTACGAACGTCGCAGCCAGCCGGTGTTTGCCGGAGTAGACCCGCCGATCATCGGCGCCTGCGAGCCGGTCGATCGGCACCAGCGTGCCGTCCAGGATGACAAACGCCTTGCGTGCGGCGATGCGCATCGCAGCTCGCAGGTCGGGTGCCAGCGCGGCGAGCAGCTCGATCACTTCGGTGACGTAGCGGTGGGCGGTCGCCAGGCCGACGCCGAACGCGGCGGCCAGGGCGGGGAAGGTCTCGTTGCGGCGCAGGTGCACCAGGACCAGCAGGGCTTGGCGCTCGGACGGCAGTGCCCGCCAGCGTGAGCCGATCCGACGGCGGTGGTCGCGGACGAGGCCGGCCACGTATCTGCGGACACGGGCGACAGATCTTTGTGACACCGTCCAAGAGCCACCAGAATCGTCCTACACCCGACTCGGCGCCGCCGTCACCACGGCCGACGCCGAGCGGCTGGACACCGCCCAGGACCAGCGCTGATGTGGCGAGTAAGGTCAGCGATGTCGGGCGGGGGCGGAGGCTTCGGTACTGCTCCGAAAAACCGGCGGCGTCGCATCGCCCCAAGATCCCGCACCGGCAACGACTCCGACGAAAGAGGAATCTCACAACCCGTCCGGTCAGGTGCCACCCCTACGTTGCACAGCCAAGGGCAGTAGATGGTCGGCGCCTTTGTGCGCTGCTTGTTAGGAAAGTTCTCGATAGCGCCAGTACGTGCGTAAGAGTCTTGGCAGCGTAACGCGTGGCCGGGTTCGGGCCGACCAACCAACTCGATGCACGAAAATCGGTCCTGTGATATATAGGATGGACGGCCAGGAGTTTTATAAAACCGATTGCGTTCTGATTGGAATTTACGAGGAGCCTACCCTTGGGCTCGGCACTTCATGGGGTCGGCTTCTCCGCGAGTTCGGCGGCGAAATCCTGCAGGAGGCCCACGAAGGCATCAAAATGGGAGAAATGAAGCATGTGAGCCGCACCCGGAAACTCCTCCACTCGGCAGTTCGGCGGCACGACCGTCCGCTCGGCCGTCCACTCCGGCTCGCGCAGCATGCCACCGTGCCTGGGGTCAGCACGCAACAGCAGCACGGGCACAGTGATCTCGGCCAGGAGCGGTAGTAGTCGCTGCGGAGTGGAACCGTCTTCCACCAGGCTACGCACGACCAGCGGATCCGCCTGCGCAAACCCTTCGATCATGCTTTCGACGTCCCGCGGGTCCCAGCCCGGATGCTGCGAGTGAAGACTCCTCCGTAGGACCTCGCGCGGCAACGTTAAGGACCGCTGAAGCCGGCGCAGTTCGATCTCGTGACCCATCATCCCCGCAGGGGGATCGACCAGCACTAGCCCAGAGACGGACGGCGTGGGCAGGATCGCCTCGGCACCGCTGGCCAGGACCAGCGCCACGGCCGCCCCCCAGGAGTGGCCGACAAGCAACGGCTCGTGCAGCCCCAGCGCCCTCAGGAGTTCCTCCACGTCGTCGGCGACGGCGCGAAGCGCGTATCCACCTGGTTCAGGTCGCACACTCGCACCATGCCCACGTAGATCAGGCGCGATGACCCGGGCCTCGGTCGCCAGTACCTGGCCCACCCGCGCCCAGGTCGCCCCGGAACCGGCGTTCCCGTGGAGCAGCATCACCGGCCGCCCGCCACGCCCGTCTCCCCAGGCCCGATAACGAAATCTTCCCGCAGGAAGCTCAACGAAATGCGCCGGCTCTCGCTCCCCTGAGTGGGCCGCCGAGCGTCCCACCCCCCGAGGCTCCCGGCCACGACGAACTTCCGGTCCGGCCATTGCAAATCCTCCGTTTCTGGTGCAGACACCGCTGGCGGCGCTTTCGGTGCTCACGGGCCCCGGCTCGCGGGCTCATTCGTATGAGTGAGGCCGCACCCGGTTTTGGTCTAGCTGGCCGCACTTGGCCATGTGCTCGGCAGCGGTGACGCCGTGCCCAGCCGCTCCTTGAACTCGTGGTAGCGCGCCGCTGCGACGGCCGCGACGCTGTGAAGGCCCATCAGGTCGACAATCCGCCGCCAACGGCTCGCGGCTCACGGCAGTGCGGCGGAGTCACCGGTGGTCCGGCGGAGCACGACTCCTGTGATGTGCATGCCGGCTCCGATGCCGGCCATCACCAGATACTCCGTGGATATCTGGTCGAAGAAGTGCGACAAGTTCACCGGGTAGGTCGCGGTGATTAGGTTGCCGAACAGGGCCAGCGTCTCGAGATGCTCTTTGGGCTGAATACGCTCCCTCCAGTGATCCAGCAGAGGCCGGATGCCTTGATGGGTGATCAGCATGGTCTCGTCCGGTCGTATCCCATTTCGATCGAGGAGCGTGCGCACCAACTCGGGCAACCCGTCCTTGATCACGCTGCCCAGGGCCTCCACGCCCGACTGGTTGATGTCGATGGTGGCGAGCGGCAGGAGGGTGGCCGGGTCCACCGGCAGGTAGGATCTGCCGGTCAGCTCGATAGGGCGGACGCCCAGAGTGAGGGCGTGGTAGTTGGAGCTCAGCGTCCGAGATGCATGATCGATGATCGCGAAGGTGGGTGAGGGACCCACGATCACGCTGCCGGCCGCGTCGCCGACACTGGTGGCATGGCCCTGGGTGTAGTCGAGATGCTGGGACCAGTTGTTTCCCACGGCGACTAGGCAGTGCTGTGCGGTTCCGGAGTTGATCGCTTCCGAGGCCTGAATGAGCCCGGAAATGAAGTTGGTGAACTCTGTGTTGATGGGCATGACCGCCGCGTCCGGACGCAGCCCGAGCAGATGATGGAGCTCGTAGAGCGGGTTCGGCGTGAGATACCGCGGTGCCGTGGCGTACCCGTAGAGCCGGTCGACCGCAGCGGGTTCGAGGTCCGCGGCGGCCAACGCGCGGCGGCAGGACTCGGCCATCAGCTCGGTGAGAGACTCGCCCGGCTTAAGGTAGTACCGCCGGTCGAGGCCTCGGAAAAGGTGGGATTGGTAGATGCCCTGTGGGTTTCGGCTGCGGTCCATCCCCGCGAACACCGGATCGTCATTGCGCCGGACGTGCTGGGGCAGGCTGTGGCCGCAGCCGAGGATTCCCGCCTGCTGCCGTTGCGCCTGGTTCATCGGTCCTCCGTAAAGCCAAGAGGCTTCAGTAGGTGATCAACGGCTTGATGATGTTCTCTTCCTTGGTGCACATGAGCCGGAAGGCGCGCTCCACCTCATCGAAACGCATCCGATGGGTGGTGAGCGGCGTCGGATCGACGCGACCGGTCTCCAGGAGACGGAACATCCGTTGCAGGTGCTCCCGGCCTCCGGATGCGAGGACCGCGCGGATAGTCTTGTCGCTGAGGCCCATACCGAAAGAGACGATGGGCACCGGCAGCGGCGCCTGACTCGCCCACCCGTGGTAACCGACGTTAACGATGGTGCCTCCGGGCTTGGTCGCCCTGATGCACTCTTCGAAGGTCTGATGCGAGCCTAGGGCCTCGATCGCGGAGTCCACCCCGGGTTGGCCCACGACTGCGCGGATCTGCTCCACGGCGTCCTCCGCCCGCGGGTTTATCACCACGTCCGCCCCCAGCCGACTGGACAAACGAGCCCGGTCAGGCCGCGTGGCCGTGGTGATGACCAGCCCTGCCCCCAGCAGCCGGACGCCGATCGTGGTGCACAGACCGACCGGCCCCTGCGCGAAGATCGCGACAGTCCCACCGACGGGGATCTGGGCATTCTGCGCTGCCACGATTCCGGTGCTCATGACATCCAGGGCGTACAGCGCCTGCTCGTCGGAGACCGCCTCTGGGACTGCGACCAGGTTGTAGGCCGCGTCGGGTACGCGGAAGTACTCCGCCAGGTTCCCATCGCGCTGCACCGTCCATTTGTAGCCGCCGAGCATCCCGCCGCACTGGGTCGGATGCCCCGACTGGCAATAGTCGCAACGGCCACATGGAGTGACGCCGCCAACGGCCACGCGGTCACCCTCACGGAAGCCCTTCACCTTTTCCCCCAAGCGGTGAACTATCCCCACGCTCTCGTGGCCGAGCACTTGGTCGAGTGGGATGGCGACCGCTCCAGAGATGGTGTGGATATCGCTGGTGCAAATGCTCGACATGGTGGTTCGCACTACGACGTCGTCGGGGCCTGGTTCCGGAATGGGTTTTTCGATCAGTCCCACCCTATTCGTTCCGAGGAACGCCAGCGCCTTCATGCGCGCCCCAGTGGCCATCGTTTTGCTCCTCTCAGGTGGACATGTCGCACTGCGCGGCATGCGCCGTTTTGAAGTTCGGCAAGGACGAAACTTCCGTCGATCCGTGCCTGTGTGGTTAACGCGGCGATGCCTCGGGTCCGAGCGGCGCGGCGAGGAAACCTCCGTCGGCGATCACGGTCTGGCCGCTGATCCAGCTCGCTTCCGAAGAGGCGAGGAAGATCGCCACGTTCGCGAGTTCAGCCGGGGTTCCCAGCCGGCGCAGCGGTGTCACCGACTCAAGCGCGGACCGCAGTCTGGCGGCGTCGGGGAAGCGTTCAGCCGCCTCACTGTCCAGTGGCCCCGCGGACGCGGCGTTGACCCGGATGCCCTTCGGGCCGAACTCGGCCGCCAAATAGCGGGTCAATGCCTCTAGGGCCGCTTTGCTGGGGCCGACCCCGGCATAGCCTGGCAGGACGAAGTTGGCGCCGGTCGCCGAGATGTTGACGATGGCAGCACCGGGCGGCATGGATCGGACAGCTTCGGACGCGCACCACAACGGCCCCAGATAGTTGGTCGTCACCGCCCGCATCAGGTGCTTTTCGGTAAGGGACGTGAAGGGGGCCATTGCCCCAGACGCCGCGTTGTTGACCAGAATATGCAAGCGCTCGTGTCGCTCTCGTACTCTGTCGAACATCGCCACGACCGCTTCGTGGTCGGCTACATTGGCGCGCACCAGCTCCGCTGACCCGCCGTCGGCGATGATCTGCTGCAGCGTGGCCTCGGCTCGCTCGGAATCGCGGCAGTAGTTGAGGATGACATGTGCACGCCCGCTCGCCAGCCGGGCGGCGATCAGCGCGCCCATGCCGTGGCCTGCGCCCGTTACCAAGGCAGTTTGTCCAGAGAAGTCGTAGCTGACAGTCATGGCATCTCCGGTGGCACGATGACGACGCTCGCATTCTGGCCGCCGACTCCGAAGGAGTTGGACACCACCGGTCCCGAGTCCACCCGGCGCGGAGCACCGGCGACGACGTCGAGGCCCGCGCAGTCGTCGGACAACCGGTCGAACCCGCCAGTGGGCGGCACCAGCCCGTCGCGGGCGGACAGCACCGCGACGATCGCCTCGACGGCTCCCGCCGCCCCGACCGCGTGGCCGAACACGCCTTTGGACGCGGTAACCGGGGGCGGCGCGCCGTTGAACACCGTTAGCAGAGCGCGAGCCTCGGCCGCATCGCCGACCGGGGTCGCCGTGGCGTGGCAATTGACCTGTGTGATGGCCGCGGGTGTCAGGTCCGCATCGCGAATCGCCGCACGCATGCATTCCACGACCCAACGACCCTCTGGGTGAGGCGCGGTGATGTGGTGGCTGTCGCTCGTGCGACCACAGCCTGCGATCTCCCCGTAGATCCGTGCTCCGCGCGCTGCAGCCAACTCGTATCGCTCGAGCATCAGATACGCGGCACCTTCCCCCATGACATAGCCGTCCCGGTCGGCGTCGAATGGCCGGGATGCCTGTCCCGGATCGTCATTTCGACTGGACAGAGCACCGGTTTGCCCAAACGCCGCCAACATCAGAATTCCTACACCGTCGGTATCAACCGCACCGGCCAGCACAGCGTCGGCCTCACCTTCGCGGATCATGCGGGTACCCGCATTGATCGCATCGGTGCCGGTCGCGCAGGCGGTGGTGGTGGTGACCGATGGGCCGTGCCAGCCCAGTTCCGGGCCGATATAGGCGGCAGGGGAGTTGGCCATGTGCATCGATGCTGTGAAGGGAGACACGAACTGTGGCCCGCGCTGTGAAATCACGAGTGACGTCTCGTGACAGACCTGGGTTCCGCCGAAACAGGATCCGGAGGAAATGCCCGCCCGGAGCGGATCGATCGATGGACTTCCGGCGTCCACATATGCGTCCAGCGCGGCAGCCAGGCCCATCTGGGCGAAGCGGCTCATCCGGCGCCTCATCTTCGCAGAGGCGTACGTGTTGGGGTCGAAGTCCTGGATCTGGCAGCCGATCCGGGAGGGTAGACCTGTGGTGTCGAACCCGGTGACGAGGGCAGCGGTTGGTCGCGCCGAGCGGACCGCCTCGGTGAAGGACTTCAGATCGCACCCCGCCGGGCTTTTCACCCCCATGCCCGTGATGGCCACCCGCCAGCGGCCGACATGGTCACGCGCCATCACGACGATGCCATTGCGTCGGTGGCCAGCGTGATCAATTCGGCCGGTGTGGCGACCTGGAGGATCGCGGACTTGGTGAGCGGTATGCCCCGTTCACGCAGAATAACAGCGACCTCTGCGGAATCCAACGAGTCCAGGCCCAGGTCCTCCACGAGGTTCACCGAAGGGGTGACCTGCTCGACGTGGATGGAGAGCACTTCTGCGAGTGCCCGGCGGATAGTGGTGTCAAGCTCTGTATTGCTGATGTTTTCTGCGGTCATGGGAGTCTCCTTTACATGCCGATGGATGTGCCGCCGTCCACGGGGATGGCGGCTCCGGTGATGTAGGTGCCGTCGGCGCCGCAGAGGAAGCAGACGGCGGCGGCGATCTCTTCGGCTGTGCCGAAGCGGCCGAGAGGCACCTGGCGTCGCAGCTCTGTGTACCGCTTGTCAGATAGGTGTGAAATGATCTTCGTTTCGACGAAGCCGGGAAGTACCGCGTTGCAGGTAATGCCGCGTCCGGCGAGTTCACGCGCCAGCGACCGTGTCAGGCCGAGCAGCCCGGCCTTGGCCGCCGCGTAATTGCCTTGGCCGGCAGGCCCGATCAGCGCTGTCACCGAGGAGATGTTCACGATCCGGCCCCACCGGGCCCGCATCATGCCGTGTGCGACCTGGCGGCAGCACAGCAGGGGGCCGGTCAGATTCACTGCGAGGGCGTCGTGCCATTGCTGGTCGGTCATCTCTATGAGCAGTGCATCGAACAACGCACCGGCCGAGTTGACCAGGATGCCCGTTGGGCCGTGGGCTGCCTCGGCCGCGGCGAACAGTGCCGCCACGTCGGTCGGCTCTGTGACATCGGCACGGACGGGGAGGCAGCGCCCGCCACCGGCGATGATTTCCTCGGCCACAGCGGTGGCCGCTGCCTTGTCTTGACGATAGGAAATGGTGACCAGGTGCCCTTCCCTGGCAAGCCGCCGGGCCACGGATGCGCCGATTCCACCGGACCCACCGGTGACCACTGCGGCGGCAATCATGACAACGCTCCTTCGAATGCAGGGGGGAGCAGCATTGCGTCCGTGCTCGTGCCCGGTGAATGCACGTGGTGTAGCCCTCTCATCGGGCGCCGACCCGGTTCGGTGTTCTGGACAGCTGCCCGGTGGGGGTGGGTGATTTGAGCCGGGCGGTCTTGGCGACGCTGCGGGGGGAGCTCGCGTTGTGCAGGAGCAGGCCCGGCACCGATCGTTTGGCTAGACCGGTGAGGGTGCGGCCATAGCCGACCTCGACGATGGTGTTGGCGCCGAGCTCGGCCAGCGCGAGCTGGGTGTCAAGCCACCGGACCGGGGTAACCAGGTCGACGGCGACGTGGTCGCCCCAGGGGGTGGAGTCGAAGGGGGGTGAGCTGGTTCCGTTGTGCACGATCGTGGTGCTGGCCCGCCGGAACCTGACGGCCTTCAGGCGTTCGGCGAACTCCTCGGCCGCCTCCCGCATCAGCGGGCTGTGGAAGGAGCCGGCGATGTCGAGGCGGATAACGTCGCGGGCACCCAGCAGGGAGGCCTGGGTCATGGCCAGGCGCAGCCCGTCGACGGTGCCGGAGATCACTGTTTGAGTCGGGGCGTTGTCGTTGGCCACCCAGCAGGCGGTGTCGGCGCAGGCGGCCTCAGCGATTGCGGCCGAGGCCAGCACCGCGGCCATGCCGCCAGGGGTCCGCTGGCAGGCTCGCTCGCAGATCTCCGCGCGGGTCGAGACCACCGTGACCGTGTCTTCGGCCGAAAGTACCCGGGCTGCGTACAGTGCCGAGACCAGGCCGAGCGAATGACCGGCCACCGCGATCGGGGTGAAATCGGGGCCGAGGGTTGACCACGCCATCATTGAGCACAGGACCACGGCCATGTGGGCGTCGACCGTGCCCTGCGGCGGGTGGCCGGGATCCAGCAGCATGGTCGACAGATCCCGCTGCAGTTGCTGTTCCGCCCGCCTGACCAGGTCCCACGCGGCGTGGGCCTGCCAGGGCACGCCCATGCATGGCGCCTGCGACCCTTGGCCAGGAAACACCGCGGCGGCCGTGGCCGGAGCGCCGGACGTGGGCGGGGTCGCCGACGGCAGGGCGCTCATTCCGCCACCGCCGTCGCGTAGATCCAGCCGAACGCGGGGAGGTCGTCGCCGCCGTCGCGTACGCACTCCCCGGTAAACTCGAAATGCTGGTGCTTGCCGTAGTAGTCGACCGTCACTCGTTCGCCGACTGGCGGCCGTCCGTCCGTCACCGTGATCGGAGCCCGGCAGCGGGTCGGCATCCCCGCCGGGCCGCCGCGCAGAGCGATGATCCGGTGTTCCGTCATCAAGCCCGTGTTCATGTCCTCTCCTCTTCGCCGCTGCTGCTGGTGGATCGGCCGTCACGCCCCATCAGCCGACGTGGTGGTCCGCCACCGCCCGCACCTCGGCGGGCGCAGTCTCGGCCCGTCCATCCCGGTAGCAGCGGCTCGGGCCACCCGGATCGGGTCGCGTTCGGCGGGGTCCACGCGTGCCCGTTCGGCACCGTTGTGACCGCCGCAGTCGTTGGCCGCGACGTCATCTCATCTCCTGACGCAGCGGTCGGCGGAATCGTGCGTGGCCAAGGCAGGCGCCTCGGCGCGCCGGCCAGGCCGATGTAGCCGGCGTCCTCACCCTCGATCTGTCCGACGAACTCTCGGTCCGGTGAACACGCGGTTCGGGTTGTGCTGTACTGATCAAGCCACTCACGACCAACTGAGGCACGCGCCTGCCCGGTCGTGATCCGTCGTCTCCATAGCTTCATTTCTCCCGACTTCTGCCTGCGGGGCGAGCACCGATTTCCAGTAATGGACGACGCACTCGTCCATGAGGCCGCCGACTTCGAGAGCCTGGGCGCGTTGTCGCCCTTGTCCAGCCCTTCCTGGACGAAATCCAGGACTTGCTCGGACAGGCCATCGGGCGTTTCATCGGCGTGGTATTCGATGATCTCGCCGGCGATGGCGGCCGGCGCGGCAGCGAAGGCTTCGGCGACCCGAAGGGTGGTGTGGTCGTACCGGTGAAGGTCGGCGAAGATGGCCATGCCGAAGTCGGCCTGGCTGCCGTGCAACGCGGTCCAGCACAGCAACCCCGGGTAGGCGGTGGACTCCTTGGTCCAGGGTGGGGCGGGCAGTGCGGTGCTGCTCAGCCCTACCGAGGACTCAATGGCGGGCAGTTCGCGCTGCGCGCTGTAGGCCATGGCACTCAGCGGCTGGGACATCGCGTGGGAATAGCGCAGGGCGCCGAGGGCATAGGCGGTGACCTCGGTGTCGGCCGCGCTCGACTCCAATCTCACCAGATCGCGAAGTCTCTTCTCGGTGGCACCGTCGCAGCGGATGTGTTCGTACACGCAGTCCAGGTGCCGATCGGACTCCCGGTTTCCGGTCAGGTCGTCGGCGAGGGATCGCGCGTCCGTGCTGGTGAACATGGAACATCAGTGCCTTCGAATATCGTTCCCTGCCTGCTCGGGCAACGTTACCCCCGGACTTTGAGATAAACCCGCCATTTGCGAGCTGGCGTGCATGTCAGAAGTTTGTCAGTGCGATGTCATCGAAAAATCAGAACGATAGAGATCAGCGGGAGAGATGACAGTGGGCAACCACGAAAGAAAGGCCGCCGATGAAAAGTGTCGGCGTATCCCGTGCCTCAAAATCGGCGGCGGCCGGACCGTCGAGGAGTCGGGGCCGCCGGGTCCCGCGGACCCGCAACGACCCCCGGTGAAGATCACCCGCCTCCACCATCCCCAGGGAACCGGCGGGCCGGCAAGGTCCGGGGCCGCGCTCGGCGCGGCCATGGCTCAGGACGCCAGCAGGACCTTGCCCGTCCGGCCTGGCCGCCCCGCCTGCTGGACGGCGTCCCTCACCTCCGGCTGGGGGAACCGCCACGTCCGTCGCGACGTCACCGGACCGGGCCGTCGCGCTGACCTCGTCACCGAGCTCGGCACGCTGCGCGGCAGTGAGGGTCCGCACGTGCTCGGGAGCCAGAAGCCGCTCACATGGACGGACCGGAACACCAGGTCCGCGACCGGTACGACAGCGGGGTCCTCGGTCAGCATGCGTACACGGTGAAGCTGACGACAGGCCCGCGCAGTCCCCCGTGCGAGGGCCGATGATCCGGATGCCGGGGACGTCCGCAGCTCGCGGAGGGTGACCTCGGTGAGCCGGGACTCGTGGGCCGTCAGCGCATGCCGGTCGAGGCGCTCAGGGTAGCGGCATGCCGGCGGCGAGCGCGAGCGCCTGGGCGACCATCGGCGTGCCCGCCTCGAACCGCGCGGGCGGCGGCGCGTACGGGGTCTGCCGCGGTGTGACGGCGTCCTCCATGTGCGCCCCGCCGAGGTACGGCGGAAGGTCCGCCAGCAGCGCACGCCGTCCCCAAATGGCGCCGATGCCCGTCGGCCCGTACATCTTGTGGCCGCTGAACACGGCGAGGTCGACGTCGAGGGACGGGAGGTGGAGGGGCATGTAGGCGATTGACTGGCAGGCGTCCAGGACCGTCAGCGCGCCCACGGCCGTGCCCTCGCCGCCAGCGGGGCGGGGGAGGTGATGGTGCCGCACACGTTCGACTCGTGGCACAGTGCGAGGATCTTCGTCCTGGACGTGATCATCTGGTCGAGACCGGCCAGGTCCAAACGGCCGCGATCGGACGGCCGGACACTGACGGGGATGTGGCGCAGCGCCGCACCCGTCCGCTCGCCGAGCATCTGCCAGGGGATGAAGTTGGCGTGGTGTCAGCTCAGTGATCACGATCTCGTCGTCCGGGCCTGTCACCCGGCCCGAGTCCTGGCCGACGCGGGCCACGGGGTTGAGCGCCTCGGTCGCGCTCTTTGTGAAGACGATCTCATCCGGCGCGGCGCCGACGAAGTCCGCCACCGCCCGGCGGCTGTCCCGCAGGATCTCCGTGGTCTTCCGGGCGAGCCGGTGGCCGCCAACATGCGCGTTCGCGTTATGGAAGACATTGAAATCCTGCTCGGCATTGAGCGCCAGCGACTGCTTGTGCGTAGTCGCCGCGTTGTCGAGGTAGATGAGTGGGGGCCGGTTGATGAGCGAAAAATCACGGCGGATATCCCAGGGGTCGTACCGGCCTTCGGCCGTGGCGGCAAAGAACATATCGTGGACCCGGCACGTACACTTTTCTTTGGTCTTCATGAATTATCTCTGAGGTCACGGATCAGTCGGTACGGCGCTCATTTGTCATCCGTTCTCCCCAGAATCGAATGCATCCGCCGCTCGAGTGCCGGCGATGGCGGAAGGCCGAGTTCGTGCGCCATTCGCGACGTAGTTCCTGATATATTTCGAGCGCCTCTTTGGGATGGCCGGCGCGGTCGAGGGCGACCATGAGCTGACCGTAGAGACGTTCATGCAGCGGATTGCGGGAAATCAGCTCCTCGAGCACGGGAATGATCTCTTCCGGGCGGTACCCCTCGTCCAGGTTGATCTCGATGACCCGGGTCGCGACCAGAGTCTTCATGCGATTGAGGCGGGCCGCCTCGGCGTCGCGAATCGGCCCGCAAGGGACGTCCTGCAGCGCGGGGCCACGCCACAGGCCAAGCGCCTCCCGGTAGAGGGCGAGCACCGGCGACGCGCCCTCCCCACGGCGCTGGCGGGCTTGGTTGCACAGTTCCTGGAAGCGCGCGGCGTCGACTCGGTCCGGCGGGACGTCGAGTTGGTAGCCGGGGTCTCGGGTGAGAAGCGGGAAGTGCGAGCCGCTCCGGTCGTACAGCATCCGGCGCAGCCGCGAGACATGTGCCTGTATGGCGTTCTCCGCGCCTTTCGGTGGCTCCTCCGGCCACAGTTCCTCACTGATTTCGCCGATGGAGACGATCTGCCCATTCCGGATCAGCAAAGTGGCGAGTAGTTGTCGCTGCTTGCGTCCGGGGATCCGCTCCGCCCTTCCATGCACCTGAATCTCCAGTGGTCCAAGGTAGGCAAACGAGATCATCAGGTGTGCTCCAACGGGTGGATCGTGCATCGGATGCTATCCGAAAAAAAAGGATCTTCCCAGCGGTGCGCGCCATGTCTGATACCCGAAGCCTGCTCACTGATTCACTCAGTTCACAATGGCAACTTCGCAATACCGGGATTTCAAGCCCGCGTCAGATCGATGTCAGAGGCTTGTCGATACCTCGGGGAAGACGAGGTTGGACCGCAGTCGGACAGGCCAAAACATGCCCAAGGGTCCGCGCGCCCGTTGCGGCGACACCGCCCCATTGGGAAAGTTTGAGAATGAGCCGTTTCCCTCCCGGGAGGACTGGTCACGACCTGGATGCGGTTCGCCGATTGTGATCGCCAAGCAGTGAAGCTCCCGGTAGATGCGGAGTCGACCAAGACTCGACCGCACCACCAGGAGCTTCAGTGCTGTTCTATCGCGCTACGCTGGATCTGTCGCCCGTGTCCGCAGATACGTGGCCGGCCTCGTCCGCGACCACCGCCGTCGGATCGGCTCACGCTGGCGGGCACTGCCGTCCGAGCGCCAAGCCCTGCTGGTCCTGGTGCACCTGCGCCGCAACGAGACCTTCCCCGCCCTGGCCGCCGCGTTCGGCGTCGGCCTGGCGACCGCCCACCGCTACGTCACCGAAGTGATCGAGCTGCTCGCCGCGCTGGCACCCGACCTGCGAGCTGCGATGCGCATCGCCGCACGCAAGGCGTTTGTCATCCTGGACGGCACGCTGGTGCCGATCGACCGGCTCGCAGGCGCCGATGATCGGCGGGTCTACTCCGGCAAACACCGGCGGCACGGCGTGAACGTTCAGTTCCTCACCGACCCGCACGGCCGCCTGATCTGGGCCTCGGCCGCGCTGCCCGGCTCCACCCACGACCTGACCGCCGCCCGCCTCCACGGCATCATCGACGCTCTCACCCGGAAGGCGATCGCCTGCTACGCCGACAAGGGCTACATCGGCGCCGGCGGCGCAATCGGCACGCCCTACCGCCGCCGCCACGGCCGCAAGCTCGGCAAGCGCAAGAAGCTGTTCAACCGCCACCACACCAAGATTCGAGCACTGGGCGAACAGGGCGCCGCCACCCTCAAACGCTGGCACATCCTCCGCCACGCACGCTGCTCACCAGCACGGCTGACCGCCATCGTCCAGGCGATTCTCGCCCTGCACCATCACACCAACTGAGGTTGGAAAGAGCTCAATGACGCGGATAGGCCTGAAGGGTGTGCTCTCGGGAATATCGGGCCACCAGGACAGAGCATCAGGGATCCAGCGATCTGCTCGTTCCCAGAGCCGAAGCAGTTCATCGGGCGTGTGGGGGACTTCCACGCCGTCGTCGGTGCGGATCGTGGTCCACCTGGAGTTGAGACCGAACAGGGTGCGCTGCTCGATTCTGACGACCTTGCCGTGGTTGCGCGCCCGCTCGGCTACTCGGTGTCCAGGTTTTCGCGTGACTCGGTCGCCAACTTGCACGCCTTTCCTCCCTTCTTCTGCTTGGGCTGCCCACGAAGGGCGTCCTTCTCGGTTGCCGCTTTTGGTCGTGGTCAGGCACTGCGGACTGCGGCGCGTGGGGACGGGAGACGCGAGGCCCGGTGGGTGGACTGCGACCCGAGTGGCCCATCGAGAGACTCGGGCACGGAGGCCCTCCCATGGGGATGTGGCCACCCGACGCCCATCGATGCGAACACACGTTCGGCCTGTTGTGGTAGATCGGGTAGAACAGGGGCTATGCCCGTGATCGCACCCGTCGTCTTCTCGGCCACCGCAGGGGGAGCCGTCTTCCTTCTGCAGTGGCAGCAGGCACCAGACGGGGCATGGGGCGCCGAGGTCGCGTGGATGGAATGGAGCGGACTTCAATGGCAGGGTCGGCGGCGACAGGTGATGGCCGACGACCTCACCCGCATCGAAGGTCAGGACTACAGCCGAGTGCCTCGCCGACGAGCCAGATGGCCGCGCTGAGCATTCTGGTAACGATCACTGCGAACCGCGCGTGTCCCGGTCGTCGGCAGACCGGGAGGCGGCAGACTCGGCTGCTTCGACCGTGGAGACCGGGACAGGTCCTGCGGTCAGGTCGGGGATCTGGTCAAGGCCGAGCGGCCGCCCCCTGAGCGTCCAACTCGACCACGCGGAACGTCATAACGATCTTCTTGTCGAGGCATACGTCGAACCGTCCGCTCTTGACGGCCTCGGCGGCCTCGCGCAGCGCTAACATCCGGCCGAAGCCGGACAGGCCAGGCAGGAACGACGCCAGGGATTCCAGCGTAAGCGCCAGGTCAGCGCAGGCATCCCCGTGGTTGGTATAGCTCAGCTTGCTGAGGCGCGCTGGTTGGTAGGCGTGCTGAGAACGGATAACCCAGCGAGGAAGCTGGTGAGACACAGCGACACCTCCCTTCATCTGCGATGGTTGACGGAATACACCCCGAAGTGCGGTTCTCGAAATACAGAACTTGAGGTCGGCTGTCTAGTGCGAATTGATCTAGTGCCTTTGAAGGGACGCTCAATGATTTGTTTTCCCACGACCCAGATATCGAACGGTAGCTAGCGGAGCCGCGCTCGGACCGGCCCTGCCCAAAGTTTGGACAGGGCCGGCAGTTGTCACTTACGCGCGTCTCAGGACGGATCGGCGCGCTGGTGAAGGGATGCACGATGACGAATGAATGGTGGTCCGGAACTAGGATGGACTGTTGGAACCATCGTGGCCTTGGGTGTGCCTCTGCTCGGCGTAGCCAGTGGCAAGTTCCTCGGGTGTAATGTTCAATCGCACATGTTTTGGTGGAATGCCCGCCACAATGACGTCACGGAGCAGATGCGCCATCGAGTAGGCCGGGTCGGCTGCCTCGGCGCGGTCAAGGGCGACATTGGCCACTCCGCCGTCGGCAGCAGCCGGGGTCCTGGCAGATGTAGGACCACCACCGATCCTGGTCGATGCGCAACGCTACCCACACCGGCAGTTCGGCCTGCTCTGCGGCTAGCAAAACGCTGTTCATCGCGGGAGTGACCAGCTCCTCGGGTCCGTAGCCGAGCAGCAGCACCGCGGACATCTCGTTGCGTTTCAGCATGGACATCAAGCATTCGTCGACCGATTCGGCTCCCTCATCACTGCTGAGATCGCTGGCATCGACGTCGGCGACCTGATGTACCGGCGTAAGATCGCGCCGCATTACCATCACCCCTTCCTGGTCGGAGATACCGACGACCACCAGGCTCAGCGAAGGGTGGAAGCCCACCAGGTAGGCCGCCACAGCGATCGCGTCCTCAGGAGAGCTGACAACCAGGCGTGACGGCTTGATCCCGTCACCCACATTCTCTGCTGTGTCCTCCGGTCCTGGGGTATTCGGCATCGGGTCACGCTCGCTCGGCATTAGAAACCACATCCCTTTGTGTCAATCGGAAAAGGTGTCAAACAATGGGGGGAGGAGAGCGCGCGGATCCGTGTTAACCGGAACCCGGCACCTGCGCCGAGGTGCGATCTCCCGCAGCCCGGATGTCGCGGAGTTCCACGACAAGTTGCTTGGCCAGCATCCGACGCAAGGCACTGTGATTGGTCAGCGGCACCATGACATTTCGGGCGCAAGGTGCGGCCTGTCCAAGTCGGTACAGATCGCCATGAGCGGCGGCCGGCACTGCGGCCGCCGCCGTCACGGGGACGGAGCCGACTGTCCGCAGATGCGGGCAAGAACTCGCTGCCAGGGACCAGCAGGCACGACATGTGGGCGGCGTCGGCACCAGGTTGGATTCGGTCGGAGCGGTCAGCAACGGCCATTCATCACCCGGCAGCAGCCAAGCGATTCGACCGTCAGTCTCGGCTGCATCCCCACCACAGACCTGGCAAATACCGCTGGTCATGCAGGCCAACTGCCGTCCTGTATGGATTTCGGCGAATTCCGGTTCGCCTGCCCTGCCGGTACGGTTGCGATACCACAACGCTCCGAAACGCCGGTCGGTGGACAGCTCACGGCGGTAGGCCAGCCGCCCCTCCCGCCAGCCGAGCCGCAGCGAAGGGTCGACCTTTTCTCCGGTCCAGCGGACCACCCATGGAACGGGCAAGCCTCGCCAGACCGCAGGAGTTGGCATGTGCATATCAGGCATGTTGCACTCCTTTGTTGCTTTCGGTGAAAAGGGGCGGCGACGGCAGAATTGGCAATCGAAGGTGCGCTGCGTGCAAGTCACTCGTCCCGGGGGTTAAAGGCGAGCGTGAACAGCTGGTCGCACTCGTCCTAGCCGACTATTTCGTCGAGTTCCTCAAGGTGGCCCACCACGCGCACAGCGTTGCTGCTGGCCGTTTTGGGGTTCAGCTTGGTAAAGCGGAGATCATCGAGGTAGCGGGCCTTGGGTGGTGCTCGATGACGTATTCGTCGCTGCCTTCGTAGGCTCGCTTGGCGACGTGTGTGAGCGCGGCACCTTTGTCCGGGTCTTTCATGTCGTCCCAGCCCGGGGCATGACCACGTGGTGGGCGTTTGATGCCTGCGGTAGCACCGCGCCGCGCTCTACAGAGCTCATTGAGCGATTGCGTCAGGTGCGCTGCGCCTGAACATCGAGCAGGGCAGGTCGGCACGGTCAGGCTGCTGTGTCATTGATGTCGTCGAGCCAAAAACAGCGGCGGCAAAAGCGTGAGGTCGAAGCGTTGATCCGACCGCTGATCAACTCCAGAACTACCTGAGTGATGTTGAAGGGCTGAAATTGTTTAGAGGGCGACGCTCTCCCGACTGCGTCCGGGCACATCGGGTCGACGTGCCAACACCACGACTCGACCAGCGTCTTACCCGCGGACCACAGGTGCTCCCAATTCTTGCTGACCACCACGGGGAAGAGCCGGCCGAACCGGCGCAGGTTCTCGGCCCGCCGCAGGTTCTGCCGGTGCATGTTGTGCCCGGGGACGACGTCCAGCAAGGTTCGGCTGGTGAGGACCGGACGTTGATTGATCCTCACCACGACCGCATCGCCGCCGTCGTTGGGTACCACCCACCGGCTGTTGCCGATGCGGGGCGGTCCCAGAGACCACACCTGTCCACACCGTAGGACGATCTTGTCGTCACGGCTTTCGGCGAACGTGACCCAGGCACCGACTCCGTATTCTTTGGGTTCATACAGCTTTCGAGTCCGTTGCGGGCGCCGCCAGGTGCGCGCTTTCGGGGTCCGGGGTTGGGTGCGCCCGTGCACGTCCGCCATGTGTCCAACGAACTCAGCCGGGACGTCGAACTTTGTGTCGCAGAGCCGCATCTGGTTGGTGTCGTCCCGGTAGGCGAGTCGACACCGCGCGAAGAATCTCCCGACGGGCACACCACTTTCACACATGCGTGAACACCCCCCTTCAGGGCGATGGAAAAACGGAACTGGCCTGCTTGAGTCAGCTGTTCGGTGGTTCGCTGAAGCCGTCCCACAAACGCAGAGCGGTGGTGATGTCCTCGGGGCTCGGCGCGGTGCTGCCGGAGAGGTCAGCGAGGGTCCAGGCCAGGCGAAGCACCTGGTCGAGGCCGCGCGGAGTCAGTTGGCCGCCGGTCAGCGCGGCGTCGAGTATCGCGGTCGCCTGCGCTGGTGGGGTGAAACGGCGCCGCAGTTCCGGGCCTGGGATCTCGGCGTTGGTGCGCCATGGCGTGTCCGCCAGCCGACGCGCGGCGCGGTCACGGGCGACCTGGACCCGGTCGGCGACGCGTCTGCTGGACTCGGCCGCGGCCAGATCACGGCGAAGCTCGGCTGGAGATGCCGGGGCGAGCCGGACCTTGATGCCGACGCGGTCCAGCAGTGATCGCGGCAGCCGGGCCAGGTAGCGCTGGCGGACGCCGGGCGGGCACGTGCACGCCTGCGCGTCTGGTGCGCCGCACGGGCACGGGTGGGCGGCCAGCACCGCGATCGGACGAGCGGGAAAGGTCACGATCCCTTGGGCTCCGCTGACGGTGACCGTCCCGTCCTCCAGCGGCCGGGCCAGCGACTTCAGCGTCTGGACGGAGAATTCGGGCGCGTCATCTAGGAAGAGCACTCCTCGGTGGGCGAGGGCGACCGCCCCGGGGTGAACGGTGCGGCTGGTCCTGGCGCCGAGGACGGCGCCGCGCGGATCGGTGTGGTGCGGCGCGCGAAACGGGGGCCGGACTATCAGGGGCTTGTCGGGTGGGAGGATGTTCGCGAGGGAGTGCAGGGCGGTCACCTCCAGTGCGGTGTCGTGATCGAGGTCGGGCAATAGGCCCGGTAGCCGCTCGGCGAGCATGACCGCACTCGTGCCGGCGGGGCCGACCAGAGCGAGGTGGTGACCGCCCGCGGCGGCCACTTCGACCGCCTTGCGCCCACCGGCTTGCCCTCGTACCTGAGCTAGATCCAGATCGCCGGGCAGCCCGATCGTGGGGTGGGCGGTGGGGTGGTAGCTGTCGTGCGGATCGTCGCCGCCTTCGTCGGGCGGTGACATGCCGCGCAGCTGCGCGATCAGCGTGCCCAGCGAGGTGACGCCGATCACGTCGATGCCGGGCACCAGCGATGCTTCAGCGGCATTGGCCTGAGAGACGACCACCACGCTGACACCAGCTTCGACGGCCGCCAGCACAGCGGGCAACACGCCGTGAACAGGCCGCACCTGCCAATCCAGCCCCAGCTCTCCGATCAGCGCCATGCTCGCGCACGCTTGGGCCGGGATGACGTTGTTGGCAGCGAGCACGGCCACGGCGATGGCCAGGTCGAAGACGCTTCCCTGTTTGGGCAGGCTGATGGGGAACAGGCTGACCGCGATATGGCGGTGAGGGAACTGCTGGTCGGAGTTGATGATGGCGGCTCGAACACGATCGCGGATCTCGTTACGGACCGTGTCCGAGAGCCCGATCAGGTGCAAGCCGGGCGTCCCATCAGTGATCGATCCTTCGACGTCGACCACGATGGCCTCGATGCCAAACAGCGCGATCGCGCGCGTACGGGCTATACCCATGGCACGTCAACCTTTCGTCGGGATTGAGGCGAGCAACGACAGCCAGACGGGATCAAGCCCCGTCCAAATAAGTGGTTCTCCGCTCGGGAGAACGCACGTTCAGGATTTGCGAAAAATCCGGAGCCTCGCAGGAACCCACGGGCATCAGCACGAAAGAGCGCGGGCGGTAGCGATCCTGATCCTCAGCCCTTTGTGGGCTAATTGCCGCTATCGGAATGACGGTTCTCGCTATTGGCGTGCGTCATTGCTTCGCGGACCTCCTGGGCCGAAGCACGACCCTCGACCTTGCTATAGGGGATCGTGTCCGTGCTGACCTTCTTGTCCTGTGGGAACTGCCGACGGGCATCGGCTACGGTGTAGATCCCGCGAGTGACTCCGCCGATCATCCACGGCACCGTGACCGACTTGTTGTTGACCCGCATGACCTCGAACCAAGTCCCATGCCGTTTCACGAAATCACCCACGCTGAAATCGTCCTTGCTCCAGACCTTCTGCCCCGCCTTCTGCCTGTCGGTGACAACGTCTCGCCAGTAGCCCAGCTCCCCGTCGAGATGGATGAGGTCGGCGGTCCACCGGCCCGCATCGGCCGGGGCAGGGGCGACCTTGCGGTAGATCTCGCCGCCGCGGCGCATAAGCGCGGGCCCGCCGTCGTCGTGGACCCACCGGTACTCGCCCTCCAGCAGCCGCACCAGTCGCCGGCGCTGCTGCTCCAGCCGCTCGATCCGGCGCAGCACGGTCGCCAAAGCCTCCCGATGGCGCTGGTGGGCTTGGGCGGCCCGGCGTCGGCCCGCCCAATACCGGACCTCGTCCTGTTCAGCCATGGAGGCGTCGTGGGCGCTCATCATCCGGCGGTGCGCGGCGCGCGCCGAGTTTGAGATGAGCGGTTGCCCCAAGGGCCAACTGTCGGCGGATTGGCGGTAGCGCGCGTACGCCGCCTCAGAACGCGCTGCCGCCTTACCCGCGTAGTCGCCGTAGCGGTCTGCACGCTGGTCGGCGCGTTGGACGCGCTCAGCTTCCTGCTCGGCGAAGCCAGTCGCGGGCAGCGTCGTGTCATCGATGTCGACCTGGACGTCGTGCCCCGCCGCCCGCAATGCCCGCGCGGCTTGCTCGATCTCATATCGCTTGGCCGCCTTGAACCGGCTACGCTGCAACCCGATCGTGCCGATCGAGCGCATCCACCGCCATCCACACCGCAAGTCGCGCAGTACCTCATAAACACCATCGCCCTTTTCAGATCCCTCGATCAAAGTGCCGTCGTCACGGGTATGCCTGATTACAATTGGCATACCAATCCCTCCAAAGTCCAAAGAGTCGAAGCTGGGCATTTCCTGGGCAGGTGAAGAAACTTCTTCAATCTCCGTATATCTGGCGCCAGCGTATAGATCCGGAAACTACCCAGACCCGCTCCACTCCCTGGAGTGGCCGTGGACCTTCTTGGCTGATTCTGGAGCCGGGCTGGTTCGCGGAGGATGTTAGGAGTCCAACAAAGTCTCTCCCGTGCCTCATTCGGAATTTCGATTCACTTACTCATCCAAGGAAGCCTGATTGTTGGGCTTCGGTGGGAAGCCGCGCTCGAAGTTAAGGCTGAGGACCTCCTCGCCCAAAGTGATGACAAACCAGTGATAGCCGCGCTCGGCCGCTACACGCAGATCATCTAGCAGACCTGATTCGACCAGCTCCAGGTACTCGGCGAAGTCGTCGCCGGGCAGCCCGGTGCGGTTCCACCGGCTCCACCAGTCTCCGCATCGGGGATCGAAACCACTGGCATAACAGAGCGGTACGCGGCCCTCAGTGTCCCTCGGTGCGTTCTTGTCAGTCGACATTAAGTAGACGCCGTCGTCGCGGACCAGGATCAGGCAAGGTCCGGCATCGACCTCGAAACCAGGGTGACTCAGGGCTGGACCGGGTTCCCAGCGTGTGGTGTGCTCATTGGCCGCAGCGGCATCTTCAGCCAGCCGCAAGACCGCGGCCAAGTCGAAGCGCAATTCGACCGATGGTCTGGGCATGCCAATGCACTCCTTTCATCCTGGGAGTGACGCTTTCATCGTCGCCGTGAGACGCGAGATGGTGCGTGAACTGATTAGCGATCAACCGTTAATGCAGGGTAGGCGGAAGTGGAGCCCTATTCGTTGGCGCGGCTACGAAATCAGAGATCAGGGGGTGAGCTGGGCGCACTGGCTTGCTACTCGCTGCCACGCAGTCGCGCGTCCCAGCAGCACTCGCCGCCAACCCAACCGCCGTCATGCAGGTGAGCAGTCGCCTTGTCGGCGAGTTCGCCACAGAACTTGCAGCGGACCGTCTCGGGGTACAGCGAGCAGCTCGATGCATGGTCGACGCTGAGCATTCCCGGGTTGGCGTCATTGATCCACTCGCTACATTCGTCACAGAGGGTGGCGTTGCTAGGGCTAGGATCGAACCCTTTCGCTTGAGCCTCGGTCAAGACATTTGGAGCTGAGGCGGGCACCCGGTAAGAAGTGGCGGTTGGCTGGCCCGCTTCTCCTTCGTGTTCAAAGTGAACCAGCCGGTTCCTTTCGTGCATCGTCCTCGCTTCTCACTAAAATTCTGGCGATATGCTCTTGACTGCGAACCCAGTGATCGACTGCTGGTTTTCATCGCGGCGTCATCGACGGCACAGCCATCTCTGGAAGTGTGAATGGCGGTGTCTGATGGGCCGCACTATTTGCAACCGAAGGCTGGGCGCCCCGGCGGCTCGCTTGCTTGCCCCCGGGCAGTGCTTGGAAAACGATGAGCAGAAGAGCGTTTACGGCCTCTGAGTCGATCGCGACGGAGCCGACGGTGGGTATTCGTAGACGAACACGGTTTTTATCCCATCGGCCATCGTGTTCGCTCTGGAAGGGTTACTCCAAGTGCCCCCGCCAGCCCAAGGCTTGCACACTCCGGCTTTGCGCCATCCGTCAAATCGGTAGAGGTTCCCGGTCTTGCCGGGCAATGCGTAACTGACCGCGGCCCGGACGGGCCAGTAGTCCCAGCGGGGCGCCAGGTAGTCACGCCAGAGCCGGAGCATGACTCGCATGATTCCCGGATGCTGCGGGTGGCGCGCGATCCGGGCGAGGTCGACGACCTCGCGGCGCGCGAAACCAGCGGCACGCGCGCCGACCGTCGAGCCGGACACCGCGACGGCGACTGCCTGGCCGTCGATCGCCAGACCCCACGCCTGATAGCCGAAGGGGCGGGTGAACGGGCCGAGTGGGTGACTGAAGGCCGCGAGGAGCTCGTTGGCCTGCTGCTTGGTGACCGGTGCGAAGAACAAAGGATCGCTTTGACCACGGTCACAGCCCGCCGGCCATAGCGTGCCTGGCAACGTGAGCTGTTGCTGCTCGCCAACGACGTGAATTGGGCTGGCGCTGTCCGTGCTGGCCGGATCGTGGTCCGATCGGTCTCGGTTGTCCATGAAGCTTCCCCCTGTTGTAGTCGGAACGGGGGGATCTTGCATGCATGGAATTGGTGAAGCTACATGCTGCTAACTTGAGGGAATGCGCGAATTGTTCACCCAGGTGTCAACCGGGTTCGGCCATGGTTACGGCGGCGGTGCCTCAGATGGGTCGGTGTCGTCGAAGATGACCTCGTCCCCGCACATCACGCGCAGCGGTACCGTCTGGTCGGGCCGTAGGAGGGCGGCGTCAGTGGTGTCGAGGCGATGAGGGGTAGTTTCGCTTGCGAGGATTAGCTGGTATTCACCAAGTGGTCTCTTCTGGTGGTGATGTGGGGAGGTCGTAGCCGAGTTCGTTCAGTCGGTCGATCGCGCCGACCAGTAGGCATGTTTGTGGCGTGGCGTAAATCCAGTGCCAAGCGAATGGGCAGCGACACGATGTCGGTTCCACAGTCGCGTCGCGGTGGCAGCGATCCGTGCACTGCGAGGGCGTTCCCAGGTGGCAGGGGAATTCAGGGCAATCGATGACCACCACGTCGGCGTTTTGTGCGTGGGCGTCCCACCAGTTCGGCTGATTCGGGATCGTTCCGTCGAAGGCCACCAATCCCTGCTCCGACTGGGCAAACCAGAGGTGATACAGCCATGCCGCTGCTTTTGCCTCGGGAAGGCTTCCGGCGTTCAGTACGTAGGTGTAGGGCTTCTCCCCGTCGTGCCGCTCTGAACCGGACACGTTGATGGTGTATGGCTGCATCGGCGGTTCTCCTTGCCCTCTAAGATTCATCTCGCTTTCGCATAGCCGGGCCTGGAATATAAGGAGTTGCGTGACCACGACGGCGGCGCAACGTAGGGTACGGCGGGTCGCCCGAAACGTGGCCCTTACTCGGGCCCGGGCATCGGGGCCGTCAGGGACGCGCTGTCGGTTGGCGTCACGCCCTCGCTTGCGCGGTGGTGGGTTTCACAGTTCCGGTGTGTCTCCCGGCGCGGGGCGTGCGC
The DNA here is from genome assembly GCF_004348535.1 of Actinomadura sp. KC216. Classification (GTDB taxonomy): domain Bacteria; phylum Actinomycetota; class Actinomycetes; order Streptosporangiales; family Streptosporangiaceae; genus Spirillospora. Next base: position 30,955 of record NZ_SMJX01000008.1, read on the forward strand.
CTTGCCAGGTGCCGTTGGGCAGCAGTTCGTCCAGGAACGCGCTCAGGCTCTTGTGCAGGACCGTGGTGAGGTTGTTGTGGCTGTGCTCATCGCAGATGATCTCAGCTGCTTCGTCGCCGACTCCGTAGACCGACCAGGTTCCGTCGGCGTGCAGACTGAGCCACAAGGGCGCCCATGCCTCGATCGCGCCCGCACAACCCGGGTGACGGCAGCCGACCCGATCGGGCTCTCGCGGCATGTCAGGTCACCTCGATCCTGCCGGTGAAGACATCGTCCAATTCCAGGCTCAAGCTGGGAACGCAGCGTTCCGCCAGTGCGATCTGGATCATTGCGTCGGTGAACCGCTCGGCCTCGGTGCGGGAGATCCATTGCCGGCCCTCGTCGTCGTACCCGGCGGCAACCCATGCCTCGATCAGCAGATGCCGCGCGGTGTCGGCCTTGGACCGAGCGGTGCGGGCCTCGTCCTCCAGCTGCTTTCGCCTATAGGCCATCGGCCGTTGCTGGTGGTTGGTTTCCGTTTTGTGCAGCATGGTTGCCGAACGGGCCGCGTCGTCCTCGCGCTCGCCCGCCAGCCGGGCGAGTGTCTTGAGCATTTCCCGGACTGCCCGCGGCGAGTCCTCGGTGATGTGACTCTTATGGATCATCGACACTCCTCCCAGTATCTCGGGTGCAGGAGCGGGCATCCCGGGGCACTAAACCGCTAGGCCGGAGCCCCATGAGGCTCGCCTTCGTGAAAATTCGTGCGCCGCCCTGCCTCATTGTTCGTCGGCCTGGAATCCGGGGTGGATTTCCTGGCATTCAACGCATTCGGGATCGCCCGCGTGTGCTGGGTTGACGAAATGCCCGGTGTCGGCGTGATGCTGGTCCCGACGCATGCACACCAGGTCGTGGTGGGTCAGCCCGGTGCGGGTGCCGTCGCGCAGGGACGCGCGCAGCACCTCAACGAGCTTGGGGACGCTGCGGTCTGGCACATTGCAGACCGGCCCTGCGTAGTCGCCGTCGGGGTCGATCAGTTCAACGCCCCAGCCGTGGTTGCTGTCGCCCAGCGGTCCGTGCATGTCCCCGACCGACAGAACGCCCATCCCTTCGATCGGGACGTAGATGGAGAAGCAGCCGCCACCGGTGTGCTCGACGTAGGCAGTTCCGAACGCCTTGCGCAGTGCCGCCACGGCCTCGTCCACGCCCGGCCATTGCTCGTGGCTCATGGCGGGTCCAGCGTGTCCAGGGGCCGCCAGTGCCGGTACCGGACCACCGTCCCGGGCGTCGGCTTGGCCCAGTGGTCATCGGTGCCGCGCAGCTCGGGGTTGAGGACGTGGAACCAGTCCCGATGTATTCGGCGACCGGTTCACCGCAGCCGCACACCGCGACGGCGGTCTGCCCGGCGGTGACATGGTCCAGGTGAGCGCCCGCCAGACGCACTGCCGCACGGCAGCGCCAACCGGCCAAGCGTTCGCCATCCCAGACCATCCGTAGCAACGGACTCAAGGTCGCTCGGAGACTCGTTCGCAACGTCGACAGAAACATGGTTGATCGCCTCCAGCGGGGCAACGATGTCGTTCAGGCGGTCAGGAGGAGCCACGCCGGAAACCACTCGATTCACGGAGCGATACCGGGTGGCTGAAGTGCGTGCCCCGGCGCCCGGCTTTAAGCTCTTCGCTTGGCTATGAACCGCCTTGGTGGCCGAGCCGTCGAGCCGCGAGCTCTTGCGGCATTCACCGGACGCGCACCAGCGTGGATGCGTCGAAGATGGCGGGTGAGGCTCCATCATCGGAGACGTGGTAGAGGTAGATCTCGTCGCCGTGTTGGACAGGATCTTCCAGCAGTTCTTGCCAAGCGCCGGGACCATCCATGTACCAGGGCGCGTAGCTGTCGCCAGCCGTCAAATCAGAAACGAAAGCGCTAGGCTGGTCGTCGTTTTCCCCAAGCGTGATCGTCCGCACAGTGACCTCCTTTCACATATCACAGGAGCCGGATTTGGCGGTTAAGCAGTGAGAGCGTATTTGATGCGCCCGCCCGCCCATTCGGCGATGTTCGAGGGGACGGCATTGCCAGTGAGTAGCCCACCTGGTGTGGCACCGTGGGGGACTTTGTCCCGGTCGGCCTTGGGAAACCGGGTGACGAATTTCCAGCTGTCAGGGAACCGTTGGGCGGAGGCTTTTTCGTGGGTGGTGAACATTCGCACCCGGCAGCCGTCGATGGTCCGGTCGCCACCTGGCTGGACCAGCATGTGGTGGGTGCCCGCGGCGGTGATCGTGGCGACCGGGCCGTCCAGCGATTCCGACAGTTTGTGCCGCCGCAGGATCGCCACGAAGGGGCGGCCGTCCCAGCGGGTCAGGCCGTGCCGGATCCGGGCTCGGGTGGCGGGAGCATACGGTCCGCGCCGGTGCCCGTCGGCGACCAGCCGCATCGGCAGCGACCAGTCGATTCTCGGGGCCATCGTGGTCGTGGCCGGTTCGACCCGGCCATGCCCGGCCGGGCAGAGGTAGTAGTAAGCGCCGTGCCTGCCGGTGCCGGTGTCGTAGGCGCCGACCAGGTGGCCAGCGATCCTGGTCGCGGTCGGTTTCCAGCACCGCACGCCCTGCACACGCGGCACCTCGCTGCGGGGCGCACCTCCAGGTCGACTTCGATACCTCGCCTGGCCAGCACGGTGTTATCTGGACACTCTTGCCTTGTGCGCTGTTCAGGAGCCGGTGACACCTCCCGGTCTTGCCCTGGTGGGTGTACTACGTTCCGCCCATGCGTGTTGTGAAGGTTGTCGGTCCAGAGCCGGGTGAGCCGAATGTCGTCCTGGTGGACGAGGACGGCGCTGAGGTAGTCGAGGTGTCGGAGTTCCTTCGAACGTTGACGGTGCGGCGGTACTCGCCGAACACCGTGCGCGCCTATGCCTACGACCTGCGCCGATTGATGCTGTTCCTCGACGAGCGCGGGCTGGTTCTTGGCGAGTTCACACCAGCTCGGGCCGTGGACTTCCTCGCAACTTTGCGGCGAACGCCGTCCAGGCGTCGTGCTCAGCGGCTGGACTTGGCGGTCACGGTGGACGATGGCCGGCTGCTGTCGCCGCGGACCTGCAACCGCATCCTGGGCGCGGTCTCCTCGTTCTACGAGTATCTGATCACTATCGAACGTTACAGCGGACCGGATAACCCGATCACCCAGCGCACAGACCACGCAGCGGCGCGGGTGCCGGGCCGGTGGAAGCCGCCGCTCTTGACGTCGCGCAGCCAAAGGCCGGTCCGGCGGACGCTGCGGGTCAAGACCACCGACCCCTTGCCCCGGCCGATCGGGGACGAGACCTACCGCGCGCTGATCAAGGCGATGCGCACGCGGCGGGACCGGGCCATGCTCGAACTCATGCACGAGGGCGGCCTTCGCCCCGGCGAGGTGCTGGGCCTGCGGCTGGAGGACATCTCCTACGGTCGATGCCGCGTCACGATCCGCTGGCGCGAGGACCATCCACGCGGAGCGCGCCAGAAATCCCGCCGCGAACGCGTCGTGGACCTGTTGGAAGGCCGGGCCTTGCCCGCCCTCAACGACTACGTGCTGCGCGAACGCCCGCAGGATGCCGAGACCACCCTGATATTCCTAGTCGGCGGCCGCGGTCTTCGCCACTGCGAACCCCTCAGCTACGACGGTCTGGTCCGCATGTTCGCCCGGGCGGCCGAGCGTGCCGGAGTCAGAGACGCCTGGCTGACCCCCCACAGCCTCCGGCACACCCACGCCACCCGCATGTTCGAGGGCGGCATGCGTGAGCTGACCCTGATGACCCGGCTCGGACACGCCAGCCCCGACTCCACCAAGATCTACACACGAGTCGGGGCCCCGGAAGTCCTCGCCGATTACCAGCGGGCCGTCGAGGGAGAGAAAACGTGACCCACCTGCGTGCGCTCTCATCAGGCAGCCCCGGCCACGAGTTCGTGCCGTCGCACTGCCCGCAGGAGGAGTACACGGCCTTCCTGGTCAACCCCGACCTGGGGTCGGAGTATCGCCGCACCCGCCTGCTTCGGGGCTATCGGCGGTTCGTCGCCCATTACCCGGACCTGGGGGCCTGGCAGCACCGTCCGCTCATCGAGCGGATCGGCTGGCGCAACAATGAGGTGCAGAGCCGACGCAGCGCCCCGGATGAGGGCTTCGACGTCACGACCGGTTGGATCAACTTCAACGCCCGGCAGTACCTGTTCTATCTGGGGTTCACCGGACGGCTGCGGCTGGACTGGGGCTGGTTGCTCGGCGTCGGCGTGCTCAAGCCTTGGGGCATCGCCGAGGCCCTCGGCCTGCCGCTGGTCGCGCAGACCGACGCGCTCCTCGCCCGCGCCATCGAGCTGGGCTTGGTTATGAAGAACTGTCGGCAACGGGTCCACTGGACGATCGCTCGGCTGGTCCTGCATCGCGGCGATCCGAACCTGTCGGCGCTCACACTCGACGACATCGAGGAACTACGGGAAGTGCTCCGCACGATCGACACGATCCCACAGATCTGGGACGTTCTCAGCGAGCAGAAGCTGCACCGCGCCCAAAAGAACTGGCGAACCATGGTCTTCCAGACCGGCGTGGTCTTGTTCCACGCCGGAGTGATCGACCAACTCCCCCAGCGACTGCCCACCAAGGAACGGCTGCCGCTCAGCACCCTGCCCCGGGTCCTGCCGATCATAGAGCGCTACATCGCTGAACGATTGCTGTTCGACCGGCCCGCCTCCGTCGAGCACGCCCGGCAAGCGTTCCGGCGCCTGTCGGCCTGGCTCGCCCAGGAAAGGCCCACTGTCGTCAGCCTCGCCGAACTCAACCGTGCTGACCTGCTGGACTTCCTGACCTGGTTGCAGCGACAACGCAAGATCAAGCACCCCGACGAAGAACTCTCCCTGAGCTATCGGCGCTCGATCGCCTGGCAGATCACCGCGTTCTTCCGCTACGCCTCGCAAGCCGAGTGGAGGAACGTCCCCGTCCGGCCACCGCTCACCACCGGAGATGTTCCTCGCGGGACCTTCAGCGTTCCCCGCTACATTCCCACGCACGAGCTCGACCCGCTGATGGAGCACATCCGGCAACTGGAGTGCCCGCTGCAACGATGCGCCCTGCTGGTCGCCAGATGGAGCGGCGCCCGGCGCACCGAGATCCGCAAGCTGCACCTTGACTGCCTCGACGCCTATCCCGACGGCACGCCACGCCTGCGGCTGGCAGCGGGCAAGTCCCGCAAGGAACGCACCGTCCCGATCCACCAAGAGGCCGCCGACGCGATCGAAACCCTCATCGCGATCCGCCAGCAGCAACCCGACCGAGGTGTCTACGACCCCGAACTCGGGCGCCCGGTCCGCCGCCTGTTCCTCAACCACGGACGGCTGGCCAGTAACGACTACCTGTTCGCCGACCCGCTCCAGCACGTCTGCGCCGAAGCCGGCCTCCTCGACGAGCAGGGCAAGGCGCAGGTCCACCCGCACCGCTTCCGGCACACCCTCGGCACCCAACTCGCCGAGAAAGGCGCCAAGACCCTGACCATCATGAAGGTCCTCGGGCACGTCAGCGCCAACATGTCGATGATCTACGCCCACATCTCCGACCCGGTCGTCCTCGCCGACTACCAGGCCGTTCTCCAGCCGGGTGCGATCCTAGCCGGCCCGCAAGCCGACGCGATCCGCGCCGGCCGCCTCGACCAGGAGGCCCTCGACTGGCTGAAGACGAACTTCTACAAGACCGAGCTTGAACTCGGACACTGCCTGCGGCTCCCGCAGGAAGGCCCCTGCGAGTGCGACATCTACCTGACCTGCCCCAAGTTCCTCACCACGACCCAGTACGCCCCTCGGCTCCGCGAACGCCTCTGCCTTGAAGAACAGCTCACCGAAGACGCCGCAACCCGCGGCTGGGACCGGGAAGTCGAACGCCACCAACGCACCGCCGAACGGCTCCGTGCGCTCCTGGACGACCTCGGCGAGCCTATCGATATCCCGCCGCCAGAGGCTTGAGCCGCAGCGAAGGGCAACAGCGGCGCCACTCCATCGCCCCGGCAGATCGACGACAGAATCACCAAGAGCATCAACGGCTTGAACGCCTTAGTGGATGCCTGCAAGTAACGGCCGGCTTCCTCGCCCTCACGCTCCTCGATCTCTCCGGCGTCCTCCCGGTTTTCAAAGAATTAGCAGGTCGGAGGGGTATGTCGAGATGCTCGATAATTTGTCGGAGGTTCCCGCTAGAGTAACGACACTTGGGCGACGCGGCCCATGGTGGTTGGAGAGCCAGAGGAGTCAAGGCGCGGTGACAGGGGCAACGGTGTTCCGGCGGGCGTACCGCTACCGGCTTGATCCTACGCCTCGTCAGGCACGTATGTTCCTGCGAAGTTGCGGTGCGCGACGCTATGCCCACAACTGGGCCGTCGACATGATCTACTCCGCTTTCGATGAACGGCGTGTCCGAACCGCCGCCGGTATCCCAGTCGAGGATCTGCCGAGGGCATTAACCTTCGCTACCTTGAACAATGCCTTCAACGATTGGAAAAAGGGTCGCACCGGTCCGGAGTCGCGACTGCCGAAGTGGTGGCTTGACCGGCATCCCGATTTGGAAGCACCCGAGTGGCTGGCAGACCATTCGTGGGACGTCTACATGTGGGCAATCTACGAGGTCTACGACGGATTGCACCGGTGGTTCAATTCCCGCACTGGTAAACACGGCGGAAAACCGCTCGGTTTCCTCAGTTTTAAATCGAAGAGACGCGACAGCCCTCGGTTCAAGGTCGCGGCCCGTCCTAACGGGGCCCGGCCGATCGACTATCGACACGTCCGACTCCCCAAGATCGGGGCCGTGCACACACGTGACCACATGAAGCGGCTGGTACGGGGGATCGAAGCGGGACGGGTAAAACTCAAACAGGCCACCATTAGGCAAGACCGTCGCGGAGCATGGTGGATCGCTTTCAGCGTGGAGGAGTCCGTTGCTACGCCCGTGCAGCCTACTCGCCGAATGCGTCACAATGGTGCCGTTGCGATCGACATCGGCGTGAAGGCTTTGGCCGTCCTGTCGTTCGGTGAAACGGTACTTAACCCACGGTTTATGGACAGTGCCGACCGTGCATTGCGGCAAGCGCAGCGGGAATTGGCCCGCCGTGTGAAAGGATCGAAGGGGCACGCGGCAGCGCAACGGCGGCACGCTCGACTACACGTCAAGGTTGCGGGGCTTCGACGCAACTACCTTCACCACCTCACCTCGGTGCTCGCTCAGTCATTCGCGCACATCGCGGTCGAAGACCTCAACGTCAAAGGCATGGTCGCCAGCGCTCGTGGCACCAGAGCGCAACCAGGCCGTCAGGTCCGGCAGAAGGCTGGGCTGAACCGGCGCATACATGACGCCGCCTTCGCCGAGATTAGGAGACAACTGGACTATAAAACCCGCTGGTATGGCGGGACCATGGCGGCAGTCGACCGGTTCGCACCGACGTCGAAAATCTGCTCCGAGTGTGGATGGCGAAACCCAAACCTTACGCTCTCGGATCGGACATTCCACTGCGGCGGGTGCGGTATCAGTACCGATCGAGACCTCAATGCCGCCCGGAACATTGCCCGGCTTGCGTCCGAGCACACCGACCACGCCTTCGCTCAAGGCGTCCAAGCCGTGAGGTTGCGTAAGCCCTTACCTGGCCACGGCCAGATGAGGCACTTCCATCGAGCGGCGAACCTCGCACCACGACACGGCCACAGCACGATCGAGGCTGCCCTTCCGGGCTTGGTGGGTCAGACGAGGAGACCGGGATCGCAAGGCCCCGGCGTCCCTGATCCCCACAAACCATCGTCTTGGCAACAAGGCGCTCAGGTTCAAGGGCCGCAATTGCAATCAGGGACGGCACACTAGACGGAGGTTGCCCCCGACACGCCCGAGTAGGTAGTCGGGAAGAAATTCTTCCCGACTACCACCAGACCCATGTGGCCCAAAAGCGTCCAGATAAACGAACACCAGGCGCTCACGCACTTGCGGGGCGGCGGGGTTGCCGGGCGAGGAGACGTGCGCGGCGTTGACCGAGACGATCTGGGCGGTGTAGTTCATCGCCTCGAAGACCTTTAGCCACGGCTCGAACAGGTCCCAGCGTGCGAACCGCAGGACGTTCTCCCCGACGATCACGGCCGGACGGTGGATCTCGGCGTAGCGGATCAGGCACCACGCCGTCGCCCGCGTCGCCGCCCACGGCTGCTGGCGCTGTTGGCGGACGGCGTTACCGCCGGCAGGTGCCGCCTCAGTACAGATCGGGCTGGCGACCAGCACATCGGCGCCCGGCACGCTCAGCATGTCCAGCCGCGAGACGTCCTCAACAATGCCGTGCACCGGCCGGTTGAGCAGAACTGTTTGCACTGCTTCTCTGCACCTGTCAAGCCGGTTGCGGGCATTGGTGCGGGACCTAGTGATGAGTGATCCACCAGCAGGTGAGGTGGATGAGGGCCGAGCCGGTGGCTGTGGCGGCGCCGCGGATGACGGCCTGGATGGCGATGTCGGTGAGGTGGCGCAGATAGGCGCTGCGGGTCATATCGGGATCCCTCGGTGAGCGGCCGCTGCGGCAGTGCGTTGGCCTGGTGCTGCCGATTGACCTGTTCCGGCACGTTTTCCGGTTGCCCTGTCAGCTGGACCGGTAGCGGGGCAGGCTGGTGACCTCGCCCTTTCGGGTGCGTGCGGGGTTTCCGAAAGGGTTCCGGGCCGGATCCGGTGGAAGGAGGCTGGCGGTGGAGGAGCCGCTAGGAGCGACGAGGGCATGGGCGGAGGCGTTGCGGGCGCTGTGGGAGGCGGCGGGTCGGCCGACCGGTGCAGCGATCACACGCCAGGCCGGTAAGCAGAAGCCGCGGCCGTTGAAGGTGACCAATCAGTCGTGGAGCGACTGGCGCAACGGCAAGAACGTGCCTTCCGATCCGGTTATCGCGCGGTGGCTGGTGGCGCATCTTAAAGGCCAGGCCCGCCAGAAGACGCCGTCGTTTGTCGCCGAACCGGACAGTTGGTGGGAGCAGCTCTGGCGGCAGGCACGAGCCGAGCGTCGGCGCCTGGGCGGCCGTCCTCCGCTAGCGCATCCGGGCAGATCTCGCTCGTCGGCTCCGTCGGCGGAGGGCCGAAGGGTCCGGGTCGGAGTGATTCCGCGGCCGGCAGATTGTTTCCAGGACCGTGAAGTCTTCGAACGGGTGCAGGCGATAGCAGGCGTGGGCGGGACTCTGGTGCTGGCGCAAGCGGGGTTCGGAGCGGAGGCCCCGGCGGAGACGCAGGTGCTGGCAGGGATGGGCGGGGTTGGTAAGACCCAGTTGGCCGCCGCTTACGCTCGTCAGGCATGGCGGCAGGGCGTCGAGGTCCTGGTGTGGGTGAACGCCGCCACTCGCGACGGCGTGGTGTCCGCCTATGCCGACGCGGCCTTGCGTCTGAACCTGCCGATGGTCGGCCGGGACGATCCCGAGCAGAGGGCGCGGGAGTTGCTGACCTGGGCGGAGGACACTGACCGGCGCTGGCTGATCGTCCTGGATGACGTGCACCATCCGGGCGACCTCCAAGGATGGTGGCCGCCCGCGGCGGCTTCGCCAGCGGGGCAAGTCCTGGTCACCACTCGGCTGCGGGATGCGGCCTTGGCCGGGGCGGATCGCCGCATCCTCGACGTCGGCACCTTCACTCGCGCCGAAGCCCGTTCCTATCTGACTGCAAAGCTCGGCGCCCAAGGCCCGGTCGCCGATATGGACGGGCTCGCCGCCGACCTTGGGTTTTTGCCGCTGGCGCTGGCGCAGGCGGCGGCCTACGTCCGCAACGCCGACATCACGTGCGCGGCTTACCGGCACCGGCTGGCGACTCGGCTGCTGGCCCACTCGGTCCCCGGCCGGGACTACCTGCCCGACGACCATCAGCGGATCGTGACCGCGGCATGGGAACTGTCCATCGACCACGCCGATCACGCCGACCCGGCTCTCCCTGTCGGGCTCGCGCGGCAGGTGCTGTATCTGGCCAGTGTCCTGGACCCGGCCGGCATTCCCCAAGCGGTACTGGCCGGCCCGCCGGCTCTGGACTTCCTGACTGCCCAGCAGCGGCCCAGTTCCCCAGCCACCAGGCTTATCGCAGGTGGAGTGGGAGTGGATGCGGACATGGTGGATGCGGCGTTGCGGGTGCTGCACCGCCACAGTCTCCTCGACCACAACCGGGTGACCACCCACCGGGAGATCCGTATCCATCAGCTCGTTCAACGCGCCACCCGCGAGAACTTGCTTACGCAGCCCGATCTTGGCCCAGCGCCGCTTGCTGAGATCGCGCGCACTGCGGCCGACGCGTTACTGCGCTTGTGGCCACAGATCGAACGCGACCAGGCCACCCAGCAGCTCGGTCAGATCCTGCGCGCCAACACCACCGCACTACACGACTGCACCAGTAGCGCCCTCTACAGTCCGGACTCCGGTGCACATGCCGTGCTGTTCCAGGCTGCCACTAGCCTCGCCAAGACCGGTCGGACCACCGCCGCTGTCACCGCGAACACCGACCTGCACGCCAACTGCCTGCATCACCTGGGGCCCGACCACCCCGACACCCTGACCACGCGCAGCAATCTAGCGATTCTGCAGGGCGTTGTGGGTGATGCCGTTGGTGCGGTCGCCGCCTTTGAGGAGTTGCTCGCTCACCAGCTACGGGTCCTGGAGCCCGACCACCCCGACACCCTGACAACCCGCCATCGGCTGGCCCTATGGCGAGGCAACGCAGGTGATGACGTCGGCGCGGTCGCCGCCTTCGAGGAGTTGCTTGCCGATCGGACACGAATGCTGGGCGCCGACCACCCCGACACCCTCATCACCCGTTCCAACGTGACTCGATGGCGGTACGAGGCGGGCCACGTCTCGGGCTCAGCCACCTACTCCACGTTGGAGGAACTACTAACTGACTTCTTACGAGTGCTTGGTCCCGACCATCGAGCTACTTTGAGTGTTCGCCACCTCATGGCATGGATGCGAGACGGGATGGGCGACGTTGACGGGGCGGCCGCTGAGTACGAGAAGTTGCTGACCGAATATCTACGGGTTCTAGGTCCCGACCACAATCGCACTCTGATCACGCGTCGCAACCTGGCACGATTGCGCGTTCTTGCGGGTGACGCCACCGGGGCCGTCACCGCCTTCATTGAAGTACTCGCCGACCGGCTGCGAGTGAATGGATCCGACCACCCCGACACGCTCTTCGTCCGTCACGATGTGGCCTGGGCGCAGGGTGAGGCGGGAGACGCCGTCGCCGCGGTCACCGCCTTCGAGCAGGTGCTCGCTGATCAGCTGCGAGTGCTGGGTCCTGATCACCCCCACACCCAGTGGACTCGCGGCGCCCTGGCGTACTGGCGGGGTGAGGCGGGAGACGCCGTCGGCGCGGCCACCGCGTACACCGAGTTGCTCGCCAACCGGTTGCGAATGCTTGGACGCGACCACCCAGACACGCTCTCCGCGCGTCACGAGGTGGCTTGGTGGCGAGGTGAGGCGGGAGACGCCGACGGGGCGGTCACTGCCTTCGAGCAGTTGCTAGCCGATCGGACACGAGTGCTGGGCCCCGACCACCCAGACACTCTCGCCAACCGCCATGACTTGGCGTGCTGGCGAGGTGAGGCGGGGGACGCCGCCGGTGCTGCCACCGCATTGCAGGAGTTGCTGACCAAGGTCGGCGAAGTGCTGGGGCCTGACCACCCCGACACTCTCCTAACGCGCGGCAATCTGGCCTGGTGGCATGGCGAAACGGGAAACGCCGTGGCTGCGGTTACTGCATTCGAGCAATTGCTGACCGACCGTATACGAGTGCTGGGCTCTGACGACCCACAAACTCTTTCCACCCGCGACGACCTAGCGCACTGGCGAAAGAAGGCGGAAGCTGCAGAATAGAGATCTGTCATGCTCGGCCAGCAGCGTTCCGGCTACGACGGGCTTGGCGTTGTCGGCGTCGATCAGCACCGCGAGCTTCGCGATGTTCTCGCCAGCGTTGTCAGCGGCCATGCGCTCGGGCTCCAAGTGGTGGAAGCAGTCGGTTCCCTAGGCGGCAGGGCGGCGAGACGACTCTGAAAAGGGATGGTCGGATCGGCGGTAGTGTTGATCTTTGTTTGTCGAGGAGTTCAATCAACGTCACTTTCTTGATCAGTGCGCGGTTCGGCCCGGCAGGACAGACTCGCATCCCTGGGCCCGACCTAGACAATCGTTCCCTCTCAGGCTCGTTCACTGGGAGCCTCCCGGCGTTTGGGTATGCCGATGTCAACCACTGGGAGGCGGCTGAGCCGTAGTGCTTCCTTACGTTTGCCCTTGAGGAAGCTAAGAGTCAAGTCGATGCCATCTATTTCACCGAGCCAGTTTTCGGTTTCGGCGCGTGCCCGCTTGGCGAGGAGATCGGTTTCGATTTCAGCCAGCCGATCAAGCATCCTTGGGTCGACGCGGAGCATTGGGCATCGGATGCAAGCGTGCTCATGAGAGCATGGGGTGGAGTAGGGGCGTCCGCAGTTGCCCAGTTCAAGCCTGCGTTTGTCAAAATGCTCCTCGAACTGGGTCCACTCGATGTCAGTGACCGGCCGGTACTCCTCCTGGGGCCGCATTGCGCGGCGACGGGCAAGGTGGCTTTGGTAATGGCGGACGACTTCCTCCTCGAAGACAGCGACGTACCCGCGAGTAGTCTCTAGATTCAGGTGTCCTAGCAATGCCGCACCGATGTGGATGGGCAGCCCGTTGTTGACCAGCTCGGTCGCGAACAGGCGACGAAAGTCGTGCGGTGCAACCCTCAGGTCGGCAAAGCCTTCGTCGTATTCGGCGAGCTGTCGGCAAACCCGGTTAAGCATCCCGCGAACCGCTCCGGCGGCCATGACCTCGTTGCGCTGCCCGATGTGGCGTTGGAACAGAAAGGGCTGAGGCTCGGTGGTAACGCGCTCGTGCTCGTCCCAGCGGATGGCCAGGGGAACTGTCGAGCACCCCAAGGTCAAACGTCTAATAATGCACGCCAGTACGTGGAACAACTCGGCCGACACGGGGACGACGCGCTCGCGATCAGCTTTGGAAGGTGCGATGACCAGCAGCGCGATGACCTCCCCGTTGGGACGCTGGTATTGGCGGATGCTCAGCTGAGACAGCTCCAGCAGTTCCTCGATTCGCACTCCGGTGTGCCGCAGAGTCTCCACGACCGCCCATTGCCAGAACGTGGTGTCCTCGGTGAGGGTGGCGTTGATGGCCTTGCCGGTGGCCAGGTCGAGGAACCGAACGTTAGCGGCGCCATGCATGCGGGCCCGGCGATGGTCGGCGGGGGTGAACAGGCGCCGGTAGGCGCGGGAGCCGACCGCGACGATCTCCCCAGGTAGGGTGTCGGCGGCGGCCAGCAGGCTGCTCATGGTGCGGTGGGCTTGCTCGACATGACGCGCCAGGACCGGAAGGAGCGGTTGGAGGCGTCGGGTCTGATCGGCGATGCGTTCCCGGTTGCGGCGCCGGCGCTTGGCGCCGGCACGGATCTCGCGGTGCGGGATCGGGCACGGGGCGGACCACTGTGCCCACCGCTCGGGCTCGTGCGCCGACCACGCCTGGATGTCGTAGTAGAAGGCGCGCACGGTGACCAGCACGCTGTCCACGTCGCGGCGGGGCCTTCCGCTGTCGCGAGTCTGGATCGCCTCATGCCACTGCTGGTAGATGCTCTCGGACAGCCGCAGGTCTCGCTGGTCAGGATTGATGTTCTCGATTTTCTTCCAGAAGACGTGGCTCAGCGTGTTGGTCAGAGTTTTCAGCGTGCTGTAGTCCATGTCGTGGCTGCGCCGTTCAAGGTATTGCACGAGCAGATCGCTGACGCCTTCGTTGCGCAGATCGTGCCGCTCGACCAATTGGCGGCAGGTCAGCTTCGGAGAGCGCAGCACGGCGCGCAGTGTGCTGGGCACCGACGGCAGAAAGTGCCCCATCTCGTGCATCACTTGCCAAGCCAGGTGCCCGACATAGGTGGAGTAGCTGTAGGCGGCCAGGCCGCCGTCGCGAGTGATGCGCGCGTGGTGCAGGAACGCCTCAGGTGTCAGATCAGCGAACGCGATGCCCTGGGTGGTCAGCGCGGCCGACACATCGAACACGGCGCGGCGCTTCCAGTGCCGGGCGACGTCGGCGGCTTCGACGGCGGCGAAGAATCCCTCCAGCACATCGTCCTGCTGAGCGGTGCGGAACGCCTTGGGGTAATCGGTGAAGTGGTTCGAGCGAAACGCCTCCAGGGTGGGCTGCAAGATCCGCAGGCAGAACAGGGCCTCCAGCCCCTGGGTCATCCAGGCCCGAGGCCCGTCACCGACGGCCAGGTCGCGGACCGGCCTGGCGCGGGCGTTCAGACCGCTGGACTCGAACCGCTCCTGCCAGGTCTCGCCCGGCTGGGTCGCGAGACGGCCAAGGAGTCGACGCAGCCCAGAGGCACGGCTGCGGGTACGGGAGGGAGCGTCCGTGGACCGCCAGGTCACCGTGGCGACCTGGCAAATCTCCTCGATGGTGGCGGCGTCGAGGATGCCGCGCGGGCGCGGAGGAACCGCTGGCGCTGGTGCCGGTGCGGGAGTGATCGCGGTGCGGGTGAACTTTGTCTTGGGGATTTCGGGTCGGGCCGGTCGCAGCTTCGGCCGGGACAGCGTTTTAGACACCGAACACCGCCTTGATGTCGTCGGCGTCGTACCCGGACGTGAAGCTTGGTGTCGTAGCGGGGCGGGCGTAGTGCTCGGCGAGCTTGTCGAACAGTTCCTCAGCCCGCGGTTGCAGGTACCGCTCGGTGGTGGACAACTGGCGGTGACGCAGCACCGTCTGGACCTCCACGAGTGTCATCCGCGGGTCGGCGGCCATCCGGGCGGCGGCGGTGTGTCGTAGGTCGTGCAGGGTCCAGTTCGTGCCGAGCCGCTCGTCGGCACGCTGGATCACGCGGCGCATCGCCCAATAGCTCAAGGGCCGCACCGGGCCACGCAGCGTCCGCCAGACCATCTCGTCACTGCCGACGGCGCCGTGCCCGTCGAAGTACCAGGCCAAGTAGCGGAACGCCTGCGGTGATGCGGGCAGTGGATCAAGTGTCCGAGTGCCCTTGGAGATCACCCAGATCCGCTGGCCAGCCCAGTCGACGTGGCCGCCGCGCAGCCCGAGCAACTCGCTGGCGCGGGCTCCGCTAGAGACGTAGAACGCCAGCAGCGCTCTATCACGATGGGTGCCCATCGCGGCGAACAGTTCCTCCCACAGCGGATCGGGGATCGAACGCGGAAGACGGTCGGCGGTCTTCTGCCGCAGCGGTGCCCGCCGTATGACTCGGTTCGGCTCGATCGGGCTGCGGTGCGCTACCAGCATCCGCCGTTCGCTGGCCTCAGGCACTGGATTGATCAGCGGTCCCCGCCCGAAGTGCAGATGGAAGGTGTAGAACGCCGACAGGACCGACAGGGCATGGTTGATTGTCGAGGGCGCATACCCCGCCCGCAGCACTGGCTTGCCGGTCTTCGGGTTGACCGAGCCCGCCGGTTCGGTATCCGGCCGGCTCCGGCGCCGCTGCGGGTTGGAGGCCGAGCGCAGCCATCCGACCAGCAACTCAACCTCCGTCCGCGTTGCCCTGTCCCACCCCACCTCGACCAACGCCAGCATGCGCCACCAGCGCAGCAAGTCGTGGCCGTACGAGCGGCAGGTCAGCGGGCTTGCGTCACCGAGCACGAGTTCCCGTAGGAAGACGGTGAAGTACTCGATTGGGTCGCTGGCACCGTCGACCACCACGAACGGCAACAGGTCGTCTTCGGTTGCCCGTACTTGCCCGACACGAGGCAACTCAGCCCGCCCCTCCAACAGCGACCGTCGGATGTCCACCTGCACAACCTCCCACACAGACAGCCCACGGAACCGGGGCCGGAGATAGTGCAGTCAACTAGACGGCCTGGAGATGGTTGACCGCCGCCAGCGTGTCGTAACCGGCCAGCGCGAACCCGGCCAGATCACCTCCACCACCGGCCATCAGGTGCACCGATGTCAGCACGCCGTCCTCCCCCGAGTACACAAAAGGCTCCGCACCGGTATCCCGCAGCGCGAATTGGTTGGGTCTGTCATCTCAGGGAGCGCGACCGCATTCACGCAGAGCGCCGCACCTTCCAGCTAGCGTGAGTCGGCGCCCTTTAGCGCGGTCGGCTTCCCCGTCGTGGCTGGAAGACTCGGCGGCGTCCAACCTCTGCGGGATGCGGTAGTGGGCCCGCCGCCTGCTAGGCGATTTGGGCGGTGATCGGTTGGCCGCACACGTCGCAGATCAAGTCGTCTTCGGCGGTGCCGTCGGGGGTGGTCCAGGGGTAGACCTCACCGATCGCGTCAGACCATTCGGGGAACCGATCCGACAGTTCCAGCCCGGTGCCGATCGGCATGCATGACACGCAGATCAGCTGACCGGCCTGCCATTGCCAGGCGACGAGGTGCTTGATGGTGTCGCCGTTAGTGGACTGCCATCCCGATGCCGCAGGCCAGCCGAGGGTCATTAGCGCCTTCCTCCGTTTCGTACGTTGCCGTTCGTGGCCGCGCGGACCGACCTGCGTCCCGACGCGATCAGGGTCTCCACGGTTGGGTGCCGTGTTCGCCGTCGTGGGTGGCGGTGATGTCGTTGGGGGTGTGATCGGTGATGGGCTGCCAGCCGGCCGGTTCGCACGACAGCCACAGCAGCCCGATCTTGACCAGGTCTCCGACGCTGAGTTCCCTCGCAGGTCTGAGCGTGTTGTTGATCACTGTTAGTGATCGGTCATCTACAGTTCTCGCGCCGGGCTGGAGATCCCGCTGGGCACGACAAGCTGCTGGATGGGGGTCCCCCGGCGTTGGTGAGCGGGAGCGGCGTTGGAGATAGAGCGGGAGTGGCCGATCTTGATCGATCCTGCGTGTCGAGTGGATTCACCCGCTGGCCGCGTCCTTCGAGCTGTCGCAGTTTGCGTTTCTTGCCCGGGTCGCGGCAGTCGTATGTGAAGGAGAACTCCGGCTGGGTTCACCTTCATGTGGCAGCGCGGCAGATACCGATGAGGCTGGCTGCTTGTCGGCACGCGGACCGCCGAGCGCCCGCGATGCCTCACAATGAATGTAAGTTCTCCTCGGTTGTTAATGAAATGACTATTGGAAAGCTCTCGATCATCCGGTCTGTCTGGGATCAGCAGGGGGTGCGGTTGAGCCCGTTCTCGTCCACTTTTCGAGTGGCAGATAAGTGAGTTTGGCCGCTGCTTCGCCGGGTAGTTGGGCGACACCGGCCCCAAGTACAGAAGCAGAGCGAAGGTTCGGAGATCTCTTAGGTGCCCTCCATGACGAACCAGGGCCTGCCGGGTCCAGGGATGCCTATCGCACATCGATCCTCCTCCGTTGGGAACTCCCGTGGCAATCACGCCGTATGAGCAGTACCTGAACTTGCCGAGTCTCATGGCCCTGCAATCGCCGGCCACTCCACCTTCCGAGCCGACAACCCGGGCATCCGAACGGCATTTCATTGTCGTGCACCAGGTCGCAGAGCTCCTGCTCAGCCAGCTCCTGCTGGATTTGAATGCGATTCGCGACGTGATCGACAAGGAGCCGGGCAACGGTTGGGATGGCGGTGAAAGCGGCGACCAGGCCGCCGTTCGCGCCGCCCAGCGCGCGGAAGGGCTCACGGCGATGCTGGTGCACAACCTCGCATTGCTAGACCATCTGCCACCTGATCACTTTGATGCCTTCAGACCCCGGCTGGGCGAGGCCAGCGCCGGCCAGTCCCCTCAATTTGCACGGCTGTTCGCCATCGTCCATGACGCTGTGTCCCAGCTGCAGCCCAAGAGTAAACCTCTGCCACCGCAGGCCGCGCGAAGCGTCCGGGAGATCCACCATCTACTGGGCCAGTGGCAGACCAAGCATCTTGAGATCGTCAAACGAATGATCGGAGACGCGCCCGGTACGGGCGGCACCTCTGGTATCGGATTCCTACGCGATCGGATACGGCACCACGCTGAGCGGGCCGCTGCGCTCCAGAAGGTCGGAGGTAGGCGGCCTCGGTCTGCCATGCCCCGAACCGCGATCAATACCCTCCAACAGCTGTCCCTGCGCCGACCTTCGTATCCATCTGGGCGCCGCGCCACCAGCGGCTCGGCGAAGGATCCCCCTCTCGCCACCGCCCGTGCAATGTCCAGCCGCGATGACTTGTCTGCGGACGTCGGCCGCATGGGAAGCAGGACAGTGCTGGTGACTGGGGGGTCGAGTGGTATTGGCACCGCGGTGGCGCGTGCAATGGCCGCTCAGGGCGACCAGGTATGGATCACCTATCACCGTGCTCCCGACCGGGCCCATGCCCTGATTGGCGAACTCCCCACGCACGATTTGGTCCGGCACCGAGCCTTCCCGCTCGATCAAGGCTGCTGGACCCGGGTGAACGAGCTGGTGGATCGCCTGCCGGGGCCGGTCGATGTTCTGATCAACAATGCCGCGGTGGGTTCCAAGACCGTCGAGGCCCAGGGCGGAGGCTCGCAGCCGCGCGAAGATGAGTTGTTCATGCGCATCAACGCCCTGGGACCGCTGTGGCTGACGAAACTGCTGCTGCCAGGCATGCTGGAGCGCGGTTATGGAAAGATCGTGATGGTATCCAGCGTGGGCGGCGGCATCACCGCCTTCCCCACCTTTCGCGAAGCCGATGAGATGAGCAAGGCCGCCGTGGCGTTCATGACCCGCCAGTTGGCCGCCCAGCTCACCCACAGCCCCGTGGACGTCTACTGCGTGTGTCCGGGAGCCACTGACACACCGATGTTCCATGCCAGCACACTGAACAATCTGTCCCCCTCCGCTCGCCATAGGTTGATCAATCACCTGCCCGCAGGCAGGCTCATCGATCCCAGTGAGATCGCGCACATGATCCGGTGGCTTGCCTCACCGCAGGGCGAGGTACTGCATGGAGCCGTTATTGACGCCTCACTTGGGCTGGGCGCCCACCCCGGCCTGCTGACAGGACCAGCAACGGCGTGACCACGAAACCGCATCTCCAGAGCCACCCTCCGGCAAAAAGGTGGACGCGATGGATGAAACAGCCTCCCCGGAGAATTCCTGGGACATGGCCGAGTTCGAGCGCAGTTCACAGGCATTGATCCGCCACCTGCACGCCTACGTCGCGGGCGCCCAAAGCGGCGAGGGTCCTGTGGCGCGTCGCCGTCCGCCCCACCAGGTACGCAACCGCCTGAAACTGGACCGTTGGATCCGCGACGGCGGCATGAACACCACAGCCTTTGAGGAGTTTCTGGACGGCTACCTGGACGAGGGTACGCGGCTGCACCACCCGGGATACCTTTCCCACCAGTGCGCAGTGCCCGATGTCCCGGCCGCGCTTGCGGACTTGGTCCACGGCACAACCAACAACGCGATGTCCCTCTACGAGATGGGAGCCGCCGGCGCCACCGTTGAACTGGCCGTGATCGACTGGATGCTGGAGAAGGTCGGCTGGAGCGCCCAACACGCCACCGGCGTGTTGGTGCATGGCGGCTCGCTAGCCAACCTGACCGCACTGCTGGCCGCCCGCGCTCGCGCCCTCCCTTGCGCCTGGCGTGCGGGCATGCCATCCGGCGCGGTGATCCTGGCGCCCCCCTCAAGCCATCTGTCGGTGCCGCGTGCCGCCGCCATCCTCGGGCTCGGCACCGATGGAGTGATCGAAATGCCCTCCGACCGGCTCGGACGCATAGTGGCAGACCAACTTCCCAGCATGATCCGCAAGATCCGCGACAGCGAGCGCGTCATCCTCGCGATCGTCGCCAACGCCTGCGCACCCGCCACCGGACTGTACGACGACCTCAACGCCATCGCCCGCGTCTGCCGCGACGAACGAATCTGGCTGCACGTCGACGCCGCCCATGGCGGCTCGGCCTTGCTGGTCCCCGAGCTCAAGCACCTGATGAACGGCATCCAAGGAGCCGACTCGATCGTCTGGGACGCACACAAGATGCTGCGTACCTCCACGCTGGCCGCCGCCGTGCTCGCCCGCGACGCCACTGACCTGGCTAGCGCCTTCCAGCAACACGCCGACTATCTGTTCTTCGATGACGACCGCGCTGGCCCCGACCTCATGACCCGAACCGTCGAAGGCGCCAAGGCCGAGCTCGGTCTCAAGCTGTTTCTCAACCTGGCCTGGCGTGGCGAAGACGGCCTCGGCCGCTACGTAGCCGGACGCCACGCCATCGCCCGCCGGCTATGGGAACTGCTCCGAACCCAGCCGAACTTCCAAGTGCTGTGCGAGCCCGAAAGCAACGTGGTCTGCTTCCGTTACGGCCGAGACGACCACGACCAGCAACACCTGGATCGCCTGCAGATCACACTACGCGATCGGCTACTGGACGACGGCCTGTTCCATCTGGCCTCCTCGGTCGTCGACGGCCGCCGTTGGCTACGGGCAACGGTGATGGCTCCCTCTACCAACGAACCGACACTGAGGTCGCTGCTGGATACGGTCCAGCGCTACGCAGCTGAGTCGGCATCCACTGGACCATCCGCTATATCACCACACTCTGCGAATGATCACCGTTGCTCACCGTAACGAGTGGATGCTTCACCAGCGACGCCATGGTGATCTGATGTGTCCCGGGTTGCGTGGTGTCGGGAGGACGCCCGTCGTTGAGTCCGGGCCCGCCAGCGCCCCGGCCGAGCGCGGTGACAAATGAGCAGTTGATCGCGATGCCGATGGATTGAATCCGCTCAGAGGGCCTGCACGTGACCAGGGACAGCTTCGCCTGGCCGGGCAGCATGTTCTCCGGGAAGCACACAGCAGGTCACCGACCCACAACACAACCAGTCGCAACACAACTAACTTCTGGGGAAGCTGAGCGAGCGAAGGCGGCGGCGGTAATAGTCCGCGCTCAGTTCGTGGAACTCGTTGCCGATCTCGAACGCTGTCTCAGCGAAGAGAACCGGCTCGGTGGCTTCGTTGGCTTCCATTGGAAATTCGAACACCTTCACCACAGGATGGCCTTGCTGGTAGCCGTCGAAACCTAATGGTCTCCCCGCTGCATCCTTCGATACGTTATGGAAAACCTCGACCGTCACGGTGACATTCACAATTTCCCCCTTTTCTGAAGCGATAACTCCCGGCAGCGATACAGAGCGTCACCGGCTGCGCCTTTATGCGGCCATATGCCCGTGAGGGGGCCGCGATCTCGGCCTTATGTGATCCGCCTTGGCGACGCCCGGCTCGCCTCGCCACCGCCTCCACGCGGGCGGTGCATTGTGCGGGTTACAGCGGGGGTAGGGCGGTGACGGTGGCCTTCGGATGGGCGACCCGCGCCCGCTCCAGGCAGGGAGCGCAGAACGCTGCGTCCGTCAGGGCGGGCTGTGCGCCGGGCCTGCTCTGGTCGGGCTCAGCCCAGGTGAGGATCGCTACTGGGGTGGCCAGGTCATCGGGCTCACCGGAGTGGGTGTCGCCCTGGCACCACACCTCCGACCAGGTCCATGCCTTCCACCCGATCGCGTACATGCCGTCGGGGTCGGGCTCGATCCGTTCTGGCTCGTACCCTTCCTGGCCTTCGGTTCCCGGGACCCGGCAGATGATCACGTCACCGTCCCAGAACAACTCCTCGGCGTCCTCGTAGGGCGCTCGCTGCTTGGTTTTGGTGACGGCTTCGACGACTCGTTCGGCGACCTGTCGGGTGAAGCGCGGGCATGCGGCGCCGTTCCATGACGTCCAGGTCGCCACTTCGGCGGGAAAGACATCGTGACCATCGATCGTCACATATGCCTTGGCCCAATCGCTCATGACGTCACTCCTCACTGCTCTCTCCAATCGGCTGCATACGGTTGATCGACATGTCGCTGAGACGCCACCGCACGGGTAACCGAAACGGGCGCACATGCGCCCTCAAAGCGTTGATTTGCCACCGCGTGATTCGTAGCGCATATTCCTTCGCATCAGGGTGCTTGCTGTTGTTACGCGGCTTCGGATCGGTGGGGTGCCGTGTCAGGCACGGCGCCCCACCGAGACCCGGCCCTGGCCGAGGAGCTAGGCCGCCAGGAGCGCCGGGTCGTTCTGCACGGTGGCCAGGGTGTGCAGGGTGGTGTGGTCTAGCTCGTCGACGCCGCCGGTGACGGCGCGGAGCATGTTCCGCTCGGCGCGGACCGCGCCGCGGACGGTCTGCTCGTGGTGGGTGTAGGTGTTGACGGCTTGGACGACGCCCCAGGCGGTGCCCTTCCAGGGCGCGACCCGGTTGTCGTGGTTCCACAGCCGGGCGAGGGTGTCGCGCTTGTTCTCGGCCATGGTGCGTGAGCGTCCCGGCTCGTCGGGCATCGGCACGTGGGCGTCCAGGAAGGCGTTCCACTCGGTGTCGCTGACGCTGGTGCGGCAGAGCGCGGTGACCTCGGCGGCGAAGTCGTCGGCGACCTGGTAGATGATGTTGAGTGCCTCGCGGGCCTCGCCGATGCGCAGCTTGGAGTGTCGCGAGTGCTTGATCTTGATCTGCTGGCCGGCTTCGCCCAGCCCGGCGGCCATGGTGTTGTCGCACACGATGCTGGTCACGGCCCGTTTGAACGTGGTAGCCAGCGACCCGTCGAAGGAAGTGGCGCCGAACAGGTGGGGACGGAACTCCACTCCTTCGGGGGTGGTGACGTTGTCGGGGACCTCGACCGACACCCACGCGACTGCGCCGTTCTTGAGCAGCCCGGCGGACCCGATCGACAGGTCGTCGTCCAGCAGCGTGGCGATGGTGTTGATCAGCCACTCGTTGTATTCGTGCGGCTGGTAGGAATCGGTGAAGATCCCCATGGTGTGGCCGGTGTCGGAGCGCTGGATGGCCTTGCGATCCGGGAGCGGGGCCAGCTTGAGCACGCCGGTGTCGGTGACCGCTTCCACCGTGCCGGGGATCGGGACGTGCCCGTTAGGGGCCCACTCCATCCCCGAGGAGGGGACGTAAATCGGCTGCTCGACCGGTTCCCAGTGGAACAGCCGACGGCTGACATCGCCGACCGGGATGGCGCCCGAGTAGTGGTTGGGTTCGGCGCCTTGCAGGTCGGCCCGGTAGTGCCAGGCCGTGCCGCGCTTGTCGGTGAACCCGATCAGCGTGTTCTGGTTCAGCCATTGCAAGGTCTCTTTGGACATGCGGGACTCTCCCCTTTCTGCGGGAACGGCCCGGGGCGCCGCTGACCCAGCGTGGGCAGGGGCGGTCGGGCTGCGTGGGCGGCCCGTGTGCGGGCAGCGACGCCCCGGGGAACAAGCACGCCCCGAGGACCCAGCCCTCGGGGCGTTAGCAGTCAGCCGGTGCGGCGCAGGACGGGTTGTTCGCGCCGCTGGGCCGCACGTGTGGACGCGCGGTCAGGAATGGAACTGCCAGATGCCCGGGTGGGGCGCGTCCAGCGGGTAGGACGGTGCGTGGTCGCCGTCAGGGCATTTCGGGTCATCGCACAGGTAGGTCCAGGCGTGACCGTCGTCGTTGATCACCGCGCGGCACCCGTCCCGGGTACACCGTCGCTGCACCGGGTGGAAGACGATCCCGTAGACGAACCCACGCTCGCAGCGCACCAGCAGCGACAGCTCACCATCGCGGGTGACGTAGGTCCGGGCACCCAAGCCCATCGCGAACAGCCGGGACAGGCCGCGCTGCCAGGACGTGACCGCCTCCCGGTATTCCGGCGAGCCGACGCCGAAAGCGGCGCCGAGCCGGTCACAGTGCGCGCTGGCGGCGGCGATGACGTCGGTGGCCTCCCGCGCGACGGTTAGCACATGCTCATACGGGCGCTGATCGACCCGCTCTACCGGTGGGACGGGCGCGTCCGGGTCCTGATAGGTGCACGGCATCACGTCGATCAGCTCCAACGCCAGCAGGGCGCGGGCGGCGAAGGCGTCGGCCCGGTCCAGCGCCGCGTCGCTGATCGCCTCCCATTGCGTCTGCGGGATGGCGAACTGGCCGGGAATGAGCTGACGGTCGCGGTTGTAGTCGTCCAGCGACTCGCCCAGTGGCGCCAGCAAGGCGGTGAACACCGCGCGCACCACCGTGGCGACGATCTCCGCTGGGCTACCGGCGGCCTCGATTTGATTCCTGATCGCGGTCAGCTCGTCACCGGTCAGGGCCCGCTGTGCGCGATAGGTCGTGGTTGAAGACATTGGCGCTCCCTTTTTCCGAGCTGGACCTAGGACGGTCCATGGCTGGTCATTCGCAGAGTTGGCGCGACGGGAGGAGTCGCCTTCCTCCCATCAACGTGACGTCACGTCCCGGGCTGTCCACACCTGGTGAGCGGTCACCGGCTCTGGTTCGCCCTGGCGGCGAGCGCGCCGGTGGGCAACAAGGAAGGCCAGCAGGCGGGTGGCTTTGGTCTCGGCCTGTTCGCGGACCTCGTCCGGGCACCCGGTGACGATGCGGGTAGTGCGGGCCCGCAGGTCGATGTGGATGCGGACATCCACGACGATGGCACCGAGCCCTTGCGGACGGCAGTGCAGCGTGGCCTTGGCCGTCACGCCCGCGTCGGTGCCAGGGCGAAGCGTGACGTATTCGTTGCGCCAGGCGCGGTAATCAGTGTCGGGACTGACCCGGATCCCGCACGGGCGCCCATCGCGGTAGAAAGGCCACCAGCCGGGGCCATAATGGACACTGAAGTCGTCCAGAATGTAGTTCCACTCACCAGGCGGTGGGGACTGTCCGTAGGGGTCAAAGTACGTTTCGGCGCTACTCATGAATGCTTCTCTCGGGGCGGAGCGTTACTGGTCTCTCTTCACCGCATTTCCGATTCACGGCGAGCAAGGGACCTTGTCGCCGCCGAAGATCCGCACCTGGTATTCCTGGTCTTCATCCAGAACCACGATCGGCAGCTCGGTGACACCGTCGCGCTGAGCGCGGGCGACGCGATGCCACCCGTCGATGATCATTGCCGCCCCGTCGGCCTCGCGGAGCCGCACCGCGATGATCGGGCGATCCAGATCCACGGCGGGGATGTGATCCTCGTCAAGGGCGACCGCGGCGAGCCATCCGAACCACGGCTGCGGGTCGCATCGGTGAACCGGCAGGTCGGCTGCGATCTGCTGGGCCTTGGTGATGTCCCACCGGAAGGCCAGGAACTGAAACACTTCGCGATCGCTCATCGGTCTCCCTCCGTCTGTCTGCTGGCGATCGATAGCGGCGTCTCCTGGACGCTCGCCAGGCCACGGGTGCGCCCGGCACCGCGCGGCTATGGTCGAACGAGGTGTCAGTAGGTCTGATCGGTCACGGTGTCTGGCCGGTCAGGGTGGTCCAGCGGTGCCCGTCCCAGATCTCCCAGCGGGCACCGTCGGGCACGGGCACGTCGGCAAGATGCGCAATCAGGGCAGCGCGCTGGGCATCTGTTGCCGGCGGGTCGACCTCAACCACGTTGGTCGGGTAGCGGTCCATGACGACCGCGCGGATTAGGGTCCGCCCCAGCCGTGTCGCGGTGGCGATGCGCCGGGCGAGGTCGTACTCATCGACCAGGCAGTCCAGCACCCCACCGACGTCCACCGGTTCGCCGCCATGTCGGCACTGCGCGGCGAAGTCTTCCATGTCCCGCCACGTGAAAACGTTGCTCGCTCCGGGCTGGAAGCTCGTCGGACCGCCGCGCCCGTCGTTCTCGGCGACGCCGACGACTCGCTGGCCCACAGCAATTACGGCGGTGAACGAAACGCCATAGGCGTGCATGGCTTCACGAAGGCTGACAACATGCAGGTCGGTATGCGGCACGCTAAGGCCGCTGTGCGGTAGTTCGATCATCAACAGGTCACCTCCTGTCCTGGGGTGTGGTGTCGGCCGCGCCGAGGGCTGTTCAGTCGGCTTCACAAGCCGCCCGGGAGGCTGGGCTCACCAGCACCAGCGGTTGATGCCGGGCACGATCGTGGCGACGGTGGCGCGGTAGTCGTGGGCCCGGCGTGCGGTCATCGCGTCCTGGAGCCGCCGGGCGGCGACCCCTTCTGCCTCACAAGCGCGCGGCGTTCTCGATCGGTGACGTATCTCTACGCACAGCCCGATGGCTCCTCGGTGACGTTCAGCGTCACGGTGTACTCGTTCACGGACTCCGTCTTTCCTGCGGGCGGCAAGTGCGTTGCGTAGGGACGGGGGGAGTTGAACCCCACCTTCAGGGCATCCGCCCAGGACCACGTTCCCGACAGCGGCTTTCGCCCCTTCGAGTTCCGTCCCCATGGGGCGCTCCACCGAGGGAGCGCGCCTGCTCGGCTAAGGAAGTCCGGGCTAGATCCACACCTCGACGGTCAGCGGAGCCTGGCAGCACGGGCAGAACAGCCCGTCGCGGGTCCAACCGTCCTCGTCGATGCGGGTCAGGTCGGTCCAGGTGATGCGGTCGTGTCCGGTGTCCAGCGCGAAGTCGCAGGCGGTGCAGCCGATCTCGACCTCGGTGGAGTTGACCGTGATGACGTAGGCCGGTTCCTCGCACGTGATCGCGCGCACCTCGACGGCGGCTTTCATGAACCCGCGCTCGCCGGATTCGATGGTCAGGTACCGGCGGCCGTCGGCGACATCCCACAGGGTGCCGCCGAGGTCTTCGGACAGGTGGTTCTCAAAGTTGCAGGTGCAGAAGGAGTAGTCGGTGGACACCTCATCGGCGTCGATGCCCAGCGCGGTTGCCAGTGCGTGGTGCAGCACCTTTCGTGAGTCGCGTTCGTGGAGCAGGCTGTACCACCGTTCGGACTGGTAGTAGGCGTGCTCGTCGACGTAGGAGTCCAGCGCTTCGTTCAGCGCGTCCTCGACCTTGCGGTCGACCGGTCCGATCGCCTCCAGGAACTCGCCGGTGTCGACCGTGAAGGTCACATCGTCGGTGCGGTGGACGTCGATGCTCACCGCGATCGTGGTCATGTAATCCCTCCCGCAGATGGGAGGTCCCGCAGGCCCCGTCCCCCTTCGGGACCTGCGGGACCGGATCGGAAAAGAGTGGGTTCGCGGGCTCGCGGCAGTAGCGGCCCGGTGTAGATCCCGGACGTTGCGGGCTCAGGAGCGTCCGCCCGTACGAGCGCACCAACACGGGCGCTTACGCGAAGCCGGGTTCGATCAGGTCGCCGTAAAGGCGCGGCTCGTCGTGATCGTCGTAGTCGAAGGCCGTGATGAATTCGGTGACCGGCTCCGGAACCGCCGCGCTGACCGACCGGTAGCCGTCACCGCTTGGCGCATCGATGTCGACGAACACCTTGTCGGTGACGGTGACCAGCACCGGGCCGGACGGCACGTGCGCACGGACCCGGGCAAGGACGTAGCGCGCGATGGGGCACGCGCACGGGTCTCCCGGGCGGCCGGTGACCAGCGCCGTGCGCAGCCTCGCGGCGACCGCTGAGTGAGTGTTTCCCAGCTTGCTCAGCACGTGCGCCAGCCACTGATCAGTGATCGCCTCGTTGATAGGCACGCAAGAACCCCCTTCGTCCAGGACGGCATGCGCCAAGCCGAGCGTCGGCGCACCGATCGGTCGGGGTCCCGCAGGTCCCCACCCCCTCGCCAGGGACCTGCGGGACGATCAGACCGGCTCGTACCGCGCCGCGCGGGCGCATTAGCCGGAACCTCGGGAATAGCTGTCGGCTTCAGGCGGCTTCCCGGTCAACCAGGTCGAGGTAGTAGCCGCCGTCGAACGCCTGCACGAACCGCTTCACGGCCTCGGGCTGCTCCACGCCGACCTCGCGGTACCCGCCGGTGTCGGATTCCTCGATCTCCACGACGACTGCACCCTCGTAGACACGGACCCTCACCTGGGCCGACGGCACCCGCTTGCGGGCATGGTCGGCGACGTACCGGGCCAGGGGGCAGTCATACCGGCTGCCTCGCTGACCAGTGATCTTCGCGTTGCGGAGGGCGGTGTGAATCTGATCGGGGCCGTCACCGAGTCCGGTCAGTAGCTCCGACAGCCACTGCTCGGTAATCGCGTCGCCGGTGGGTGTGGACATTGTGGATTCCCCCTTCTCGATTGACCGCCCGCACGAGACGCGAGCGGCGACTGCGCGCCTTGACCTGGTCACGGACCGGACGTACTCATGCCTCCGGCAAATCGGAGACGGTGGGTCTAGACCGAGAACCGGTATTGGCGGACGTGGAGAGGTGAGCGGACGGGCACCGTGGCGCTCCGTGGTCGAGGTAATGCCCGAGCCGACAATGGCGGAGGGGAACGGGCGTGCTTCAATTGCCGACTGTTACTCTGTCTCGTGTTGCTGGGCCAGATGGATTTAGCTACGCGGCAATAGCTGAGCAGTCTTCACACTCGTCATCCGGAGGGCAGATCTTCACGGGCTTCGCTCGGGCTGGTTCGCCAAGAATGTCTTGCACGCGGCGCACGATCTCCACGGCTTGGTCATCCGAGCCGTGCCAATCGCTGAAAGCACCGCCTTCGTGGTTCTCCTTGTGTGAAATGCGCCAGCGATCCGCGTCCCACTCCCTGATATCCCGTGCTAGTTCGTTCAGTTGCTCTCGTAGCTGAATCAGCCGCTTGGTCTCGTTCATTTGCTATCGGGAACCTTATGGGTTGGTCTCCTTCGGGAACGAGAAATCGCTCCCAAGTCCCGCGCTTCCTTCAATGGAAGGGTGCGCGGGACAGGTGGCGGGAGGCCGGTGACGGCCACGGTGGGGTGTCAGTCGAGCCAGGGACAGGCGTCCCAGGGCACGTAGCGGGTGCCGCAGCACCAGCACCACGGGTCAGGGTCGGTGACCGGCGTGACGGTGCGGCACCGGTCGTCAGGGCAGTACCGCAAGCAATCATGTTCGTCGCAAACGGCGATCTCGAACGACCGCGACCCGACGATCTCGCACACCTCGTGGCCGCACCCCAAGCGGTTCAGCGCAATGTAGCCCTTCCCGCTGGCCTCCTGATCTGGAGCCAGGTAGGCGGCGGCGACATCGGCGGCGTGCGCGCCGTCGGCCGTGTCGTTGCTTTCACCCCAGTCGGCCAGCAGACTCGCCAGCGTCTCCACCGCATCGTCCAGGTCGTTGGTGACGTAGGGATCAGACTCGGGCAGGCAACCGAGGGATGAGTCGCACACGTGGTAGTGCCGCACGGCCCGTACTGGGCTGATGATCTGGGTCATGCCGCTGCCGCTCCGTCCTCTGCCGGAGCGGCGGCGCCCAGCCAGGCGCGGCACAGGTTCTGGTGCCGGGTCGTGGTCGCTGAATACGACACCGGCGGGATGACCGTCCGTCCGTCGGCACGCACCCAGGCGATCGGTGTGGCATAGGAGCGGACGGTGTAGACGATCCCCGGCCCGCGACCGTCACTGTCGTACTGGCGCGCCCACGGCAGCGGCAACCGTCCCGTCGAGGACGGCGCGTAGGGCGCGGCGCTCATGGCGCCGTGAGTATCGAACGGCTGAAGGCGGGCCAGGGGACCGTCCGGGTCGCCAACGCCATAGCGGATGGACACCTTGCCCATCGCGATCACCTCGCAAAACGCAGGGGAGGACTCCCGCCCGGGGGGACGAGGCCCCGGGCGGGAGGCTGGGATGGGGTCACTGGACGGGGCTGTCCGTCCGGCGGTGGCGCAGGTTGATGTAGGTCTCGCGGCCGAACGCGCCAACCGCCAAGGCCAGGTGCAGGGCCACCATGTGCAGGTGCAGGATGATCGCCAGTTCGGCCAGCAAGATGGCGACCGGGGCGATCAGGTGAGCGCGGTGGTGGTGGTCGTGGTGGAGGTGAGGGTGAAGCAGGGGCCGCAACGGGACCGCCTCCTTTGCGGAACTGAGGGGTTGTTCGCAGGTCGGCGTTCACGCAGGCCGTAGGCCGCGTGATGCGTTGTGCTCGGGAGCCGGTGGCGTGGACTGGCCGCGTCCACTAGCCGGGAGACTGCGCGCCGCCTCGTAACTCCGCACCTCACACCGCCCGCAGGTACGCGGGTGGTGTGCCGGAAGCCACCTAGAACGGAGTCAAGTTCGAGACTCGCCGAGCACAGTCGGGACCGAGGGGCCCTGATCTCGGTCCGTAAGCCCGTCCGCCTCTCACCGGGCGGATGAGCCAGCCCCGCCTGTGGGTGACCGGGCACGATCACCCGGGCGGGGTGTCTATGGGATCAGTCGACCGGCCGCGCTTCTGCGGGCTGGCCGAGCACACGGTTGATCTTGCGGGCTTCTCGCTGGGCGCAGCGTTCGCCCCGGTAGATCAGACCATCGTGGACGAGTACACCGGTGGCCGGGTTGCGGGTGTACACCCGCCACGGCGACCGGTCCTTACCGGCGCGTAGTGCGGACATGGCGATCCTCCAGTCGGACGGGGCAGGGCCGGGAGACACGCGACATCCCGGCCCCGCAACCTGCGGTCACAGCCGCACGGCCTGGGCCTGGACCTGGTAGCGCTGCCCGCCGATCTCGGCCTTGCCGGTGGCGTAGTAGCCACTCCGGCCCGAGGAGAACGTCTTGGGCGCCAGGTTCTCGGCGATGGCCGCCAGCACGGAGACCGCCTCGTCCCGCTTGGCCTGGACCTTGACCTTCAGGTTGGCCTTCGAACCGATCAGCACGGCCTGAGCCTGCGCCTGGTACCGGTCACCGTCCACGGTGATCTTGCCGGTGGCGTGGAAGCCCTTGGACCCGCTGGAGAAGGTCTTGGCCTTCAGGTCGTCCTTGACCATGTTCGCGAGCGCCTGCTGCACACTCACTTCAGCCTCCTGAACGGCAGGGCCCAGGCCCGATGCCCAGGCCACAACCAGGTGGCGTGTCGGAAATGCCGTCCAGGAGCTACGCTGCCGCCGCCCGCCCGCTGGCCTGGGACGGTCTGCTCCTCCAGTGCCGGCGATCAGGCAGACGGGTTGTCCAACCACGCTCCCAGCGCGCGATCCCTGGCCCGCCGGACCGCGCGGCCGGGAACAGTGGTGGGCGTCCCGCAAAAGGTGCTGTGCCGCTGGGGAGACCGGGACGCATCCCTCCCCGAGCGGGGGCCAGAGCCACAGCGAGCCCGATATCCGGCGGCGACGATCCCGCACGCGCCATGGCACGTGCGGCATGCGCCGCCCCCGTTTCGGGCTCTCACTTGAATACGGGCACCGGAATGGCCGAACCGTCGGCGACATTCAAGATTTTGTGTTCGCCCGGCGAACGGCTTTCTCCGTTCCTCGTATTCCGTCTCCCGTGTGCGTGCACAACGGGGACGTGCCGCGCGCGATACGCGCGGACGATACCGTGAGCGGCACACAGTCAGCGCGTTGTCCGCGCTGTGACGTGAAATCCGCTCTCACTCTAATACGGGCGCTGGAATGGCCGAACCGTCGGCACTCTTCAAGATTCTTTGCGGGATGATCTGGACGGCTACGGTCAAGATTTCGCCGTTTGGTGCGTGCGCATCTATGCGCGCAGACTGGCCAGTCAGGGCATGACAGCGGCTGGACCGGTGGCAGGCTCTCAGAGCAGTTGTGACCCCCTAGGGCATGCCCTAGGGGGTCTGGCATCGGTCGGAGAGCCGTTACAGGCTTTCGGTTGCTGCTTCGCGCGTAGGATACCCGCCCGCGTACGGATTTTGATCACCCGGCGTCCAAACATGGAGGTGACGCCAATAGGTGATCTCTCCAATGATCAGCCGATCGTCACGGATCACGTCATACGTCTCCGTGACGCACTGATCATGACTGTCCGTTCGGCATTCGTGATTGAGCTCGTAAGTGATCATGCTCGGGGCCTCCCAGAGTTAGGGAGGGACCCCCTAAGGGGGTCCCTCCCTACTGCCCTCCCTCTACTCTGCCTGCTCCGCGTGACCGGTCGTTTCGCTCGGGCGCATGCTCTTGTGGACCATTTCGTCGCGCGCGTCGTCAAGACGCTCGGAAAGCGTCTCCCACTCCCGACGTCCCTTGTCCCGCGTGCGGCGGACGTTCCAGCGTGACCCGTAGGCTCCGCCGTGTTCGGCTTGCGCGACGGTAGAGAGGACGCCCGCACGCTTCAGATCGTCCGCCTCGCTAGCCAGGAAGATGATCTTTGCCAGCGTCGGGAACTCGCTACCGTCACCCCATGCTTTGCGCATGATCGCTTCGCTGAGCTGTGAGACGCCGGTTGCCGTTGCGAGTGCCGTCACGTTCTCGGCGTGCGGTACTCCCCGCATGCGCTGAGCACCGGGGGTTTCTGTGATCTCGTCTGGCGGAACGTCCAGCCGGTACCCGTTGCGCGCCGCAGCGTCCCGCACTGCCCAGCGCAGAAGAGTCTTGCGCGTGATGATCGTGGTCTGACCGTCCTTACGGCGGTACTGCCACGCTGCCACTTCGCGGGAGTCGACCCACAGCGAAGCGGTAGGGCAGGACTTCAGTACGTCCCGCAGACGTGAGGCGAACATCAGAACGGCATCTTGAGTGACGTCGTCCGACACGTCATCCGTGCCGTAGACGCCGTGCCCGCTTCGCGTGACGGTTGCGCTTCCGTCCATGCGCTTACGTGACCGCGTTCCGTCGACCGCGCGGCAGTAGCCGCGTGCCAGCGTGCGCACGTCCGCCCAATCATCGGGGGTCACTCGGGACATGTCCTCTGGGGTGAGATCATCACCCGGAACGTTGATCGGGATTGCCCTTCCCGGAATCCAGTTCGACACGATCCGACTCCGATCGTTTCGTGACGCTTGCGCGTCACTCTTGTGATCTGCTACCTACTATTAAACCTCCCATTGTCCGGGAATGCAATATGTCCGGAGCTGCTATTTTAAGGCCATTGACGGCCGTGTGACCAGGCATTTTGCGGAGCCGCACGCGCCACACATTGATCATTGTCAGAGGATTGATGATCGGCGCAGGGTCCATTCTAGGGCTATATCAAGGAATAATGACAGCAAAACCTTCCCTCTCGTAGCAGCAAGAGACAGAATCCATTCAGCTTTTATCAAAGCCCCGTTCCACCTCAACCACGCCACCTCCGCTTCTAGATAGTCCTTCTGACTAGCCAGTCGCGGTTTCATAGAAGTGTGCTCAGACGTCCTGAACTGGTCAAATGTGCCAGTTCTCCCACCTGATCCTAAGTGGGCGGGCTATTGGGTCCCCTAATAGGGGGCACTGCAGGTTCCTAGGTCCGTTTTGGTGAATACAGCGAGAGGGCACACGAATGGTGGCCGAGCTCCTGTTCTCTGCGCCGATTGCATCTGGGCGCGTTGCTGCTAGCCCGGCCTGAACTGGCGGGCTGCCTCCAGGTAAGCCGCGAGGCACATGCGCGAGAAAGCGCCTGCAATGATAGGACGGTCAATGCCTAGACTGTCCCGGTCGGCTTTTTCTCAGGCTTGGGGAGCCTATCTCACGCCCAGCACGGCGACCAAGAGCGGCCGGCTTGGGCTGATCGAGCCCTCGCGCAGGCCTTGGGAAGTTCTTTAGAAGATAACTTTACTCGGCCAAGCCAGAATCAGTTCTTTGGTTTCGGAGGCTTCGACCACAGCTGCGGGGATTGCCGGAGGCCAGCCCCGTTCCCCTGGCTCGTCACGGCGTGCACGGTCTACCGCAAAGCGGGCAGTCACAGGATGCTGCATCCGTGGCGGCCATGAACGCTGATGTTTACTGGCGAGCGCTTCTTACCGTTGGGTGGGCCGGATGAAGCCGACCAGGTCGGCGCGCCGGCCGTAGGAGTCGACGGCGATGCCGGGACGGCAGGTGGTGCACCGGGCGTTGATCATTTGGTGGGCGTTGAGGACGATGCCGACGTGTCCGGGATTGCTGGGGCTGCTGCCGGGGCCGGAGTTGAAGAAGACCAGGTCTCCGGGTTGCTGGTTGCCCCGGCGGATGTGGGTGCCGTGGCGCCATTGGTCGAAGGTGGTGCGGGGAATGCTGATGCCGGCGGCGCGGTAGGCCATCATGGTCAGCCCGGAGCAGTCGTAGGCGTCAGGACCGTCTGCGCCCCAGATGTAAGGTTTGCCGAGCTGCGCGCGGGCGTAGGTGATGACCTTGGCGACTACGCCGCTGGCGGGCTGGGCGGGGACACCGCCGGGCTGACAGGAGAAGTTGTTGGCCGCAGTGATCGTTTGGACGCTGTCGTGGGCGTAGCGGCGGGCCCAGGCCAGCACTTTGCCGATGTACTCGGTGGAGCCGTTGTAGCGCAGGAGGGCGTTGGGAATGTTGCTGGGGGCGCCGTAGGCCTTGAGCATGTTGGCTGCCGCGGGGATGGCGTCGGAGGGGTCGTAGACGTTGGCCCAGCCGTCGCCGTTGCCGTCGATGGCGAATCTGCCGTCTCGTTCGCGGTCCTGCCAACGCTGGCGGGGTGGTCCGCCCCAGTTGTTGGTGGCCTTACCGCCGATACCGATCTGCATGGGCCCGGCGGCTCCGGCCCCGTTGGCGCCGGAGCGCACTCCGGAGCCGGGACGCAGGTCACGGCCGTGGTCAGATTCGACTTTGCCGACGCCAGCCAGGATCGTCCAGGTGATACCGGACTCGTTGCCGACTTTCCGATAAAGGGCCAGGTAGTTGGCGGGGATGGTGCCTTCGGCCTCATCTGAAGTGCCGGGCTGGGGTTGGCATCCGGCCGGGCTGGTGTCGCTGCCGGTTCCGGCGCCGAGGAACACCGCGACCAGGACCATGAGGGCCCCGACAGCAACGGCCAGCCAGAGTTGGACCGCTCCGGTGTCACCGCTCAGGGCGCGCCGCCCGACCTTCTTGCGGCTAACCGTGGCTCGCATCGGTGTCTCCGGCATTGCCAGCGTTGGCGGGTTGGATGTCGTGGACGGCCCAGCCGTCTTGGCCGGTCCTGACGGTGGTGACGGCGAGATGCTGAGTGCGCTGGCGGCGGCCCGCCGTGGTGGTGATGTCCTGCTGCACGTCGATGAGAAGGATGAGCGAGCTCGCGCCGATGGTGCGGATCTTGGTCGCCGTGGCGTGCGCGGCGGCGGTTTCGTGGTCGCGGGTGCGTTGCGTTTGAAGGGAAGGGGTGTTTGCCGCGCGGGCCAGCGCCGCGTAGAGCTCGGGTGTGGTCATGGGCCGCAGTCGCGCGAGGTACGTCTGCGGTGGTCGGTCGTATCGGTGGCTGCCGTAGGCCGTGGTGAAGCCGACCGCTAGCCGAATCGCGGCGGTCAGCTGCTGCTGGGTGAGCGGGAGCAGCTCGGTCACTTCGGCCGTTGCTGCGGCGGTGGTGGCTGGGGAGGGGGTGGCCGATGAAGGTGTGGT
>NZ_SMJX01000090.1 GCF_004348535.1 Actinomadura sp. KC216
GACGGGCCCGGTGAGCGCGGCGACGGGCCCGTCGGGCGCGGCGGGCCTCGGGGCGGGCAGGGGGTTCGCCGCGGCGGGGGCTCCCAGCGCCGCGATCCCGAGCGTGAGTGCGGCGGCGGCCGTCGCGGCCGCGGCCCTGGTTCCAGCGTCGTTCAGCACCCCGGCTTTCTATCGGAGGGACGCCGTGAGCAGCGCGAACTCCGATATCGCGCGATTCCTGACCGAAGGGGACGTGTCGCGCCGAACGGCGTCGCGAAACGAAGCGTGGCGTGCCCGCCGGCGCGAGACCGGGGGCACGCCACGGTTCGGCGTGCTGCGCGTTCAAGCGCTGCGTATCAGCGGGTCACGGGCGTCCGACCGGGAGGTCCTTGCCCGCGGTGGGACCGGCGGCCTTGGTCCGCATCGCCGTGGGGTCAGGGTCGTTCAGCTCCGGGACGGCCTTGCAGTAGGCGTCCGGGCCGCGGCGGCTCCCCGGCAGCGCACCCGTGTCGAGGTACGCGGCGACCTTGTCGTCGAGGCATGCGTTGCCGTTGAGGGTGTTGGAGTGGGTCTTGCCGCCGAGCTCGAACACCAGGCGCGAGGACGGGAAGACCTTGTGCATCTCCAGCCCGCCCTCGACCGGCGTCGCGCCGTCCTGCGTGGACTGGACGAGCAGCATCCCCGGCAGGCGCTTGTCGCCCTTCAGCCTGAGCTCAGGCCCGCCGTTGAACGGCCAGAACGCGATCGGGGCGTTGAACCAGACGTTGCTCCACGTGTTGAACCGGTAGCCCTGCTTGTGGAGCTTGACCGCGTCGTTGTGCCACTTGTTCCAGCTGCGCGGCCACTTGGCGTCGGCGGCCTGGACGGCGTTGTAGACGGCGAAGCCGTTGTCGTCGCCGCCCGGGCTGAGCCAGTCGAGCAGGCCCGAGGGGTCGTCGTCGTTGACCCACATGGACAGGATCTGCGCGAACGGGATGTAGTAGCCCGTGTTGTAGCCGGCGGACAGGACGATGTCGTCCAGCTCGGACGGGCCGATCTTGCCGCCGATCGGGGCCTTCTTCGCCGCGGCGCGGACCTCGTAGTACTTGGCCTCGACGTCCTTCCCGGTCTTGCCGAGGTGGAAGACCGAGTCCCACTTGGCTGTCCAGGCCCACCAGGACTTCATGTTCCGCTCGAACGCCTTGTCCTGTTCGAGCTGGGCGTCGTACCAGACGGTCTTCGGGTTGACGTTGCCGTCCATCACGAAGCGGTCCACGCGGCTCGGGAACAGCGTGGCGTAGGTGGCGCCGAGGTAGGTGCCGTAGGAGAAGCCGTACCAGTTGATCTTCTTCTGGCCGAGCGCGGCGCGGATCGCGTCGACGTCGCGCGCGGCGTCGGTGGTGCGCATGTGCGGCAGCAGCCAGCCGAACTTCTTCGCGCAGTCCTGCGCGTACTTCTTCGACTTGGCGATCCAGACCTGCTCCTCCTTCCACGAGCCGGGGACGTAGTCCGGGCGGATCGGGTCGGAGTAGTGCGGGTCACAGGTCAGCGCGGGCTTGCTGGACCCGACGCCGCGGGGGTCGAAGCCGATGATGTCGTACTTGGCGGCGACGTCGGCGTGCCCGGTGCCGCCGATCCACCTGGCGAGCGCGGGCGCGTACGCCAGCCCGGAGCCGCCGGGACCGCCCGGGTTCACGAACAGGACGCCCCGGTAGTTCTTCTCGTCGGTGTGCTTGAAGCGCGACACCGCGATGGAGATCTTGCGGCCGTACGGCCGGTCGTGGTCGAGGGGGACCTCGAGCTGGGCGCACTGCGCCCTGTTCATCGGGTCGTCCGGGCCGCTGACCTCGCACTTCCCCCAGTCGATGCTGCCGGTGGCCGCGACCGTGGCGGCGCTCGGCCGCCCGGTGTCGGCGGCCACGGAGACGGCGGCGCCGGTGCCGCCGACCGCCACGGCCGCGGCGGCCGTGACGAGAAGAATCCTTTTCACCTGACCCCCTCAGATCGGCGGCTCCGGGAGCCCGGACGCGGGCCGAGGGGGCCGGACGCGGGTGGGGGGAGCCACGCCGATGCATAGCGGATGCGAACTGCGTGGAGATTCTGACGGGTATGTCGGTTATGGCGGCAGAGCCCCGTCCGAGTGGATGCGGAATCGTGACAAGATCAGCGGAACTTCGTGATATTGCGGACCGTTCGCCCCGCCCGTTCGCCGCCCGTCCACCCAGCGTGCGAGGGCCCCGGGGGGTCGCTCCCCCGGGGCCCGCACCAACAGCCGGCCGTCAGGCTCACCGGCCGTCTGCGCTGACTCAGGTGTCTCAGCGGATGATGTCCGCCTTCAGGCGCGCGGCCGTCAGGGACCCGTCGGCGAACGTCTTGGCGGACGCCTGCGCCGGCGGGGTCGGGTCGCCCAGCTGCGGGACGTGGACCGTCCGCTCCTTCGGACGCTCTCCCCGCAGGAAGTACGCGTCGAAGTAGGCGTCCACCTCGGCGGAGCCGCGGTGGACGATGCAGTGCGTGCGGTCGCCGTCCTGCACGACCAGGCGCGAGCCCTTGAGCCGGCGCTGCATGTCCAGCGAGCCCGCGTACGGGGTGGCCGCGTCGTGGGTCGACTGGAACATCAGGATGTTGTCCGGCAGGTCGCGGGTGCGGCCGATGTCGACCGGCTCACCGGCCTTCGCGCCCCAGAACAGGCACGGCGCGTTGAACCAGGCGTTGCCCCACGTCTCGAACGGGTGCTTGCGGTGGATCCGGTCGTTGTCGCGCTGCCACTTCTTCCAGCTCAGCGGCCACTGCACGTCGGTGCACTGCACGGCGAGGTAGACGGCGTTGCCGTTGTCCGGGACGCCGCCGCTGGTCGGCCCGCCGAAGGTCAGCGCGAACGTCGCGGTGTCGCCCGCCTTGTAGGCCGCCAGCCCGGCCGCGTAGCCGTGCCAGACGGC
This sequence comes from Actinomadura sp. KC216, assembly GCF_004348535.1. Taxonomy (GTDB): domain Bacteria; phylum Actinomycetota; class Actinomycetes; order Streptosporangiales; family Streptosporangiaceae; genus Spirillospora. The sequence goes on from NZ_SMJX01000090.1 coordinate 2,898, forward strand.
CTGGCTGCGCCGGTACGCGGTGTTCAGCATGCCGTCGGTCAGCTCGTCCGGCCCGACGGCGAGGGTCTGGCCGCTGTCGGGGTCGGTGTAGCGGACCGGATGCTTCTTCAGCTTGGCGCGCAGGTCGTAGAAGAAGTCGCGCACCTCGCGCTGCTTCTTGCCCAGCTTGTACGTCGAGTCGTACTTGGCGATCCAGCCGAGGTAGTACTCGAAGTTCTTGTCGAACTGGACGTCCTGGTTGAGGTTGGCGTCGTACCAGACGTCGGAGGGGCCGACGTTGCCGTCCAGCACCATCTTGTCGACGTTCTTCGGGTACACGGTCGCGTACGCGGAGCCGAGGTAGGTGCCGTAGGAGGCGCCGTACCAGTCGAGCTTGTCATTGCCCAGCGCGCGGCGGATCGACTCCACGTCGTGGACCGAGTCGATGGTCTTGATGTGGTTCAGCAGGCCGATCTTGTCGTTCTTCGCGCAGCTCTCGGCGTAGGCCTTGGTGAGCTTCAGCCACGTGCGGACGGACTCGCGGTCGCCGGTGCCGTAGTCGGGGCGCGGGGCGTGGCCGTAGTTCGGGTCGCAGGTGAGGGCGGGGACGCTCATGCCGACGCCGCGCGGGTCGAACCCGATCACGTTGTAGGCCTCGCGCATCGGGGCGGAGTTCTGCGCGAACACGCGCGGGCCGAACAGCGCGCCGCCGCCGCCGGGACCGCCCGGGTTGACGACGATGTCGCCCTTGGCCGGGCCCTTGCCGGTGTGCGGCGTCCTGGTCAGCTGCAGCGTGATCTTCTTGCCGTACGGCTTGGCGTAGTCCAGCGGGACCGACAGCTCGGCGCACTGCACGATCTTGGAGACCGGGTAGATGACGTCGTAGAGGTCGTGCACCGTCTTGACGAAGTCCGCCGGGCAGGCGTGCCAGTCGAGCGAGGCGGGGTTGTAGCCTCCGGCCGATCCGGCGGAGGGGCTCGCGGCCTGCGCGCTCGTGGCGCCCAGGCCGGTGAGACCGAGGCCGGCCACGGCGGCCACGACAACGATCCTCTTCACAAATCCCCCTAACATGCCGACTCCGGTTGAGTCGGACAAACGGGTAAATGAGTGAAGATTGTGGCGTCCCGGACGGCGGCCGGACAGGCCCCATCACGAGTGGATGCGGAATCGTGACAAGATCAACGGAACTTCGTGATCAGCAAGAACGTTCCCGATCCGGACCGTCACCGAGACCTCACGCAGAACGGCCAGGGCCCCGGGTTTCCACCCGGGGCCCTGGCCGTTCGCTTCGTCCGGTTCGTGTCAGGTGACGACGACGTCGGCGCCGGGGCCCGACACCGATCCGTCCTCGCCGATCTCGATGCCCATCTCGTCGGCGATGCGCATCGCCTCCTCGATCAGCGTCTCCACGATCTGCGACTCCGGGACGGTCTTGACGACCTCGCCCTTGACGAAGATCTGCCCCTTGCCGTTGCCGGACGCGACGCCGAGATCGGCCTCGCGCGCCTCGCCCGGACCGTTCACCACGCAGCCCATCACCGCGACGCGCAGCGGGACGGGGAAGTCCTTCAGCCCGGCCGTGACCTGCTCGGCGAGCGTGTACACGTCGACCTGCGCCCGCCCGCACGACGGGCACGACACGATCTCCAGGCCGCGCTTGCGCAGCCCCAGCGACTCCAGGATCGCCTGGCCGACCTTGACCTCCTCGACCGGAGGCGCCGACAGCGACACCCGGATCGTGTCGCCGATCCCCTCCGCGAGCAGCGCCCCGAACGCCACCGCCGACTTGATCGTGCCCTGGAAGGCCGGGCCCGCCTCGGTCACGCCGAGGTGCAGCGGGTAGTCGCAGGCGGCGGCGAGCCGCCGGTACGCGTCGATCATCACGACCGGGTCGTTGTGCTTGACCGAGATCTTGATGTCGCGGAAGCCGTGCTCCTCGAACAGCGAGCACTCCCACAGCGCCGACTCGACCAGCGCCTCCGGGGTGGCCTTGCCGTGCTTCTCCAGCAGGCGCTTGTCGAGCGACCCGGCGTTCACCCCGATCCGGATCGGGACGCCCGCGTCGGCCGCCGCGCGGGCGATCTCGCCGACCTTGTCGTCGAACTTCTTGATGTTGCCGGGGTTCACCCGGACGGCGGCGCAGCCCGCGTCGATCGCGGCGAACACGTACTTGGGCTGGAAGTGGATGTCGGCGATGACGGGGATCGGCGACTTCTTCGCGATCGCGGGCAGCGCGTTGGCGTCGTCCTGCGACGGCACCGCCACCCGGACGATCTGGCACCCGGCCGCGGTCAGCTCGGCGATCTGCTGCAGCGTCGCGTTCACGTCGGCGGTGAGGGTGGTGGTCATCGACTGAACCGAGATCGGGGCGTCGCCCCCGACGGGAACGCTCCCGACCATGATCTGCCGGGACGCGCGGCGCGGCGTGCTCAGCCCCGGCGGCGGCCCGCCGTCCTCGCCTCGGACGCCCGGCATTCCCAGTGAAACGCTCATCCCTCTCCTCTGACTCGCGGCCCCGATACAAAGCCTAAGTGCCCGGGGCGGCGGAGGGGACGCCGCCCGGCATCCACAGGTGTGACCGTTCAACTACTCTAGGTAAACATTTTGTGTCATTCCGGTAGCTTCAGCGGATTGAACACGTCTGCGAGGATCAGCAGCACCCCGAGCCCCACGAGCACCAGCACGGCGAAGTAGGTCAGCGGCAGCAGCCGGGTCATGTCGACCGTGCCCGGATCCGGCCGCCCGCGCCTCCGGTTGACGGCCGCGCGGGCCCGCTCGTAGCCGACCACCGCGAGGTGCCCGCCGTCCAGCGGGAGCAGCGGCAGGACGTTCAGCGCCCCGAGGAAGATGTTCACCGACACGACCAGCGACAGGAACAGCGCGATCTTGTCGCGGGTCGAGTTGGTGTCCGAGGCGAAGATCTGGCCGGACACGTCCGTCGCGCCGACCACGCTGCCGACCTGGCCGCCGGGCGAGCTCTCCCGCTCGGGCGAGAACAGCCTCGGGACGGCGGACGGCAGGTCCACGGCGACCTCGCCGATGCCCGCCACGGTCCGGCCGAGCGCGCGCCCGGCGAACGCCGTCGCGCCGATCGGGCCCGCCCGGTCGTAGCCGCCGCCGACGACCTTCGCGGACATGCCGACGAACGGCTGCCCGTCCACGTCCGCGAGCCTGACCGGCAGCGTCACGGGCTGCGGGGCGCCCGGCCGCTGCACGACCAGCCGGACCGTCTGGCCGGGCTTGGCCTTGTCGATGGCCTTGGTGAGCTCGTCCCAGTCCGCGACGGGCGTGCCGTCGAACGAGACGACCCGGTCGCCCGCGCGCAGCCCCGCCGCCGCGGCGGGCGAGCGCGGACGGCCGTCCTCGCACGCGGCCCGCGGCCCGGCGGGCACGCACGGCGTCACCTCGTCGACCGTGCTGGTCACGGTGCCGGACTGGGGGACGCCGACCGTCATCGCCATCACCATGAGCAGCAGGAACGCGAACACGAAGTTCACGACGACGCCGGACACGATCACGATCGCGCGGCGCCCGGCGGGCTGCCGGTAGAACGCGCGCGGGCGGTCCGCCGGGTCGATCTCCTCCAGCGGCGTGTACCCGACGATCTTGACGAAGCCGCCGAGCGGGATCGCCTTCACGCCGTACTCCGTCTCGCCCCGGCGCGTCGACCACAGGGTCGGCCCGAAACCCACGAAGTACTGCGTGGCCTTCATCCCGAACCGCTTGGCGGGGAGCAGGTGGCCGCCCTCGTGGAGCATCACCGACAGCAGCAGCGCGACGACGAACGCCACCGCGCCGAGCAGGAAGGCCATCGGGTCTCCTCGGGCTCGTCCGGAGGCGGGCGAGGCGGGGCCTCCGGGGTCTCAGTCGGTTCCGGTCAGTTCCCGGGTCCTGATCCGCGCCCATCCGTCGGCCGCGAGGACGCCGTCCAGCGTCAGCTCCCCGGCCGTGCCCGGGGCCTCCCCTTCCTCGGTCGCGTGCTCGTCCACGACCCGCGCGATCGTGTCGACGATCCCGAGGAACGGGAGGCGTCCCGCGCGGAACGCGTCCACACATTCCTCGTTCGCGGCGTTGTAAACGGCGGGGAACGTTCCGCCCAGCTCACCGGCCCGGCGGGCGAGGGCCACGGCCGGGAAGGCGTCGCCGTCGAGCGGGAACAGCTCCCAGGTATGCGCCTTCGTCCAGTCGAGGCCGGGCGCGGCGTCCGGGACGCGGTCGGGCCAGTCCATGCCGAGCGCGATCGGCAGCCGCATGTCGGGCGGGCTGGCCTGCGCCAGCGTGGAGCCGTCGGTGAACTCCACCATCGAGTGGATCACCGACTGCGGGTGCACCATGACCTCGATCCGGTCCATCGGGACGTCGAACAGCAGGTGCGCCTCGATGACCTCCAGGCCCTTGTTGACGAGCGTCGCGGAGTTGATGGTGACGACGGGCCCCATGTCCCAGGTCGGGTGGTTCAGGGCCTCCTCGGGGGTGACGCCGGTCAGCTCGGCGCGGCTCCGGCCGCGGAACGGGCCGCCGCTCGCGGTCAGCACGAGCCGCCGCACCTCCCCCGCTGTGCCGCCGCGCAGGCACTGGGCGAGCGCCGAGTGCTCGGAGTCGACGGGGACGATCTGCCCCGGGCGTGCCCGCCCCTTGACGAGCGGGCCGCCGACGATGAGCGACTCCTTGTTGGCCAGCGCGAGCGTCCGCCCGGCGTCCAGCGCGGCGAGCGTGGAGGCGAGGCCGAGCGCGCCGGTCACCCCGTTCAGCACCACGTCGCACGGCCACGCCGCGGTCTCCGCGACGGCGTCCGGACCCGCGACGATCTTGGGGATGGGGTAGTCGCCGGAGGCGTACCCGCGCCGTTTGGCCTCGGCGTAGAAGGCGAGCTGAAGCTCCTGCGCGGCGGACGCCTTGGCGACCGCGACGACCTCGGGCCGGAACTCCAGCGCCTGCTCGGCCAGCAGCCCGACCCGCCCGCCGCCGGCGGCGAGCCCCGCCACCCGGAACCTGCCGGGGTTGCGGCGGACGACGTCCAGCGCCTGCGTGCCGATCGAACCGGTGGAGCCGAGCACGACCAGCTCGCGGGCGGGCGCGTCGGGGTTTGACGGAGACATCACCCGACCATTGTCGGCCATCGCGGCCCGGCCGCACGCGCCGTCTCCGGCACGGCGGCGCCGACCCGCATAGGCCCTGGCCAGAGCCCCCGCCGGGCGACACCTGAGGCTTTGCCGCCCTTTTCACCTGCGCCAAGGGTGACAACACCCTTCCCGGCCTATAAAGGGGGTACGTGACGTCGACTCCCGCCAAGGGGATGGGGACATGGGCCAGACGGACGAGCCGACCGTGGACCCGGGCGGGCTGACCACAGCCCAGCGCCTGGGAGACGCGTGCGTCGTCTGCCGCAAGAAGTGGCCTCGGCCGCGCGTCCGCGTCGGCCGCCTGCCGGATTCGACCGGGGTGTTCGCGTGCGACGACTGCGCACCCGCCCCGCCGGTACCCCGCGCACGGCGGGGCTCGCGGGAGTCGCGCACGCATGCCGGACGGCCGGCCGGAGAGCGGCCGCCGGCGATGACGACGGCCCCTTCCGCATGACGGCGCCGTCGTCGAGGAGGTCTCTCCAGGGAGAAGGGTGACCCGGACGTTCGGGGGGAAGTCCGGGACCACCCCACAGGCGCGCCCGGCTGGGGGCGGCCGGGCGCGCCGGAGAGACCTTTCCGGCCCGCCCCTGCCCTAACTCTGACCGGCTAGAGCTTCGTGGACGTGATCCACGTCTTCGTCCACTCGGCGTAGTCGGTGCAGCCGTCCTTCTCCGACTCCGACTTCCCGGGCTTCTCCCACCTGCCGCACGCCTTCGACGGGGCGTGCGCGAACGCGATGTCGTCGAGGTAGTCGCGGTCGCCGACGTGGTAGGCGGCGCAGAAGCCCGGCTTGAGGCGGTCGCCCGAGCAGGCCTGCGGGTTGGCGGGCGCGACCCCGGTCCACTCGGCCACCTGCTGCTGGACGTCCGGCGACGCGGTCCACTGCAGCCACTGGTACATGCAGTTCGGGTGCTGCACCCGCGCGCCGATCATCCAGGCGTCCATCCAGCCGGTCACGCCCTCGGACGGGATGACGCCCTGGACGGGCCTGGAGGCGCGGTTCAGGACGTCCACCTGGTAGGGCCACGCCTGGCCCAGGACGGCCCGCCCGCCGGCGAACGCGCTGACGGCCTCGGCGGGCCGCTCCCAGTACCGCTCGACGTGCGGGCGCTGCGCGACGAGGACGCGCCCGGCGGCGGCGAGCTGCTTCGGCGTCAGCGAGTACGGGTCGCGGATCTTCAGCTTGCGCTGCTTGCCCTTGAGGTAGAGCGCGGCCTCGGCGATCGCCAGCGGGCTGTCGCGCATGACGATCTTCCCGGAGTTCCGGCGGGCCTGGCCGGGGTCGAACAGCGCGGCCCAGCTCCCCGGCTGCGGGACGGCCCTGGTGTCGTACATGAGGAGGTTCACGCCCCACACGTACGGGATGCCGTAGTACTTGCCGTCCCGCTTGAGCTGCCCGCGCAGCTTCGGCTCCAGCTTCTTGTAGCCGTCGACGAGGTCGGTGTTGATGGGCGCGACCTGGTTCTCGGCGACGAGCCGCCCGGCGACCTCGGGCGGCGCGGCGACGCCGTCGTAGCGGCGGTCGGGGTCGCGCATGAGGTCGGCCATCTCCTCCGGCGACTTGGCGACCTTCAGGCCGACCTTGCAGCCGGTCCGCTCCTGGAAGGGGGTGACCCAGTCGACGCGCGGGTCGGTGCTGCCGCTCTCGGTGGCGCCGGGCAGCGTGAGGAGGTTCAGCATGCCCTCGCCGGGCCCGAGGGTGCTCGCCACCTGGGCGACGCCGACCGGCTCCTCGTCGTCGTCACCGCCGGCGGACGCGCCGAGGCCGGCGGCGGCCAGCGCGAGCGCGGCGACCACGGCCGCGCCCACCTTCACCCGCCTCGTGGCCCTCACCCGCATGTGTCGCTCCCCGAATCCGTGCCCGGGACCCCCGCCTCCCGGCCTCGCGCGCGGGGGATCTCCCGTCGGCGCAGCGTAGCGTCTCCGGGAGCGCGGGGACGGCCTGCCCCGTCCGCAAGGGCGCTTCGCGCTCCGTTCCGGATCCGCCGGAACCGCCATTCCCGTCCGCCCCGGCGACCGCGCACGAGTTCATCGCCGGTGTCCGGCGCCTCCCCCTCCGAATTGCGGTGGAACGGTCGATGACCGCCGAAGACGGCGATCCGCGCCTTTCTCGTCACGTCGCCGAACGGTAAGCAGATGCTGTCCTATTAGGCCGCCTCCGGCGCGCGATTCCACCACCGATTACGGCCAGAAAGTTTCAGTCCGATAAGTTTCGGACCGGTTGTTAATGGAGAAACGCTGCGACCCCGGGGGGCGGCGGGTGCTGGCGTCCGCGCCATACACGGAGGTTGCTGGAGAGGGATATGGCGCGGACTGCCGCCCTTCCCGGGGCCGCGGCGGCACCGGCGGGCGTGGCGAGGTTGGGGAACAGCGGATCACCTTGCAGTGCTGCCTGGCCACGCGGTCGCCGGAACCCGGCCGGACGGCGACGGTGTGACGCCTTCGAGACGGAGGAGATTCGAAGGACGCCGCACGTCGGGCCGGGGGTCGCGGCGGAACGGCCGGGACCGGCCGTGCCGGGTCGCGGGTCGTTTCGGTGCGGTGCGCTCGACCACCTCGATCCGTGCGATCAGCCGTTGCGGGGTATCGGCCTCCAGGAAGTCGCCGACGTCGCGGTCCTTCGGCGGCAGCGCCCACCAGTGGCCCGTGAAGGGGCCGAACCAAATGGTCCAGCCCGGAAATCGCCTGCCGAGCGCGTCCACCTCTGCTGCGTGGTCGGCTGCGGCCATAGCGCGACTCTCCTGCACACTGACTTTTTAATTCGTCTCCATTATTTGAGACAGTCAGATTGTGTCCCCCGACACACAGGCCGTCAATGGATGTTGGCATTATTCGTCCGCCGCGGCGAGACGAAAAGAACCGACGAGAACTGATCGCGCGAGCGGGTTTAACCGCTGGTCGGGAAGCCCAAGTTCACCCCTCCGTGACTGGGGTCCAACCAGCGTGAGGTGACCGCCTTCGTGCGGGTATAGAAGTGGACGCCCTCCATCCCGTGCGCGTGACTGTCACCGAACAGTGAGTCCTTCCAGCCGCCGAAGGAGTAGTAAGCCATCGGCACGGGGATCGGCACATTGACGCCGACCATGCCGACCTCGACCTCGTTCTGGAACCGGCGCGCCGCGCCGCCGTCGTTGGTGAAGATCGCGGTGCCGTTGCCGTACGGGTTGGCCGAGATCAGCTCCATGGCCTCCTCGTAGGAGCCGGACCGCACCACCGACAGCACGGGGCCGAATATCTCGTCCCTGTAGGCGTCCATCTCCGGGGTGACGTGGTCGAGGACGGTCGGGCCGAGCCAGAACCCGTCCCCGGCGCCGCCGAGCACCTCGGGGGCGCGGCCGTCGACGGCGAGCGTGGCGCCCTGCGCGACGCCGCTGTCCAGGTACGACGCGACCTTGTCGCGGTGCGCCCGGGTCACCAGCGGGCCCATCTCGGACTCGGGGTTGTCACCGGGGCCGACCTTGAGCTTGGCGACCCGCTCCTTGATCTTGGCCATCAGCTCGTCCCCGACCGGGTCGACGGCGACGACCACGGAGATCGCCATGCACCGCTCCCCCGCCGAGCCGAACCCCGCGGACACGGCCGCGTCGGCGGCGAGGTCCAGGTCGGCGTCCGGCAGCACCAGCATGTGGTTCTTCGCGCCGCCGAGCGCCTGCACCCGCTTGCCGTTCGCCGCCGCCGTCGAGTAGATGTAGCGGGCGATCGGGGTGGAGCCGACGAAGCTGACCGCCTTGACGTCCGGGTGGTGCAGCAGCCCGTCCACCGCGGCCTTGTCGCCGTGGACGACGTTGAACACGCCGTCCGGCAGGCCCGCCTCGGCCCACAGCTCGGCGAGCCGGACCGACGCCGACGGGTCCTTCTCCGACGGCTTGAGGACGAACGTGTTCCCGCACGCGATCGCTACCGGGAACATCCACATCGGCACCATCGCCGGGAAGTTGAACGGCGTGATCCCGGCCGCGACGCCGACCGGCTGCAGGATCGAGTACGCGTCGATCCGGGTCGACACGTTCTCCGAGAACCCGCCCTTGAGCAGGTGCGGGATGCCGCAGGCGAACTCCACGACGTCCAGGCCGCGGGCCACCTCACCGGCCGCGTCCGAGACGACCTTGCCGTGCTCGGACGAGATCAGCCGCGCCAGCTCCCCGCGGTGCTCGTTCACCAGCTCGCGGAACTTGAACAGGACGCCCGTCCGCTTCGACAGCGAGGCGTCCCGCCAGCCGGGGAACGCGGCCTTCGCGGCGGCCACGGCCGCGTCGACCTCGGGCTGCGCGGCGAAGTCGACCGTCCCGGCGAGGCGCCCCGAGGCGGGCTCGTAGATGTCGCCGCGCCGCTCGGCCTCCCCGGCGAACGGCTTCCCGCCGATCCAGTGCGTGACGTGCTTGCTCGCGTGGCTCATCGGGTGGCTTCCTCGTTCACTGCTTCAAGCGAAGCGATCAGGATGCCGAGACCTTCGGCGGCCTCGGCGTCGGTCAGGGTCATCGGCGGGGCCATGCGCACGACGTTGCCGTACAGGCCGCCCTTGCCGATCAGCAGCCCCCGCTCGCGGGCCGCCTCCATCACCGCCGCGGCCAGCGGCGGGCTCGGCTCGCCGGTGCCGGGGTCGGCCAGCTCGACCGCGAACATCAGGCCCTTGCCGCGGACGTCCCTGACGATCGGCAGCCGGTCCGCGGCCGACGCGAGCCCGCCGATGATCGTCGCGCCCTGCTTGGCGGCGTTGGCCTGGAGGTCGTGGTCCAGGACGTAGTCGAGGGTCGCGTTCGCGGCGGCCATCGAGATCGGGTTGCCGCCGAACGTGGAGATCCCGACGGCGTGCAGGCCGTCCATCAGGTCGCCGCGCGCCACGACGCCGCCGACCGCGAACCCGTTCCCGAGGCCCTTGGCGAAGGTCATCATGTCCGGGACGACGCCGTGGTTGCCCATGCCCCAGAAGCTCTGGCCCGTCCGTCCCCAGCCGGTCTGGACCTCGTCGGAGATGAGCAGGATGCCGTGCTCGTCCAGGACGCTCTTGTACGCGGCGAACAGGCCGTCCGGCGGCATCGTGAACCCGCCGACGCCCTGGATCGGCTCGGCGATCAGCGCGGCGACGTCGCCGCTGGTCGCGGTGGCGAGGACGTGCCGCAGGTCCTGCACGCACGCGTCGGTGTACTGCTCGTCCGTCATGCCCGCGAACTGCGGGAGCTGCCGGTCGGCGCCGTGCAGGAAGTGGACGTCCAGCGGCGAGAACGACACGTTCGTCCAGGCCCGGTTGCCGGTGACGCCCGTCGCGGCGAACGACCGGCCGTGGTAGCTCTGCCGCATCGCGAGGACCTGCGGGCTGCGCCGCGCGTACGCGGCGAGCAGCAGCGCCGTCTCGTTGGCCTCCGTCCCGGAGTTGGTGAAGAACACCTTCGCGTCCGGGATGCCCGACAGCCGGGCGATCTTCTCGGCCAGCTCGACCTGCCCCCGCAGGAGGTACGCGGTGGACGTGTGGACGACGCCCGTCGCGAGCTGCCGCTCCACCGCGTCCCTCACCTCGGGCACGTCGTACCCGAGCATGTTCGTGAGGATCCCGGTGAAGAAGTCGAGGTAGCCCTTCCCCTCGGCGTCGGTCACGCGGTTGCCCTTGCCGCCGACGATCTCGATGGGGTCCTGGTAGTTGAGCGCGACCCAGGACGGCATGACCGCCCGGTGGCGCTTGAGCAGATTCGCGTGTTCCGACATGCTTCCAGTCTCGTTGGACCGGGACAGCCGGGAAACCCGCAGAGTGTCAGGACCCTCGACGTCCCGTTAACGCTCTGCTGGGAGGCACCGGGCGAAGCCCGTCGATCGAGCAGGCTGTAACGGTGCGATCACCGGTATTGACATTCTGTCCGGATAGGATCACGGGTGATGCTGCCCACACTCGACGACGTCCTCCAGCTCGACGCGGTCCGCCGCGGCCAGCCGCACGTCGTCGCGGGCGCGGACCGTACCGGCAACCGGGTCCGCTGGGTGCACGTCGCCGAGGTCACCGACATCGCGCACCTGCTGCACGGCGGCGAGCTCGTCCTCACCACCGGGATCGCGCTGCCGGACGAGCCCGAACGCCTCCGCGCCTACATCAGCGACCTCGCGGAGGTCGGCGTCAGCGGGCTGATGATCGAGCTCGGCCGCCGGTACCTGTCCGTCCTGCCGCCCGCGCTGATCGCCGCCGCCGAAGACCACGGGCTGCCGGTGATCGTCCTCGCCCACGAGCCCGCGTTCGTGGACATCACCGAGTCGGTGCACGCCCGCATCGTGCAGGACCAGTTCGCCGAGCTGCGCGCGTCCGAGCAGCTCCACGAGATATTCACGCAGCTGTCGGTGGAGGGCGCGTCGACGGACGAGGTCGTCCGGCAGGTCGCGTCGCTGGGCGGGCATCCGGTCGTGCTGGAGAACCTCGCCCACCAGGTCCTCGCGGCGGACGCGAACGGGGCCGACCCGTCCGAGCTGCTGTCGGCGTGGGAGACGCGCTCGCGCGCCGTCCGGCCGGGGCGCCGCACCGGCTACGACGTGACGTCCGGCTGGCTGGTCACCATGGTCGGCGCCCGCGGCGAGGACTGGGGCCGCCTGATCATCGACCTCGGCGCGCCGCCGTCGGCCCGCGACACCGTCCTGATCGAGCGGGCCGCCACGACCCTCGCCCTCGGCCGCCTCCTCGACCGGCACGCCGAGAGCGTCGAGCGGCAGGCACACGGGACGATCATCGCCCGCATCCTCGCGCACGCCTACTCCGACCCGCAGGAGGCCGCCGCGCGGGCCCGCGCGCTCGGCGTCCCGCTGTCGGGCCGCCGGCTGCTCGGCGTGGTGCTCCGCCACCGCGGCCCGAAGTCCGCGGCGCCGCCGGTCGGGGAGCTGTCCGCGCTGGCCGAGACGGCCGCCGCCGCCTGCAAGGACGCCCGGCTCGCCGCGCTCGTCGGCGTCCTGGACGAGGGCGGCCCGCACGCCCGCGTCGGCGTCCTCGCCTCGCTGCCCGCCCGCGCCGACGTGGAGACGGCGCTCACCGAGGTCGCCACCCGCATCCGCAAGCAGTCCGGCGACACCGTGATGGCGGCCGGGTCGGTCGTCGAGACGATCCGCGACGTCCGCCGCTCGTTCCTGGAGGCCGAGCAGGTCGCCGACGTCGCCTCCCGCGCGGCCGGGGCGCGCCTCTTCTACCGCCTCCCCGACCTGCGGCTGCGCGGCCTCCTGCATCTCCTCCGCGACGACGCCCGCGTCCAGACCTTCGTCGAGCGCGAGCTGGGCCCGCTGCTGGAGTACGACGCCCAGCGCGGCAGCGACCTCACCCGGATGCTGGAGCTGTATCTCGAATCGGGCCGCAACAAGGCCGTCGCCGCCCAGCAGGCGCACCTGTCGCGTCCCGCCTTCTACGAGCGGCTCCGCCGGATCGAGCGCGTGCTGGACGCCGATCTCGACGACGTGGAGTCCTGCGTCTCCTTCCACGTCGCCCTCCTGGCGCTGAGCTCCGTCCGCTGGGAACGTTCCTGACCCGGCGCCGTCCGGCGAAGACGGCCCGCGACGGCGGCCCGCGCGTCTACGCTGCGGTGCATGACGGACGCGGCGCTGCATGTGCATCGGTATGGGGATACAGCGGGCGATCCGGTCGTTCTGCTGCACGGCGTCACGGGCCATGGGGGACGCTGGCGCCGAACGGCCGAGCGGTACCTGGCGGACCGGCCCGTCCTCGCGCCCGACCTGCGCGGGCACGGGAACTCGCCGCACGAGCCGCCGTGGACGGTCGAGCAGCACGTCGCCGACCTCCTGGCCATGTTCGACCTGGAGGGCGTCGAGCGGGCCGACCTCGTCGGGCACTCCTACGGCGGGATGATCGCGTTGCACCTGGCGCGGGCGGCGCCGCGGCGGGTGCGGCGGCTCGTCCTGCTCGACCCGGCGATCGGGCTCGACCCCGCCAAGGCGGCCAGGGAGGCGCGCGGGTACATGGCGCCGGTGTCGTGGGGCGACATCCCGGAGGCTCGCGCCGCCCTCGCGGCGCGCTGGTCCGAGGCGCCGGACCAGGCCGTGGACGACGAGATCGCCGCGCACCTCCAGCACTGCCCGGACGGGCGCCTGCGCTGGCGCTACGAACCGGCCGCGATCGTCGTCGCGTACTCGGAGATGGCGCGGCCGCACGTCCCGCCGCCGGTGGGCCTCCCCACCCACCTGGTGATCGCGACGCGGGCCGACCTGGTGCGGCCCGAGTTCGTGGTCGACTGCCGCACCGCGCTCGGCCCGGGCCTCGCGATCAGCGAGATCGAGGCCGGGCACATGCTCTACGTCGACCGCCTGGACGAGACGGGCGCGCTGCTCAGCGGGTGGCTCGCCGGAACCGCCGCCGGCCGGTGAACGGCGGCAGGGTCAGCGGGGTGTGCAGCCCCGGGTGGGCCTCGGCCACCGCGGGGAGGGCGTTGACCAGGCGCAGCGCGGTCGCGACCGTCCCGGGGACGGCCGGGTCGGCGGCGCCGGGGCTCGCGACGTCCAGCCGCCACGGCGGCTCCCCGGCGATCTCGACGCGGTAGCCGCCGGGTTCGCCGAACGGCGGCGCGGGCCAGTGCGGCGCGAGGTCCTCGCGCAGCCGGGCGACGTGCTCGACGCTGATCACGGGACGCCCGCGGAGCATCCCCGACACCTGGAACCGCAGGGCCGCGGTCGTGCCCTTGGCGATCCGCCCGGCGCGGACGTCGAACGGCTCGGGCGCGGGGCACAGCTCGTGGGTCTCCGCGAAGTCGTCCAGGGGCAGGGCGAGCTGATCGGCGATGAGCCGGATCATCGGCCCCCACATCCGCGTCGGCGCGCCCGGCCGCACGACCGGCGGCCGGTGCCCGATCGGCCCGCCGAAGCCGAGTTCGCGAACCTCGTCCCTCCGCGCGTAGCACATGACCTCGGTGATCTTGATGGCGTCCAGATGAAGGCTCGCGCCGCTGAGCAGCAGCGACAGCATGTCGGCCATGGGCCCGGGACCGGCGACGAGGCAGGCGGCACCGCCGGTGGCGCACGCCGCCCGCAGCCGCCGCACCACCGCCTGATCGGCGGACGCCGGATGGATCATCGGGGTCAGGGCGTCCGTCACCACCCCGGCGCCGGACTCCAGGATGCGGCACAGATCGTCCACGACCCGCCGATCCGAACCACCGGCCGTGTAGCTGATCACGTGCGGCCTGAGAGCGAGCAGCGGGCCGGGGTCCGCGGCGGCGAGCACGCCGGTGCGGCGGCCGGTCCCGGCCAGCTCGGCGGCGTCCAGCCCCTCCTCGCGATGATCGCCGACCACCACCCCGGCGAGTTCGAGATCCGGATGCTCGATGATCGCCCGCAGTGCCCGCCTGCCGCGATGCCCGGCGGACCAATGGCCGACAAGATACGACATACCACCTCATTTTCGACCAAGCGTTTGGTCAAGCGCGCGCATTGTAAGCAGGGCGTTCCCGCCAGGACGACCCCCGCGCGGGACGTACATCGGTGCACGGACGGGCACAACCATCTGGTGACACTTCGCACAGGGCCGCGCACGTTCGGGGTGGAGGAGGAGCTGCTCCTCGTCGATCCCGCGACCGGCGTGCCGCAGGCGGTCTCCGGTTCCGTCATCCGGTACGCCCAGCGCCACGACGAGCTGTTCCTCACCGGCGGGCGGCGCTCGAAGACGCTGGAGACCGAGCTGCAGCGCGAGCAACTGGAGACCGCGACCCCCGTCTGCACGTCGCTCGCCGAGATCTCCGAGCACGTCAGGTCGGCGCGGCTGGCGGCGGCGCAGTCGGCCGCCGGGGTCGGCGTCTCGGTCGCGGCGCTCGCGACGTCACCGGTCGCCGTCCGCCCGTCGCTGACGCCGTCGCACCGCTACCAGCGGATGCTGGTCGCCTACGGGCCCGCCATGGACGACCAGCTGACCTGTGGCTGCCACGTCCACGTCGGCATCGAGTCCCCGGACGAGGGCGTCGCCGTCCTCGACCGGATCCGGCCGTGGCTGCCGCCGCTGCTGGCGCTCAGCGCGAACTCGCCGTTCTGGCAGGGCACCGACACCGGCTACGACAGCTGGCGGCACCAGGTGTGGGGGCGGTGGCCGTCCAGCGGCCCGACGGAGCTGTTCGGCTCGGCCAAGGCGTACCGGACGACGGTCGAGGCCCTGCTCGCCACCGGCGCCCTCCTCGACGAGGGCATGATCTACTTCGACGCGCGCCTGTCGCGGCACTACCCGACCGTGGAGATCCGCGTCCCGGACGTGTGCCTGAACGCCGACGACGCCGTGCTGATGGCCGCCCTCGTCCGCGCGCTGGTGGACACGGCCGCCGAGGCCTGGCGCGACGGCGACCCGCCCGATCCGGTACGGGCCGACCTGATGCGGCTGGCGATGTGGCGCGCCGGACGGTCCGGGCTGCGGGACGAGCTCGTCCACCCGTCCACCCGCTGCGCCGCCCCCGCCCGGCAGGTCATCGGCGCGCTCCTCGACCACCTGACCCCGGCCCTGGACCGCTCAGGCGACCTCGACACGGTAAGGAGGATGCTGGACGCCGTCCTAGAACGAGGCAACGGCGCCCAGTACCAGCGCGCCATCTACTCTCGCACCCGCGACGTGAAGTCCGTGGTGGCAGCCGCCGTCCACCACACCATCACCGTCTGAGCGCTGCCAGAATCCCCCCATGCACCTGGACGACACCGCCCTGGAACGCTCACCGGTGGTCGCCAATAACCTCATGAACCGCGAGCGCACGCTGCCCGCCTACACCCGCGAGCTGGCATCGACGTCCTGGCCGAGGTAGGCCACGGCCGCTGGCTGGACCTATGCTGCGGCACCGCCCGCGCCCTGGCCGAGGCCACCGCGGAGCTCCCCGCCGAGGCCGAGATAACAGGCGTCGACCTGGTAGACCACTTCGTCCCCGGGACGCCCCCACCCCGGTTGCGGCTGATCACCGCCTCGGTCACAGCGTGGGAGCCGGACGCCCCGTCCGACCTGATCACCTGCGTGCACGGCCTGCACTACATCGGCGACAAGCTCGGCCTCCTCACCCGCGCCGCCTCCTGGCTGACCGGGACCGGCCTCCTCATCGCCAACTTCGACGCAAGAAGCATCCGTCTCCCCGACGGCGCCCCAGCGGGCCGCCGCCTCACAACAGCCCTGCGCGAAGCGGGCTTCACCTACGACCCCCGCCGCCACCGCATCTCCCTACGCGGCCACCGAGAGATAGAACTGCCCTACCACTATCTAGGCGCCGACGACGGAGCCGGCCCGCACTACACAGGCCAGCCCGCCGTCAACAGCATCTACACCTACACCCGTTAAGCCCGGGCCCCTGGGTTACACAGCCTTCCTTCGCTGGAAGGGGAGGTAGTGGTCGGCGCGGCGGTGGCGGGCGAGGAGGCCGGTGGACTCGACGGCGAGGATGCGGTCGAAGCGGAAGGCGCGGACGCCGCGGCGCATGCGGCACCAGCCGACGAGGTACCAGTGGTCGCGGTGGACGAGGCAGGTGACGGGCTCGACCTCGCGGATCGTGACGTTGGCGCCGGCGTCGCCGTAGCAGAGCCGGACGACGCGGTGCTCGGTGATGGCGGCGGCGATCACGCGGGCGCGGTCGGAGGTCGAGCCGTCGAGGGGACGGGTGAGGGTGGCGAGCGTGGTGGTGACCACGTCGTCGTGGGGGGCGGCGTCGAGCAGGGTGTGCAGGGCGCGGCGCGCGGTGGTGGCCTGCGGGCCGGCGCCGAGGTGCGCGAGGGAGAGCGCGAGGGCGGCGATCTCCGCCGCGGTGAGCGGGGCGGTCGCGGTGGTGGCGGTCTGAGGGTGCGTCGCAACGTTCGCCATGGTTCGATCATACGTTCGAACACTGACATTTTGGAGAGCGGAGGACGCTCGGTTCGCGTCACGTGACACAGCTTCGGCGCCGCGGCCGACGATGATCGGGATCGCGGTTGAGAAGGCGACCTTCGATGGTGAAAACTTGGGCTCCAAAACGTGCTCTATGTGGGGGAATCGGGGCGAACATGGGCCGACCGTGGACCGGCGTTGAGTGACGCGCGGGTGGGCCGGCCCCCGATGAGCCGAGACGAGGCGGACCGGGCGCTTGAGCGGCTCCGCGACGAGCGGGAGCGCATCAGCGCGGCCCTGCTCGAACTGGAGGCCCATCAGGGCTACCAGCTGCTGGAAGGAGCGGCGCTCGACGGGGAGACGCGGCGCGTGCAGTCCGAGGTGCGGGCGGGGCTGGCCTCGCTGTGGGCCCTGTTCGACGTGTACGGGCGCACGCTCGGCGCCGCCGAGGATCTGCGGGCCCGCCATGCCAAGCCGGGGCAGGCGCAGCTCAAGGAGCTCACCTGGCTGCTCACGGGCCCGTCGGTGGAGCTGCCCGCCGAGGAGGTGCCGCTGGAGCGGCGGACGCTGCTGTCCGTCCCGTCCGGCGAGAAGCTGACCCTGCGGGCCGCGGTGGAGCGGATGACGCCGCTGTACGAGGAGGCCGCGCGGGCGGTCGCGGCGCTGGACGCCGTCTGGTCCGCGCTGCTGTCGCGGCTCGCCGAGGTGGAGGCGGAGCGGCGTTCGGCGGAGGAGCTGCTGGAGTCCCTGGGCGGGACGGAGCCGGAGCTCGACCGGCTCCGCGCCGACCTCGCCGCCGTCGCCGCGGTGGTGCGGAGCGACCCGATGGCGCTGGCGCGCGACGGCCGCGCCGACACCGGGCGGCTGGACGCGCTGCGGGCGGGGCTCGCGGAGGTGCGCCGCGGCCTGGAGGAGGCGGAGCGGCTGCGGGACGGGTTCGCCGATCGGGTCCGCGCCGTCGCCGCCGTCCTGGACCGGCTGCGCGAGACGGAGGCGGAGGCCCGCCGGGTCCGCGACGAGGTCCTCGCCAAGATCGTCAACCCGGCGCTGCCCGAGGTGCCCGAGCTGTCCGCCGCGCTGGCCGACCGGCTCGCCGCGGTCGCCCGTCCGGCGCAGGGCGACGGCTGGAGCGATCTCGCGCAGCGGGTCGCCGGCCTGGAGCGGGCGGCGAACGACGCGCTGGACCGGACGCGGGAGGCCGCCGGCGTGATCCGCGGCCTGCTGGACCGGCGCGAGGAACTCCGGGGACGGCTGGAGGGGTACCGCGTGAAGGCTGCGAGACTCGGCCACGCCGAGGACACCGAGCTGATCCAGATCTACGAGCAGGCCCGCGAACTGCTGTGGACCTCCCCCTGCGATCTGCGAAAGGCGACCGTGACTCTGTCGGGATACCAGCAGGCCATCAACGCGCGGGCGAAGGGAGTGGAGCGTTGACTTCTTCCCCAGGGCTGAAGCCGGGGGATTCCGACCCTCGCGGGTCGGGTTTCCTGCTTCGCCGCCAGTCGCCCGCCGGACTCACGCCCATGAGGTCTTACACCGGCTCCACAGGCGTTTCACCTCTCGGCCAGCCCGGCCGCGAGGATGTTGCGGGCCGCGTTCACATCCCGGTCGTGCACCGCGCCACACGAGCACTCCCACGACCGGACGCCCAGCGGCATCGCGTCCTGCCGGGCCCCGCACCCGCTGCACAGCTTCGAGCTGGGAAACCACCGGTCGACCACCACAAGCTCACGGCCGTACCAGCCGGTCTTGTACTCCAGCATGCCGCGCATCTGGCGCCAGGCGGCGTCGGAGATCGCGCGAGCGAGCGAACGGTTGCCGAGCATGGTGCGGATGGTGAGGTCCTCGATCACGACCGTTTGGTTCTCACGGACGAGCCGAGTGGTGAGCTTGTGCAGGAAGTCCCGCCTGCGGTCGGCGATCCGGGCATGGATCCGCGCCACGCGCTGCCGGGCCTTGTCCCGGTTCTTCGACCCATTCTCCTTGCGGGACAGCGCCTGCTGGGCTTTGGCCAGCCTGCGCCGGTCACGCCGCTCGTGCCGCGGGTTGGTGATCTTCTCCCCTGTGGACCGGGCCACCAGGGACGTGATCCCGGCGTCCACGCCTACGGTCGGCAAGGTCGGAGGCAGCGGGCTGATCGTCTCCTGCACCAGGATGGACACGAACCAGCGTCCCGCAGTGTCCCGGCTGACGGTGACGGTGGACGGCTGCGCGCCTTGGGGCAGCGGACGCGACCAGCGAATGTCCAGGGGCTCGTCCATTTTGGCCAGGGTCAGTGTCCCGTCCCGCCAGCGGAACGCCGACCGGGTGTATTCGGCCGACGCCCGCGATCTCTTGCGGGACTTGAACGTCGGGTGCCCGGCGCGCTTGGCGAAGAAGTTGGCGAACCCCGCTTGCAGGTGCCGCAGGGCCTGCTGCAACGGGACCGAGGACACCTCGCTCAGGAACGCCGGCTCCGGGGTCTTCTTCCACGCGGTCAGCATCGCGGAGGTCTGCGCGTAGGTGATCGTGCGGCCGTCGGCGGCGTAGGCGCGAGAGCGTTCGGCCAGGGCCTTGTTGTAGACCAGGCGCACGCAGCCGAACGTTCGGGCGAACTCTGCGGCCTGCTCGGGGGTCGGATAGATGCGGTACTTGTAGGCCCGCTTCACCGACTGCCCCATGTCACACATCATACCCGGACAGTGACCAAGAGTCGCACATACGTTCGCATTTCCGCGGCACCGTGCCGCGTTTCCTCCTCACGCCTGACGGCGGGGGTCTCCACGCTTCAAGGAGAACGATGAGCCAGTGCACGGAGCCGGGCTGTACCGGGACCATTGACGGCGGGTACTGCCTCCAGTGCGGCGTGGCCGCGCCGTCCGGGCCGCCGCCCGCCTCGCCGCCCTCGCCGAACGGGTGCACGCAGCCCGGATGCGGCGGGACGATCTCGGACGGCTACTGCGACGTCTGCGGCAATCCCCCGGCGAGCGCCGCCGGTGTGCCCGCGCCGCGGATGCCGGTCGCGCTGCCGCCCGACGCGTGCCGGATGCCGAACTGCACCGGGACGATCATGGACGGCTACTGCGACGTGTGCGGCTCCCCGCCCGCCCACACGACGCTCACCGCGCGGGCGGGGACGTCCGGCAGGACGAGCACGGGCGGCACCTCCGGAACCACGCGGACGGGCAGCACCCGCACCGGGTCGGCGCGGTCGTCGGCCCGCCGGGGCATGCTCGGCGCGGGGCTGGTCGAGGTGCCGCGCGTCCCGTACCGGGACCCGTCCACCGCCGTGATGAGCGACCCGCAGGTCGCGGAGGGCAAGCGCTTCTGCAGCAACTGCGACCACCCGGTCGGCCGGGGACGCGGCGGGCAGCCGGGCCGCACCGAGGGTTTCTGCCCGAAGTGCGGGACCAAGTTCTCGTTCACGCCGAAGCTCCGTCCGGGCGATCTCCTCGGCGGGCAGTACGACGTGCTCGGCTGCCTCGCGCACGGCGGTCTCGGCTGGATCTACCTGGCCAAGGACCGCAACGTCAGCGACCGGTGGGTGGTGCTCAAGGGCCTGCTGGACAGCGGCGACGCCGACGCCATGGCGGCGGCCGCGGCGGAGCGCGCGTTCCTCGCCGAGGTCGAGCACCCCAACATCGTCAAGATCTACAACTTCGTCCAGCACGACGGCGACGGCTACATCGTCATGGAGTACGTCGGCGGCCAGTCGCTCAAGGACATCCTGCTCCAGCAGCCGCAGCCCTCGGGCGAGAAGCACCTGCCGCTGGCGCAGGCCATCGCGTACGGGCTGGAGGTGCTGCGCGCGTTCGAGTACCTGCACGCGCAGGGCCTGGTCTACTGCGACTTCAAGCCGGACAACGTGATCCAGTCCGAGGAGCAGCTCCGGCTGATCGACCTCGGCGGCGTCCGGCGGCTGGACGATCCCGGCGGCGCGATCTACGGCACGGTCGGCTACCAGGCGCCGGAGATCGCCGACGCCGGGCCGTCCGTCTCGTCCGACCTGTACACGGTCGGGCGGGCGCTGGCCGTGCTGAGCTTCCCGTTCCGCGGCTTCACCAGGACGTTCACGCACTCGCTGCCGGAGCGCTCGCAGGTCCCGGTGCTGCAGCGGTTCGAGTCGTTCGACCGGTTCCTGCGCCGGGCGACGCACGACGATCCGGCGGAGCGGTTCCAGGACGCGGCGGAGATGGCCGAGCAGCTCACCGGCGTGCTGCGCGAGGTGCTGGCCGCCGAGGACGGCGTGCCGCGTCCGGCCCCGTCCGGACTGTTCGGTCCCGAGCGGTTCGCGACGCGGATGGCGGGCGGCGAGTCGGAGGAGTCGGCGCTGCCGCCGGTCCCGCCGGCGGTGGCCGCGGCGGCGCTGCCCGTTCCGCTGGTGGACGGGTCCGACCCGGCCTCCGCGTTCGTCTCGGGCCTCACAGCGCTGGAGCCCGAGCAGGTCGTGGAGGCGGCGAAGAACGCGCCCGAGCGCACGGTCGAGGTGCGGCTCGCGCTCGCCCGCGTGCACATCGAGCTGGGCGCGGCGACCGAGGCGCAGGCGCTGCTGGACGAGCTGGACGCCGAACGTCCCGGCGACTGGCGGGTCGACTGGTACCGCGCCGTCGGGCTCCTCGCGCAGGGCCGGGTCGCCGAGGCCGAGCCCTGGTTCGACCGCCTGTACGGGCTGCTGCCGGGCGAGGCCGCGCCCAAGCTGGCCCTCGCCTACTGCCGTGAGCGGACGGCGCCGCACGAGGCCGTCCGCCTGTACGAGACGGTGTGGCGCACCGACCAGAGCTACATCAACGCCGCGTTCGGCCTCGCCCGCGTCCATCTGGCGGCGGGCGACCGGGCCGCCGCCGTCGCCGCGCTGGACTCGGTGCCGAAGATATCGATCCGGTACCTGCCCGCGCAGGTGGCGGCGGTCGCGACGGCGGTGCGCGGGCGGGCGCCCGCGGAGCTCTCGGCGGCCGAGCTGGTCGCGGCCGGTGACCGCCTCACCGCCCTCGACCTGGACGGGGAGCGCCGCGACCGCCTCGCCGCCGAGGTGCTGGAGGCCGCGCTCGACTGGCTCCTCGACGGGCCGGGCGCGGCGGGCGGGACGCGGGGCGGGTCCGTCCTCGGCACCCCGCTCGCGGAGCCGCAGCTGCGCCGCCTGCTGGAGCGGACCTACCGCGAGCTGGCGCGGCGCACCCGGGACCGGGACGAGTGCCGGCGGCTCGTCGACTCCGCCAACGCCGTCCGCCCGAGGACGCTGCTGTGACCGGCGACCAGCACGCGGCGAAGGCCGCGGAGCCGTCCTGCCCGGTGTGCGGCGAGATCGTCTACCCGGGCGAGGTCTTCTGCGAGGAGTGCGGGCACCGCCTCGCCGACGCCCCGCCCGCCGAGGCCACCGCTGCGGGGCGTCCGGACGCGACGATCGGGCAGCCCGCGGCCTCCTCGCCGCCCGAGCCCGGCCCGGCGCCCGCGGGCCCGTGCGCGGGGTGCGCCGGGACGGCGATCGACGCGGACGGCTACTGCGAGTCCTGCGGCCTGCGCCAGCCCGCCGAGCGCGACCACGTCGAGATCGAGATCCCCGCGACCGGGGCGGGGGCCGGCGTCCACAACGGGACGCGGCCGGTGATGGCGGCGGGGGCGAGCGACCGCGGGCGGCGCTACAGCCGCAACGAGGACGCGCTCGCCATCGCCGCCCACTCCGCCGGGATCGCGGCCGTGGTGTCGGACGGCGTCGGCTCCTCGCAGCGTCCCGAGGACGCGTCCCGCACCGCCGCCGAGACGGGCGCCGCGGAGCTGGTCGCGCTCCTCGACGCAGGTGAGGACCCGGAGGCCGCCACCCGCGCCGCCGCCCTCAGGGCCGCCGCGGCCGTCGCCGCGCTGGCCACGTCGCCGACGGACGCGCCGTCGTGCACCTACGTGTCCGCGGTGACGCGCGGCACGGGGATCACGGTCGGGTGGATCGGCGACAGCCGCGCCTACTGGCTGTCCGCGGACGGCTCCGTCGAGTCCGGCGAGGGCGAAGCGGCAGGCGAGGGCGAAGGCGAGGGCCAAGGCGGCACCCCCGACCCGGCGCTCCCGGACGAGGAGGTCAGCACCGGCGACATGGCCGAGCTCGGCCCGTCCCGCAGGCTCACCGAGGACGACTCGTGGGCCGCGTTCATGGTCGCCGAGGGCTCGCTGACCGAGGCGGAGGCGGAGGCGCACCCGAACGCGCACGTCATCACGGCCTGGCTGGGCGCGGACGCCGGGGAGGTCGGCCCGCACGTCGCCTCGTTCCGCCCGGCGGGCCCCGGCACGCTGCTGGTGTGCAGCGACGGCCTGTGGAACTACTTCCCGGCGGCAGGAGACCTCGCGGCGCTCCTCACCGCCGGACCCGACGACCAGGCGCCCCCGGGCGGAGCCGCGCCCGGACCAGGCCACGACCCGTCCGCCGATCCGCTCGGCGTCGCGCGGGCGCTGGTCCGCCACGCCCTCGACGCGGGCGGCCGCGACAACATCACGGTCGCCGTCATCCCGCTTCCGTCCCCCGCCGCCGCCCCGCAGAGCCGCATCCACGAAGGCACGACGCAGAGCACGGAGCAGCCCCGATGAGCGAGCAGCCGCAATTCACCGTCAAGATCGACCAGAACAAGTTCCTGCCCGAGGGCGGCCGCGAGGTGCACGCCATCGTGTCCGTGGAGGCGACGGCGGCCGAGGGGGCCGCGGCGGCGGTCCCGCCGTCGACCAAAGCGTCCGAGGTCATCATCATCGACACCTCCGGGTCGATGTCCTATCCCGAGACGAAGCTGCGCGCGGCGGTCAAGGCGGCGAAGGTCGCGATCGACACGCTGCGCGACGGCGTCGAGTTCGCGGTGATCTCCGGCTCCAACACCGCGAAGATGGTGTTCCCGGCGCAGCCCGGCCTGGTCGCGGCTTCCCCGCAGAGCCGGGAGCAGGCCAAGGTGGCGCTGAACAAGCTGAAGGCGTCCGGCGGCACCGCGATCGGTTCCTGGCTGCGGCTCGCCGACGAGCTGTTCGACCAGGCGCAGGGCGGCCTCCGGCACGCGATCCTGCTGACCGACGGCAAGAACCAGCACGAGACGGCCGAGGAGCTCGACGCCGTCCTGTTCCGCTGCGACGGCCGGTTCGTGTGCGACTGCCGCGGCGTCGGCACCGACTGGGAGGTCGCCGAGCTGCGCAAGATCGCCTCCGCGCTGCTCGGCAGCGTCGACATCGTCGCCGACCCGGCCGGTCTGGAGGCCGACTTCCGGGCGATGACGGAGGCGGCGATGGGCAAGTCCGTCGCCGACGTCGCGCTGCGCGTGTGGACGCCGCAGACGGCGAGGCTCCGGTTCGTCAAGCAGGTCCTGCCGTCGGTGGAGGACCTCACCGGCAAGCGCGTCGAGTCGGCGCCGCAGGCCGGGGACTACCCGCTCGGCGCGTGGGGCGCGGAGAGCCGCGACTACCACATCTGCGTGGAGGTGCCGCCCGGCGAGGTCGGCAAGGAACTGCGCGCCGCGTGGGTGAAGCTCGTCGTCCCGGGCGCGCCCGGTGAGGAGGCGCAGGTCCTGGCAAGCGGGAACGTCCTGGCGCAGTGGACGGACGACGAGGCGCAGTCCACCAGGATCAACGCTCGGGTGGCGCACTACACCGGGCAGGCCGAGCTCGCCGCCGCCATCCAGGAGGGGCTGCAGGCCCGCAAGGAAGGCGACTTCGACACCGCGACCGCGCGGCTCGGCCGGGCCGTGGTGCTCGCGAACGAGGCCGGGAACGACGAGATCACCTCGATGCTGCGCCGCGTCGTGGACGTCGTCGACGAGGCGACCGGCACCGTCCGGCTGAAGCGCGACGTCGACAAGGCCCACGAGATGGAGCTCGACACCCGCTCCAGCAAGACCGTCCGGACGCGCAAGGACGAGACGGTCACCACCCGCCGGGGCGAGGGCTGAGCATGGCGAGCTGCCCCAACGGACACACCTCGCAGGCGTCCGACTACTGCGACGTCTGCGGCGAGCGCATCGAACCGTCGTCGCCCGCCTCCGCGTCCGGCGCCTCGGCGTCCGGCGGGGGCGCGTCCGGCCCGCTGGGCACGCAGGGCCTGCCGACCTCACCGGGCGGCGGACGAGGCCAGGGCGGCGGCCCGACGCCGTGCCCCGACTGCGGGACGCCCGGCAGCGACCGCTTCTGCGAGGCGTGCGGCTACGACTTCGCCACGGGCGGCGGCAAGCCGACACCGCGGACCGCCCCGGCGACCCCGTCCCAGCCCGCGCC